>JBCBCS010000123.1:0-10109 GCA_038530475.1 Pseudomonadota bacterium
GTTCAGTCGACAATGGACCCTTTTATTCAGCCCAATCCCGCGCCAGGAACGCCTCCACCCAGGGTGGATCATCACGGCGGGCCGGCTTGAATAAAAGGGTCCATTGTCGACTGAACATCAGCCACGCCAGCACCAGGAGGCTGACGTCGCCAACCAAGTCCAAAACCTGGTTAAGCCTTACACCAAAGCGTTTTTGAAACAGGTCGACCGTAATGTGGCCGCGCGCGTACATGACATAAGGAAGAGCGGCGAACAGGGCGAGGCCCACCGCATATTGTACCAATTCTTCTTCCCCTAGAATCGGACGGACCCATGAGAGGTTATCGGGCGTGAACCCAATGGCTTCCATGGCGCGGCGTGCCAGTTTCAAGGCGATTGAGATGCAGGTGACCAGTGTCGCCGCGAGCAGACCAAGCCCGCCCGCGACCGCAACAAAGATGCAAAGTCGTCTTACGACGTGGTCGAGGCGGTCAAACATGTCCGCCTCGCGCAGCTTACTGATTTGCTTCGATCAAGGCCCGGGCCTGATCGATCGCGGCTTGTCCGTCGAAGCCTTCTTCCGTCGCCCGTTCGACCCAGCGGTCGTAGACCGGAGCAGCGGCGTCGACCCAGCGTGCGAGTTCTGCGTCGTCCAATTCGATGAACGTATTGGCTGCAGCCGCATCGCGGCCCACCTGATCTCGGTCGCGCATCACGTTGCCTGCAAATTCGGCCATCGCCTTGCCGGTCTCTGCGTCGAGGATCGCACGAAGGTCGTCGGGCATATCCTCATAAGCGTCGATGTTCATCGCAAGGATGAAGGTGGCGGTATAAAGCGCAGGGCCTTCCTCGATCACGGTGTGATTGGTCACCATTTCAGCCAAGCGGATCGACGGAGTGATTTCCCACGGCAAGGCCGCGCCAGAGATTACGCCTTTGGACAGATTCTCCGGAATGGCCGGAAGAGGCATGCCAACCGGAATTGCACCGAGTTCCCCCAGAAGGTCAGTCACCATGCGTGTTGGGCCACGCATCTCAAGGCCAGACAGATCTTCCAGCGACCGGATCGGAGTCTCGGCATGCAGGTGGCCACGGCTGTGGACCCACGCTGACAGGATATGCGTTTCGTCGTACTCGCCATCCTGAAGCTCAGCCTCAACGAGGTCATAGAAAGCCTTTGACCCTGCGACGGTGTCGTCCATCAAAAAGGGTAGTTCGAACACTTCGGTGCGATTGAACCGACCGGATGTGTAGCCAGGTAGGGTCAGGATGATGTCCACGGCGCCATCCGCGGCTTGATCATATAGATCGGGCGGTGTTCCCCCCAATGACATGGCCGCAAAGAGCTCGATCTCAATCCGGCCGTCGCTGGCCTCTTCGATGCTCTCCTTGAAGGGGACCAGCATATCTGCGTGCAGCCCCGATGCTTCCGACATGAAGTGGTGAACCCGCAAAGTGACGTCCTGTGCCGCCACAGAAGATGCCGCGCCGAGCATGGCAGCAGCGCTCAGTACGGAGCGAAGAAGTGGTGTCATGGATAGCTCTCCTATCTTGAGGCTGTTCAGTTGATCGGCTGCTTACACTGCCCATTTTGCAGGGGCCAGCGTAATTCCTTAGGGGTTACGGCGCGGGTCCGCTGCGACGATGATCCGAGTGTTTGCGACTTGGCTTCGCGGTGTGGACAACGGAGGCGGTGCGTCCGTGCAGAACAGCGACATTGCATCCAATGATGCGATGCGTGCAGGCGCTTGCCGCCTGAATTTCGATACATCTGCGACCAACGCGGCAGCTCTGCTGTTTTCAATCACCGCTTGGCTGACAATCACCTCATCAAGGTCATAATCGAAAAGATCGCCATCTTCGTCGATTGCGGAACATCCGATAATAGAAAGGTCAAACTTGAAAGCGCGCGTGGCTGAGGCTGTTTGCGGACCAACCAGTCCTGCATCTGCCGCCCGCAAGCGCCCGCCGGTGACGATCACAGTGTTCCGGGTATTTGATGCGAGGACGGGCACGGCGTTGAGGTTGTTTGTCATCACCATGAGGCCTTCGTGATGCACCAGCGCCCGGGCTACAGCCTCACACGTTGTGCCGATTCCAAGAAAGACCGAAGAACCGTTCTTGATCTCCGCCGCGCAGCGCAGCCCGACACGCATCTTAGCGGCGTCGTTCAGGCGTCGGCGGTCTTCGTATTCTATGTTCGTCGTACCTGAGGGAAGGATCGCACCGCCATGAACGCGTTTGAGTTGCCCAGCATCCGCGAGTTCGGTCAGATCACGACGGATCGTCTGAAGCGTCACTCCGAAATGGCGGGCCAATCCCTCGACCGTTACCTTTCCTTGCTGGCGCGCTCGCTCCAAAATCTGCTCATGTCGAAAATTCATAGGGTTCAAGTAAGGACGAATGTTCGTTTTTACAAGAAACGAACATTTTTGAATTTCGTTATTTTTCTGAAACGGAAGCTGATCTAAGGCGTTCTCTGTAGAATATTTGCTGAGTCGAGGGACCCGATGAGCGACGCAAAAACAGATTTTGACCTTTTAATCATTGGTGGTGGCATCAATGGGTGCGGGATTGCCCGCGATGCGCAAGGTCGGGGGCTGCAAGTCGGTTTGGCCGAGATGAACGATCTCGCATCTGCGACATCGTCTGCGTCCACGAAGCTCTTCCATGGGGGGCTGCGCTATCTCGAATATTTTGAGGTTCGGCTCGTTCGTGAAGCGCTCATTGAGAGGGAAACTCTGCTGCGAGCAATGCCCCACATATCTTGGCCCATGCGGTTTGTCTTGCCCTATCACAAAGACATGCGGTTCGAAGGGTCGACGCCTACCTCTAAAATCCTGAATATAGTGATGCCTTGGATGAAGGGTCGCCGCCCCGCATGGTTAATCCGCCTTGGGCTGTTCATGTATGATAACCTCGGCGGTCGGAAAATTCTGCCAGGCACGAAAACGGTCGATCTGCGGAGCGGACCTGAGGGCGCACCTTTGGAAGACCGCTTTGAGAAGGCCTACGAATACTCCGATTGCTGGATTGAAGATTCGCGCCTTGTCGTCCTGAACGCGCGCGATGCTGAAGCCCGCGGCGCACAGATCATGACGCGCACCAAAGTGGTTTCGACAGTTCGTCATTCTGATCATTGGGAAATCACCCTTGCAGATCAGGTAAACTCAAAGACAAAGGTCGTCACTGCAAAGATGCTGGTGAATGCGGCAGGTCCTTGGGTCGGCGATGTGATCCAACAGAAGGTTCGCTTGAATTCGACAGAAGGCGTGCGCCTCGTCCGTGGCTCACACATCGTCACGAAACGGCTCTTTGACCATGACAAATGCTATTTCTTCCAGGGCACGGATGGGCGGATCATTTTCGCAATTCCCTATGAGACAGATTTTACTCTGATCGGAACAACGGACGCTGAGCATGACGACCCTAATAAGAAACCGGTCTGCACGGACGAAGAACGTGACTATCTGATCGATTTCGCCAACCAATACTTCAAACAGGACATTTCGTCCGACGATGTGGTTTGGACCTATTCCGGTGTTCGCCCACTTTACGACGATGGCGCAATGTCTGCGACAGCGGCGACCCGCGACTATACTTTGAAAGTTGATCAAGAGGCAGGCGCACCGATCCTGAATATCTTCGGCGGCAAGATCACCACCTACAGACGGCTCGCGCAAAGCGCGCTCCAAAAGATCGTCCCGTTCTTCCCCGAGGCCAAGCAAGACGATTGGACCGGTGGCGTTCCCCTCCCGGGCGGAGACTTTCCTGTGGATGGGGTGAGCGATCTGGTTAAGACCTTGCAAGCTGAATTTCCGTTTCTGACAGATTTCTGGGCGAAGCGTCTTGTTCGGGCCTACGGCACCGAAGCGTGTGACGTGCTTGGCAATGCGCAAAGTATTGAGGCCCTGGGCCAGGATTTCGGCGCAACCTTAACTGCAGCTGAGGTGATCTGGCTTATGGACAACGAACATGCGCGGACAGCGGAAGACATCGTCTGGCGCCGAAACAAGCTAGGACTCCGGCTTACGGCCGATCAGATCGAGGTGCTCGATGCATGGATGGACGGGCAACGTCAGGCCGCTTGAGTGAGGCAGTCTCTAATCAGTTCTGCAATCCTCTCAGCGTCTTCTTCGTGCGCCAGATGACCAAGACCTGGGACTCGATGTAGATGACCACGTGGAAGCCGTTTGACGGCGTCCACACTGACCTCAGGCGACACGGTTTGATCGTTCTCAGCCGCGATCAGATCGACCCGCGCTTTGCAGGTCGACATGTCGGCAATCAGCCGGTCCAGTGACCACTGGGCCATCATTGCAAGTGTCGCATCGACATGATGGCGGTCGCGCATGAGCCGTAGATATAGGGCGCGGCCTTCGTCATCTAGGACTGACCCGGTGCCGTCGAGCAACCGCCGCGCGGATCCGGCGTTTGCCGTTGCAGCCACCATCCGAGCGGTCAGGGGATTGATTGACAGCGCCTTCGCCATGATCGGAAAGAGCCAACCCGCAACGCCCTCGAAATTTAACAGCGCCGCGTTGATGCCGATGACATGTTCAGTTCGGTCATCCAGAGCGAGTTTTAAAGCCAGCGCCGCACCGGCAGAATGTCCTATGATTGCTTGGATGTGCCAATCTTCTTGCGCGATTAGCCTGGACAGGTCTGCGGCCATATGGGGTAGTCCGCACCGGTGCCGCGATCCGAGACGTGAGAATCCCTGCCCTGGTAGATCGACCGCAATGACATGGTGAGTCTCGGCCAGCAGTGGAAACAATCCGCGCCAGCTTTGAGTTGCTCCGCCTGCTCCGTGCAACAGCAGCAGCGTGTCCCCGGATCCGTCCTCTTGAACATGCCATTCATGCGGACGACATGCGACACGTCGCGATACTTGAGCCATGGGCCAGCCCGTCAGGTCATCTGGCCATTTCATCAGTCACGTGCCAAGCGCGCTTGAGACCGCCGAAGACATGCGCCGTGCATCCGCCCGGGGCAATGGCACATACATCCCGTCCATCTCATGCGCCAGACCCTCCAGATCGCGGGTCGGTCGATTACCGAGATCAAGGACAATCGTATCAATCTTATGGCTGCGAATATGGCGCGCAATTGAAGCGGCGTCAGTCGCCGCCGCCTTGCGGTCTGCATCGCCATTCAGCGCGATATTGGCCCGCCCGTCGGTTAGCAAAACGATACAGGGTGTCATGCCCTGGCGCTGGGCGGTCTCCGCCAAAGCCAAGGCCTCTACAAGGCCCGCCGCCAATGGCGTTCCGCCGCCGCCCGGCAGGCCAGCGAGACGCCTTTTGGTCTGAACCAAAGATCGGGTAGGTGGCAAAAGCGTCTGTGCGGCCTGACCCCTAAATGACACGAGGCTCACATGATCGCGGCGTGCGTATGCTTCGCTTAGCAGCAACTCAACTGCGCCCTTCGCCTCTGCAAGTCGGGCGATGGCCGCTGAGCCGGATGCATCGACCGCAAATATCAGGACGCGGTCGGACTTGTCTTCGAACTGTCTGATGCGAAAATCGGACGGACTGACCTTGATACGACCCGCTTCTGCGCCCCGTAGCTTCTGCCAGGGTGCAGCGCTTCTGAGGGTCGCGATCAAATCAAGTCGGTTCCGACCAGACAGGACGCCTGGTCGAGATGGCCTTGGTCGTCCTCTGCGATTGCCTTTTCGTTTCGCACCAGCCCCCGATCCAGCGCCAAGCGTTCCCCTTGGCTGCAGTCCGTCGAGCAATCCTGCAGGCAAATTCGCCATGGCAGCCTCGAGCACACGGTCATCCAATCGCCCCAATTGGTCAGGGCCTTCAATTTGCTCCGAGGCCTCACATTGGTCCGGGGACGTCTCTTGAGGCGCTGGGTCCTCGTCCTCCGAAGGGGACGGAAATTTGACTGCACGGTGCGACAGGCAGAAGGCAACGGCTGTCTCAATGTCATCGGATGAAAGGATCGAACGACCTGCCAAAGCGGCATTTGCGCGCGCGGCGCGAAGAGCAAACAAAGGTGCCCGGGCACTGTCGATTCCAAGCGACAAGCAAACTTCTGTAATCTGCCGGATGGCGTCGACACTTGTTCTGACCCGATCAAGCCGCTCGCGCGCCTGAGCGAAATCGTAATCCGATGGCAGTATGCCGATCTGATCAACCGCAAGGTCCAGCGTTATATGAAACGCCAGACGTTCAATCAGAAGGGACGGTGTGGCTTCATCCGGATCCGATCCCTCGTCCAAGATCACAAGTGGTGGCATTTTGCCCTTGTCGACTTGCGCCGACAGTCGCGCTGCGAGGGTCGCGTCGCACCGCTCACCCATTGTCAGGACCATGGTCCCCGATCTTGAAAGCAATCCTTCTCGCTCAACAAAACGTCCCAAACGCAGTGTCTCTGTCAGATCCAGACCGCCGAAGATCGCATCGTCTTCCATCATCGGATGAAGCCGCGACTGCGGTGATGGCAAGAGGCTCAGGCTTTCGAGGAAAGCAGCCCGCACGGGTCCGTGACGCGCACGAATGACGATACCCCCCAGTCCTGCAGGATCGACCGCAAGCAACGCGATCGCATGGGTGGCACGCTCCCAAGTCATTACGCCAGGACGTCCTCGACCGCCCTTGAAACACGCGCGCCGCTCCCGGCCTCATCAAGAGGGTCGCGGCGCAGCCGATGTCGGAGTGCCATCGGTGCAACGGCACGAATGTGATCCCGACCGATCGCAGTATCCTCTCGGAATGCTGCAAACGCGCGGGCGGCCTTGAGCAGTGTCAGCTCACCGCGCAACCCGTCCGCACCCAGTTTTAGACAAAGGGCGGCAATGTCGCGCAAGGCTGAGTCTGTTGTCTTGAGGCGGTGGATTGCTCCCCGTGCCGCTTCGATTTGCCCGCGGACAAGGGCATCCTCGGCCCGCCATCTGACCATGAAGGCCTCATGATCTGTCTCATATGCATCGCGACGTTTGATCACTTCGACGCGGTCATCGACTGATGTGGGGGAAGCAACGTCAACGGATAGTCCAAAGCGATCAAGAAGCTGCGGCCTCAATTCCCCTTCTTCAGGATTGCCAGACCCCACCAAGACAAAGCGCGCCGGATGTCGGATTGAAAGGCCTTCACGCTCAACCACGTTTTCCCCTGATTGGGCGACGTCGAGTAATAGATCGACGACGTGGTCTTCGAGTAGATTGACCTCATCAATGTAAAGGTAACCCCGGTTGGCGCGAGCCAGCAGACCCGGTTGAAACGCCTTCTCCCCATTCGTCAGTGCCTTCTCGATATCGAGCGCCCCGGTGACCCGGTCTTCCGTCACACCCAATGGAAGATCGACAACCGGCGTCGGGGCCTTCGAGACCTTCTTTGTCTCTAACCCGGCCCAAACCGGTACGGCTTTGGCAGTCTCGGAGTTTACCGGACACCCTTCGACCCGCTTTATGGGAGGTAGCAATGCGGCGAGGGCGCGAACGGCGGTAGACTTCCCCGTCCCGCGATCACCGAAGACCAGTACGCCACCGATGCTCGGGTCGATTGCAGTCAGGATCATCGCCGTTTTCATTTCCTCCTGCCCGACGATGGCAGAGAACGGGAAGGGCTGTTTCATGGCAGGTCCAATCCAGACAGGGGTGATGTTCCGTTCCACGTGCCGAAATCGGAGCGGATCGAGAACCGGGCATAAAGCTCTTCGCGGAACCAGTTGTTGTCGCGGACGGCGCGGATGGCCTCTGCGTGGTGACCGGTGCGGGCGAAATTGGCCATGCGCTGGGCGTCTGGCCAGATCGAGAATGTGACTTGATGTAGAAGTGGCACTTCGCCGATGCCGATTTTGAATGCAACGTTGGTGTCTGCACCGATCACCGAAGAAATATCCGGGACCCGTCGCCAAAACTGTGCGGCGATGCGTGGCTTGACCGTTGCCCGCGTCAACGCAGCGAGGGGACCGGCCTCATTCGTGGACTGGACGTTGAAGGGTGAAACGCCGGACCAAGCGCCGCGCGCAGAGGTTGGAGACAAGAAAACGGTCCAATCCTCTTCTGCGCGATTGCGGTATCTTTGATATATTTGTGCGGATGCGATCCGCGCCTTCGCGGTTTCAAGATCAGGCCAGGTCGCAAGGATGGCGTAGACACCAAAGTTTGGAATCGGGGTGAATCCCTCCCCGGTTCCAGACCCACACAGCTTCCAAAATCCGATGTCTGGTGTGCGGCCCAACGAGAGACGGCCGGCCCCCATCATCGCGAACGCCCAAAGACGATCCCGCAGCCGGTCAAACCGGAACAGGCTGAGTGTGACGATCTGGCTCACGTTTGGTTCCCAGTGGCATTGTCAACCAAGATTGACACATTATTTTGGAATTGGGAAGGGATCACGCGCCGCCAGCCCAATAATCAAGCTTGTTTTCATTGAATACGAGCAGCAAGGCGCATACTGTCTATTTATGTTTACACAATTGTATAGTGACGAATCGCACAGTGATGCCCTTGTCATCGGCGCGGGCTTAGGTGGCCTTGCGGCGGCCATGCGATTAGGTGCCAAGGGATACCGGGTTCGGGTTCTTGACCGATTGGATCGTGCTGGTGGGCGGGGGTCGTCCCTGTCGCAGAACGGCCATAGGTTTGATCTGGGTCCGACAATTGTCACGATGCCTCAGGTGTTTGAGGATTTGTGGGCAACCTGCGGTCGGAATTTTCACAAGGACGTAGATCTCCGGCCGCTCGATCCGTTCTACGAAATCCGCTGGGAAGACGGCAGCGCTTTTCGCGCCCAACAAAGCACGGAAGGGATGGTCGCCGAGGTCTCGCGACTGTCACCGGGTGACGTTCCAGGATTTCACAAATTTCTGGCCAGCGCCCGTGCACGGTACAAGGTTGGCTTCGAAGGTCTCGGTCGTCGATCCATGCATGAGCTTTGGGAGACTGTGAAGGTCCTTCCCAAATTCGCCCAACTCCGGGCCGATCGGTCGATCCTTGGTCACGCACGGGCCTACGTCAAAGATGAGCGGTTGAGGATGGCGCTGTCCTTTCACCCACTCTTTATCGGCGGCGATCCATGTCACGTCACGTCGATGTACGCGCTCGTCAGTTATCTTGAGAAAGAGTATGGCGTTCACTACGCGATGGGCGGGGTTCAGGCGATCGCTGATGCGATGGTTCAGGTCATCGAAAGCCAGGGCGGCCGTGTCGAACTTGGTGTCGATGTCGATGAAATTGTCGTTGAGGAGGGTGCCGTGAAAGGCGTTCGACTGGAGGATGGCGAGCGCCTCTCCGCCCCACTCGTCGTCAGCAACGCGGATGCCGGCCATACGTATGAGACGCTGCTGCGTAATCATAAACGGAAGCGCTGGACGGACCGGAAGCTGAAACGGTCCCGTTGGTCGATGGGGCTGTTTGTCTGGTATTTTGGGACACGTGATTCGGCGCATCTATGGCCTGACGTGGGCCACCACACGATCCTGAGCGGCCCCAGATATGAAGGTCTTCTGCGCGACATATTCATAAAGGGCAAACTGGCAAAGGACATGAGCCTTTACCTCCACCGCCCTTCGGCCACCGATCCGTCCGTTGCCCCCCGAGGGGCCGACACGTTTTATGCGCTTTCCCCCGTTCCACATCTTGGTCATGACAATGGTGTCGACTGGTCTGAGCAGGGTGAGGCGTATCGTCAATCGGTCGCAGCAGTCCTCAATAAAACCATCCCGGGGTTTGAGGAACGCCTATCCGCCTCAACGGTATTTACACCAGAAACCTTTCGCGACCGATATCTGTCGCCTCATGGCGCCGGGTTCTCGATCGAGCCACGCATCCTGCAGTCGGCTTGGTTCCGCCCCCACAATGTCAGTGAAGAGGCGAAAGGCCTTTATCTGGTCGGAGCGGGCACACATCCGGGCGCCGGGTTGCCGGGCGTTATCAGCTCTGCAGAAGTCCTCGGTCAGTTAGTGCCCGATGCTCCGGCAAGGCACGTTATCCAAAGGATGGCGGCAGAATGATCAGGCCCACCGATCTCGATCATTGTCGCGCCGTCATCAAGACGGGGTCATATTCGTTTCACGCGGCGTCCCGGCTTTTGCCGTCAGAAGTGCGTGATCCCGCACTGGCACTCTATGCCTTTTGCCGGTTGGCTGACGACGAAGTCGATGAAGGGGATGCA
>JBCBCS010000124.1:0-10108 GCA_038530475.1 Pseudomonadota bacterium
TGACCGGACGGAAGGCGTTACCGCCTTCATGGACAAACGCAAACCCGATTTTGAGGGAACCTGAATGCTCGACCTGAACATCATCACCGACGCTGACATCGCGCTGCCGTCCGAGCCTGTCACATTGCGCCATTTCATCGACGGCGACTTCGTGGACAGCGCTGATGGCGCTGTGTCCGAGCGCGTCTCCCCGTCCCACGGGATCGTTGTCAGCCGTGCCGCGAAAGGCGGCAAGGCCGAGACAGAGGCCGCGATCAAAGCCGCCCGCGCGGCTTTCGACGATGGCCGCTGGTCGCGGATTTCCGGCAAAGAACGTGCGGCGGTACTACTGAAAGTCGCCGATCTCATCGAAGAACACACCGAACGGCTCGCTATTCTGGAAACGCTCGAAAGCGGCAAACCGATCAGCCAGTCGCGCGGCGAAGTCGGCGGCGCTGCGGATCTGTGGCGCTATGCGGCCTCACTGGCCCGGACGGTGCATGGGGACAGCCACAACACGCTGGGCGACGATATGATCGCGATGGTCCTGAAGGAACCAATCGGCGTCGTTTCCATCATCACGCCGTGGAACTTCCCGTTCTGGATCCTCAGCCAGAAGCTCCCCTTCGCTTTGGCGGCAGGCTGCACCTGCGTCGTCAAACCGTCTGAGATGACGCCATCGACCACGGCCCTTCTGGCCGATCTTCTGATTGAGGCCGGGATGCCCAACGGCGTTGTTAACATCGTTCTGGGCTATGGCATGCCCGTGGGCAGCCTAATGACCAGCCATGATGACGTGAACATGGTGTCGTTCACGGGCTCCACTGCTGTGGGAAAAAAAATCTCGGAAATCGCATCGGGCACGCTGAAGAAAGTCGCGCTGGAACTCGGCGGCAAGAACCCGCAGGTGATCTTTCCGGACGCCGATCTGGACGATGCGGCGGATGCGGTTGCCTTTGGGGTGCATTTCAACGTCGGTCAGTGCTGCAACTCCTCAAGTCGGATCATCGTGCATGAAGATATTGCAGAGGAGTTCACCGCAAAGGTTGTCGCCCTGTCGCGCAAGGTGCCCTTTGGCAATCCGCTGAACCCGGCAACGCAAGTGGGCGCAATCGTTACTGAGGATCATCAGGCCAAGATCGACAGCTATGTCAAAGACGCCGTCGCCGCCGGAGCGGATGTGAAACTGGGCGGGCAGACACTGATCGTGGATGGGGTCGGACAGCAATTCTACCAGCCCACCATCGTGAGCGACCTGACCTCAGACATGGCGATCGTGCAGGAAGAGGTGTTTGGACCGGTCCTGTCAGTCCTTAAGTTCAAAACGCTGGATGAAGCGATCACGCTGGCGAATGACAGCGTCTACGGCCTGTCCGCCGGGGTCTGGAGCAACGACATCCACACGTGCCTCGCCTTTGCGCGCCGGGCGGAGGCCGGGACGGTCTGGACCAACACATGGATGGACGGTTTCCCAGAGATCGCCTTTGGCGGCATGAAGCAATCCGGCACCGGCCGTGAGATTGGCCGATACGGGTTCGAAGAATTTCTGGAGGTCAAATCGGTTGTCATGCGCGTGGGCGCGGGCAGCCGAGGCGCCTGGGTGCCAAACGGGTAATGGTCGGATCAGCGGGACATGCCAAACTGGGGTTCGGGCTGCAACAGCACGCTCAGCCCATTAGGCGCGGCCCCGTTGATCTGCCGCAGAAGCAACTGCCCCAAATGACGCCCGGTTTCGCGCAAGTCTTCATAGACCGTCTCAATCCGTGGACGGATATGCTGGAACGTCGGCGAGGCCTGTTTCGCGAGGATCGCCACGTCCCGCCCCGGTTGCAGTCCAATGTCATGCAGGGCGGACATCGTCGCCAAAGCAACTACTTCGCCCACACAGATATAGCCATCGGGCGGCGTATCGGCCCGTTGCCGGTCGCGCACATAGGCTGCAATCGAGTCGCTGGATTGGCTGATGGTGATCTCGTCCGGGATTTCAAACCCAATACCAGCAGCGCGCGCCGCACTGACAAAGCCGTAGCGCAAATGCTGCGCGAAGGTGAGGTGCTGATCCGGCCCGATCATCAAAACCCGCTTACAGCCCTGCCCCACCAATCTGTCGACTGCATTTCGCGCGAAGGCCTCGTTATCGAAATCGACCCAGGCATGGGGGGTCGAGAACTCCGTCCTGCCATGCGTGACAAAAGGCAGACCCGCTTCGGCCAGCATGCGAACCCGATCATCGAACGGCTCGATCTGGGTGAGAATCACGCCATCGGACAATCGGTGGCGAATGATCTTCTCAACCGTGGCAAGGCGGCCGGGCCCGGCGGCGTCCGGCATCACGCTGATCGCAAGGTCCGTGCCCGCCAGACCTTCCATCGTGCCGCCCAACAATTCATCCGCAAATCCGATGAATTCATGCTCAAGATTGAGCAGCACAGAGATTACTTTTGTCCGCCCCGTCCGCAGCCTTTGGGCGGCCCGGTCCGGGATATAATTCAATCGCTTAGCCGCCTGCGCCACAGCGTCCCGCGTGGTTTGGGCAATCTTGGGATCATCCGCCAGCGCACGCGAGACGGTTGTCACAGCGAAGCCGGTCTCATCTGCGATGGTCCGCAATGTCGGGCGCTTGCTGGCGGTCTCTGTCTTCATCGATCATCTGTGCGTTTGAGGGGTCATCAACGATGCAGCATAGAAGCAGAATTTAAAACGTTGCAACCTTTTTGTTCAAATCAGCTATCGAAGGTGAATATTTCAATGCAAACTACTGAATAATATATACTTTACAAGTTACCACCCCCACCTCGATCATAGGTGTTGACAGGTGGGTAATTGTAACGTTTTAAATATAGCGATCCGACAGGATTTTCATCTAGGGAGGAAAAATGATGAAACTAAGAATGCTAAAAGCTACGGCAGCCGTCATCGCATTGTCGACGGGCGCTGCTCAGGCTGATGGTCACAGCGGCGTGGAAGTGCTGCACTGGTGGACGTCCGGTGGTGAAGCTGCCGCTCTGAACGTGCTCAAGGGCGATCTGGAAGGTCAGGGCGTTGGCTGGACCGACATGCCGGTTGCTGGCGGTGGTGGCTCCGACGCCATGACCGTTCTGCGCGCCCGCGTCACTGCAGGTGACCCGCCAACCGCCGTGCAAATGCTTGGTTTTGCGATCCAGGACTGGGCCGCAGAAGGTGCGCTGGCAGACCTGAACGACCTCGCTGCTGAGCAGAACTGGGACGACGTGGTTCCGGCCGCTCTGCAGAACTTCTCCAAGTACGATGGCTCCTGGGTATCTGCCCCGGTGAACGTGCACTCCACCAACTGGGTCTGGGCCAACTCCGCCATCATGGAAGAGCTTGGCCTCGAACAGCCATCCTCTTGGGATGAGTTCGTGGCCGCCATGCAGGCTGCACAGGATGCCGGCTATGTCGCCCTCGCCCACGGTGGTCAGGCATGGCAGGAAGCCACTGTCTTTGACAGCGTCGCAATGGGCGTCGGTGGTCCTGAGTTCTATCAGGCAGCGTTCGTTGACCTCGACCCGGACGCGCTTGGTGGCGCACAGATGGTTGAAGCGTTTGAGCGTATGGAAACCCTGCGTGGCTTCGTTGACGACAACTTCTCCGGTCGTGACTGGAACCTGGCCTCTGCAATGGTCGTGAACGGCGAAGCGCTGTTCCAGATCATGGGTGACTGGGCAAAGGGTGAATTCGTCAATGCAGGCCAGACCGCTGGCGAAGAATTCCAGTGCTTCCGCGTTCCGGGGTCTGAAGGCACCGTGACCTTCAACTCTGACCAGTTCGCCATGTTCAACGTGACGGACGAGGCTGCAATGGACGCTCAGACCACGATGGCCTCCGCTGTCATGAGCCCTGAGTTCCAGGTGGCCTTCAACACCGTCAAAGGCTCCGTCCCAGCCCGGACCGACATCTCTGATGCCGAGTTCGACGCTTGCGGTCAGCTGGGTATGGCACAGCTCGCAGAAGCTGGCGCAAACGGCACGCTGTTCGGCTCCATGGCCCACGGCCACGCCAACCCGCCGGCTGTGCAGAACGCCATGTATGACGTCATCACCGCCCACTTCAACGGTGAGTTCGACGCAGAAACCGCTGCCGCCGAAATGGTGACGGCTGTGGAGCTTGCTCAGTAATCGTTCGGCGTAAGCTCTGACCTTTCGGACTGGTCCGCCCTCTCGCGCGCGGGCCAGTCCACCCCCACCATCCGTCCCAAACTGAAGGAGAGGCCCCATGGCCGCGCCCACCGCTGACGTGGATTTCCGAACGCGTCTACAGAACTGGTTGCCAAAGATCGTCCTGGCCCCGTCCTTCGCAGTGATGGTGATTTTCGTTTACGGCTTTATCGCCTTCACGATCTACCTCAGCTTCACCGGTAGCCGCATGCTACCCTCCTTCGATCTGGTTGGCTGGCAGAATTACGAACGCCTGTTCCGCGTGCGTCAGTGGGACACTGCGCTGATCAACCTTGGGATTTTCGCGGGCCTTTATATCGTGATCTCAACAATCATCGGCCTGCTGCTCGCCATCTTCCTCGACCAGAAAATTCGCGGCGAAGGCTTCTTGCGCCCGATCTTCCTTTACCCGATGGCGCTCAGTTTCATCGTGACCGGTACCGCGTGGAAGTGGATCCTCGACCCCGCCATCGGGCTTGAAATCACCATACAGCGCTGGGGCTGGGAAAGCTTCCAGTTCGACTGGATCAAGGACAGCGACATGGCGATTTACACCATTGTCATCGCCGCCGTTTGGCAATCGTCGGGCTTTGTGATGGCCATGTTCCTGGCTGGCCTGCGTGGTATCGATGGGGAAATGCTGAAGGCCGCCCAGATTGACGGCGCCTCCAACTTTCAGGTCTACCGCCGCATCGTGCTGCCGCTCTTGCGCCCCGCTTTCCTGTCGGCCTTCGTGATCCTGTCGCACCTCGCGATCAAATCCTACGACCTTGTGGTTGCAATGACCGATGGCGGCCCCGGCACATCCACATGGCTGCCTGCGCTTTTCATGTACGAATACACCTTCACCCGGAACCAGATGGGCATCGGTGCGGCCTCCGCCGTGATCATGTTGATGACGATTGCCGCGATCATGGTTCCCTACCTCTACGCTGAATTAAAGGAGCAGAAGTGATGGCGATGGCATCCACCGAAAACGCTGTCCGCTCTTCACGCGTGGCACGCACGTTCATTTACCTGTTCCTGCTGCTGTTTGCGCTGTTCTACCTGCTGCCGCTCGGCATCATGATCCTGAACTCGCTCAAGCCCCTGCCGGAAATCACCTCGGGCGGCATGATCGCCCTGCCTCAGCAATGGACGATTGAGCCGTGGCTGAGCGCGTGGTCCACCGCCCAGATCGGGGTGGAGCCCACGGGTCTGCGCCCCTACTTCATCAACTCCATCGCGATGGCGGTGCCCGCGGTGGCAATCTCAACAGTCCTTGGGGCACTCAATGGATATGTGCTGACGAAATGGCACTTCCGCGGGGCGACGTGGGTCTTTGGGCTGCTGCTGTTCTCGTGCTTTATCCCGTTCCAGATCGTGCTGATCCCGATGGCCCGGATCCTTGGCCTGTTGGAAATCGCAGGCACCACCTACGGGCTTATCCTCGTGCACGTGGTCTACGGCATCGGGTTCTCGACGCTCTATTTCCGCAACTACTACGCTGCCTTCCCGACCGAGCTGGTGCGCGCCGCACAGATCGACGGTGCAGGCTTCTTCCAGATCTTCTGGCGGATCATGCTGCCGTCTTCAGGCCCCATCATCGCGGTCTGCTGCATCTGGCAATTCACCAACATCTGGAACGACTTCCTTTTCGGGGCGTCCTTCGCTTCCGGTGACGCTGCCCCGATGACGGTCGCGCTCAACAATCTGGTGAACTCGTCCACAGGCGAGCGCCCCTACAACGTCCACTTTGCTGGCGCCATCATGGCCGCTGGCCCCACCCTCCTCGTCTACATCGTCGCGGGCCGCTACTTCGTGCGCGGTCTGATGGCAGGCTCCGTGAAAGGCTGAATCATGGGTTTTCTCGATATCAACAACGTCACCAAATCCTACGGCGCGGTCGAAGTCCTGCATAAGGTCGACATTCAAGTCGAAGAAGGTGAATTCCTTGTCCTCGTCGGCCCGTCGGGCTGCGGCAAGTCCACGCTTCTCAACATGATCGCGGGGCTCGAAGGCATCACCAGCGGAGAAATCGCAATCAAGGACCGGGTGGTCAATGACGTCACCCCGTCCAAGCGCAACATCGCCATGGTGTTCCAGTCCTACGCGCTTTATCCCAACATGACCGTGGGCCAGAACATCACGTTCGGGCTGGAAATGCAGGGCACCCCAAAGGCCGAACGCGACAAGGCGATGGCCGACGTGGCGAGCCTTCTGCAAATCGAAAACCTGCTCGACCGTAAGCCCGGGCAGCTGTCAGGCGGTCAACGTCAGCGGGTGGCCATGGGCCGGGCGCTTGTCCGGGATCCGGACGTGTTCCTCTTTGATGAGCCACTGTCGAACCTCGACGCAAAACTGCGTGTCGACATGCGGACCGAGATCAAGAAACTCCACGCCAAGCTCGGCACCACCATCGTTTATGTGACCCATGATCAGATTGAGGCGATGACCCTCTCAACCCGGATCGCGGTCATGTATGATGGCTACGTCCAGCAGCTTGGTACCCCGAAAGAGATTTATGACGATCCGGCCAACCTGTTCGTGGCGACCTTCATGGGCTCGCCTGCGATGAATGTGCTGGAGGCCAAGCTGGTTGAGCAAAACGGCGCCCTTCATGCGGAATTCAGCGGCGCGGACGGCAACACCCTGTCCCTGCGCGTCGACGATACTGAGGCCCACCGCGCCTATCTGGGCCGCGACGTGATCCTAGGCATCCGGCCCGAGGCGATGACCGACCCGGAAGGCGCGGACCGCAATGCCAAGAACGTACAGATGATGACGAATTTGGTGAGCGTAACGGAGCCCGCAGGCGCCGACACTTTCGTCAGCACCACGCTATCAGGCAAGGATTGTATCGCCCGGATGCGGGCGGATGCGGACGCCTATGCCGGTCAACCCTTTGAATTTGCTGTGAACATGGACAAGGCCTGCCTCTTCGATCCCAAGACCGAAGCGCGCATCGCCTGACCTTTCGCCCGGCCGGGATCCTTCCCTCGGCCGGGCTTATTTTTCCCTTTGATCTGGAACGTTCCAAAGATACCCATAGAGCATGACATACGCGGATATCATCATCATTGGCTCCGGTATGGGCGGGGCGACGCTGGCCGCGACACTCGCGCCAAGCGGTGCGCGCGTGCTGGTGTTGGAACGGGGCGGTCGTCTGAAACCGTCGCCGCTCGACCGTGATGCCGACGCGATCTTTCGTACCGGCCATTTCCGCGATGATGAGATGTGGTTGGACGGCACGGGCCAGCCCTTCAGCGCGGGCAATTACTACATGGTCGGCGGCAATTCGAAGTTCTACGGCGCGGCCCTGATCCGCTATAGGGAGGAGGATTTTGAGCCTCTGCGCCATGCGGGCGGCACCACCCCCGGCTGGCCGCTTGGGTATGCTGAGCTTGAGCCGTTCTACGGTCAAGCCGAGGCGTTCTTTGAGGTGCGCGGCAAGGCAGGCGACGACCCGACAGAGCCTGCCCGCTCCACCCCCTACCCCGAACCGCCCGTCCCGCATGAGCCCGCCATCGCAAAGCTGCACGCGGCGCTACAGGCCCAGGGCCTGCACCCGTCCCACATCCCGCTTGGGGTAGATTTGGAAAGGTGGATGGCCGCAGGGGCTGGCACATGGGACGGTCACCCAAATACTTCGGGCGGCAAGACGGACGGGGAAACGGCAATCGACGTGGCGCTGTCGCACCCGAATGTCACCTTGCGCACCGACACCCGTGTGCACCGCATCGTCGCAGACGCGGACGGCACGATCACGGGCGTTGAAGTTGACGGGCCAAACGGACCGCAAACGCTGACGGCCAAGTCCTACGCTCTTGCGGCGGGGGCGGTACAATCGGCCGCGTTGTTATTGCGGTCGGCGAATGAGGCGTTTCCGACCGGTCTTGCCAACCGCTCCGATCAGGTCGGGCGTAACTTCATGAACCACAATTGCTCGGCCGTGCTGGCGCTACATCCATTCAGACGGAATTTAAGTTCCTATCAGAAAACACTGATGTTGAACGATTTTTATCTGTCAGGCGGGCCGGATGATACACCCCTTGGCAACATCCAGATGCTGGGCAAGATCACCGGGCCGATCCTGAAAGCGACGACACCGCTGCCGCGACCTGTGGCGAACTGGATCGCCGCACGGTCGCTGGATGTCTACGCGATGTCAGAAGACCTGCCAAATCCCGAAAGCCGGGTCACGATCAAAGGCGACCAGATACAACTCGACTGGAAACGCTCCAACTGGGATGCGCATTTAGCGCTGGTGGCGAAGGTCAAATCGGTGCTGCGCAAGGCAGGGTATCCGATTGTCCTCTCCCAAGCCTTCGACCGCCGCACCCCGTCGCATCAATGCGGCACGGCACGGATGGGCCACGATCCGGCGACCAGCGTCACCGACACGTTCGGACGCTGCCATGATCACCCCAACCTCTTCATCACCGATGCGTCGGTTCTGCCGACCTCAGCCGCCGTCAATCCGGCCCTGACCATCGCAGCCCTCGCGATGCGCACAGGCCAGCACATGACGGCCGACCTGTCCGAGGAAACACCATGACCCAGCAAGACAGCTACGATTTCATCATCATCGGCGGCGGCTCTGCCGGATCGGTCGTTGCCGCCCGGCTGAGCGAGGACCCGAGCGTACAGGTCTTGCTGCTAGAGGCCGGAGGCCGCGACCGGCATCCGTTCTACCACCTGCCCGCAGGCTTTGCCAAAATGACCAAGGGGATCGGGTCATGGGGTTGGGACACAGCTCCTCAAAAACACATGCAAAACAAGGTGTTTCGCTACACCCAGGCCAAGGTGATCGGCGGCGGATCCGCAATCAACGCGCAGATCTACACGCGCGGCAATGCACAGGATTACGACGATTGGCGGCAGATGGGTTGCGACGGCTGGGGGTATGACGATGTACTGCCCTATTTCCGAAAGGCAGAGGACAACGACACCTACGACAATGAATACCACGGCAAAGGCGGCCCGCTGGGCGTCAGCCAGCCTGCTGCCCCCCTGCCCATCTGTGAGGCCTATTTCAACGCCGCTAAAGAGGCCGGCATCCCCCGCAATCACGATATCAACGGGGAGAACCAGGATGGCGTCTGTTTCTATCAGCTGACCCAGCGCAACGCGCGGCGGTCCTCGGCGGCGATGGCGTATCTGGCACCCAACGAAGGGCGTCCGAACCTCACCGTGAAGACGGGCCAGCAGGTCAAGCGCATCGTAGTTGAAAAAGGCCGCGCCGTCGGAGTTGATACGGCGGAGGGCGTCATCACGGCCCGGTCGGAGGTCATCCTGTCCTCCGGCGCGGTCGGCTCCCCCCGTCTCCTGCAACTCTCTGGCATTGGGGCGGCGGATGATTTGTCGGACCTTGGCATCGCGCCCGTCTACGACCAGCCGAATGTGGGCGAGAACCTGCAAGACCACCTTGATCTTTATTGCATCACAGAGCTGTCCGGCCCCCACAGCTATGACCGTTATGCAAAACCGTGGTGGGCAGCGATTGCGGGGCTGCAATATCTATTCACCCGCAAAGGGCCGGTTGCGTCATCGCTGTTTGAAACGGGCGGGTTCTGGTACGCCGACCCGTCGGCCCGCAGCCCGGACATTCAGTTTCACCTTGGCCTTGGTACGGGGATCGAGCACGGGGTGGCGGCCATGCCAAATGGCGGTGTCACGCTCAATTCCTGTTACCTGCGGCCCCGCTCGCGCGGCAGCGTGAAACTGCAATCGTCGGACCCGGCCAAAGCCCCGCTCATCGATCCCAACTACCTCGCCGATCCGCAGGACCGTGCGATGTCGATCCGCGGCCTCAAGATTACGCAAGAGATTATGGCCCAGGGCCCGCTCAAAGACTACGTCCTGGCTGAGCGCCTGCCCGGGCCGGATGTGAAAACGGACGAGGATTACTTCAACTTCATCTGCGAGCATTCCAAAACCTCACACCATTGCGTGGGCACATGCCGGATGGGGCC
>JBCBCS010000125.1:0-10028 GCA_038530475.1 Pseudomonadota bacterium
CCAGCCCGACCCCGCCAAGGATCAACCATGCATGGCCCCAAAGCCAAGCTTGCAGGTCTGCTTGCGGTGTGGCGGGCTGGCATTCCGTGGTCTTGCCGCCCTGCGGGGCGGTCGCAGCCGCAAGGCCCCGACCCCCGATGCGCTGGCGATCCATTCCCTCGTCGCGATGAGCCAGGTTGCCGTGGCCGATGGACGGATTGATGACGCCGAAGTGCGGCAAATTTCGGCTATCCTGACGCGTCTGACCGGGCGTGGCTATTCAATGGAACAAGTGGCCGAATTGCTGGCGCGGTTGAACCCGTCGGCGGCCGACCTTGCTCAAGTTGGTCAGGACCTCTCCGCAAAGGACCGTCAGATCATTCTTGAGGCTGCGTTGAACATCGCAGTCGCTGATGGTGAAATTCACCCAAGCGAATATGCGGTGGTGTCAGACCTCGCGCAACGGATGCAAATCGGCGCGGATGAGTTCCGCCACGCGATGGCCCGCATCTCTCAGCATCTGGGCGCGTCGCAGCCTGCCTAAACCTTCAACATCCGCAAACCCTGCGTGGCGTCGGATCGCACGGCGAGCTTGAGGCTTGCCTCATCCCCGGCTTTTAATGCCGCGAGGATGAGTTTATGCGCCCTCGGCGTCTCGGTCCGTCGCAAACGGCCATAGAGTTTTGACATCGTCGGGCCGAGCTGAAGCCAAACCGTTTCTGCCATCGCCAGCATCGCCGGGGCCTGTGCCCGCAGATAAAGCGTGCGGTGAAACTCAAGGTTGGTGCGGATGTAGCCGGGCGCGTCCTGGCGCGCGATCACAGCGCCGATGCGGTTGTTTATTTCGTCGAGCCGGTCAATGAGCGCGAGGTGAGCGCGGGGCAAAGCGCGCGCGGCCAGTTCAGGCTCCAACAGGGCGCGGATCGAGGCCAGCTCTTCGATCCGTTCATTGGACAACTCCGGCGTGGAGACGCGGCCCGATGACGACAGGAACAGCGCACCTTCTGCCACCAGACGCCGCATCGCTTCGCGCACAGGCGTCATGGAAACATCGTACTCCTTGGCGATCCCCCGCAAAGTCAGTGCTTCGCCCGGATGGATTTCGCCATGCATGATGCGGCTGCGAAGAGCGCGGTAAACGCGGTCATGGGCGGCCCCGCTTGGCTCACTGGTTCGGCTTTGGATCAACATGGCTGCATGTGATCACATTTCATGCGTTGGTCAATCGAAACGGACACGGTGCAGCTGGTCACCGTTCCGACGTAGCCACGCGCGACACGCCTTGTGATCGGGAAAAAGGTCTTCAACGACAGCCCAGAACCGTGGCGAATGATCCATATGCTGCAAATGCGCGACCTCATGGGCCGCCACGTAATCAAGCACGTCGGGGGGGGCCATGATCAGCCGCCACGAATACATCAGGTCCGAGTTGGACGAACACGATCCCCAGCGGGACCGGGTGTCGCGCAAGGTGATCTTGCGGTAGCTTTTACCAAGGCGGGCGACATAACGATCTGACGCGGCCGAAAGAGCGTCGCGCGCCTGCAATTTCAAAAAAGCCGCCACCCGCGCCCCGACCCGTGCTGGATCATCGGGCACGATCAGCCCCTCCGGGTCCAACCGCGCCCGCCGGACGGCGCCGCCAATCACGGGCAATGCTTCCCCGCGAAACGGCACGGATCCGCCGAGGCGGACCGGCGCCTCTGGTGCGACATTGGCCACGTGACCGCGCAGCCAGGCCTCCCGCTCCACCAAGAAGGCCTGTCCCTCCGCCTCTGGCACGCCCTGCGGCAAGGTCAGCGTCGCCCGCCCATCCAGTCGCGACACCCGCAGCGACAGACGCCGTGCCCGGGAAGAGCGACGCAAAAGAACCTCAACCGGGGGGTTGCCATCAAGGATCAAACGTCCCATTTCAGCCATTCCGAAAATTGCTATGCCACCTGTTTACACGGCCTGATGCTTATGGCAGGTGAGATCGATCCAGCCAAGTGCTGTGCGACCAATTGAGCTTTGCTCTGACCGCTGAGAAGGACAACACAATGCCTAAGGAAGAGTGGGGAACCAAACGGGTTTGCCCGACCACCGGAAAGCGCTTTTACGACCTGAACGCTGACCCGATTATCAGCCCCTATACGGGTGAGGTTGTGACCATCGACACCGGCAAGACCCGCACCATGGTCGCCGACGCCGAGGATGCGCAGACCAAAAAGATGAAAGAGACGACGACGGACGACGACGATCTCGTGCTCGACGACGACGATGACGACGACGCCGATGTTGATCTCGGCGATGATGTTCTCGACGATGACGACGACGGCGATGATGTGTCGCTCGACGAGATTGCGGACGTCGCCGCACCGGACGACGATTCCTGATTTTTCGGGATTTCGGGCGAGAATTCCTCTTGATCTCGCCCGATTGCTTCCGTAATCAGCACCACGGTTTGGGGCATTAGCTCAGCTGGGAGAGCGCCTGCATGGCATGCAGGAGGTCAGCGGTTCGATCCCGCTATGCTCCACCAAACCCCCCTTCTGAAGAACTTCACGTATAATGCATGAAGGCGCGGGCTGCGCCGTTCTTAAATGGACCTGACCGTCAATCGGTCTGCGCCGCGCACGCGCCACGGTTCGGGCCGGAGAGCTCGGATTGGGGCGATATCAGCCTGTCTTGTCGGCGGTTTTCAAGTCAAAATCTGACGCGTCATGACGTTCGCGCAGCTGTTCTGAAGGCTCTCCCCAGGCGCGATTGACCATGCGCCCGCGCTGATAGGCAGGGCGGGCAAAGATCGCATCGGTCCATCGGTTCACGTGCGTGTAGCTTGCCACATCGAGGAACTCGGCCGCGTCGTAAACCAGCCCTTTGACCAACGCACCGTACCATGGCGCTGTCGCCATATCGGCGATGGTGTAGTCATCGCCCGCAAGATAGGCGCGATCTGCGAGGGTCCGGTCAAGCACGTCCAATTGGCGCTTCGCCTCCATCGCGAAACGGTTGATTGGATATTCAAACTTCTCCGGCGCGTAGGCGTAGAAATGGCCGAAGCCGCCGCCCAGATAGGGGGCGGAGCCTTGCAGCCAGAAGAGCCAGTTGAGCGCCTCAGTGCGGCCAGCGGGGTCCTTCGGCAGGAACGCCCCGAATTTCTCCGCGAGATAGAGCAGGATTGCCCCACTCTCAAAGACGCGCGACCCGGTGGTGGTGTCCAATAGCGCCGGGATCTTGGAATTCGGGTTCACATCCACGAAGCCGGATGAGAACTGGTCGCCCTCGTTGATGTCGATGAACCAGGCGTCGTACTCGGCGTCTGCATGACCGGCCTCCAGAAGCTCTTCCAGCATGACGGTGACTTTCACACCGTTCGGCGTGGCCAACGAGTAGAGCTGAAGTGGGTGCTTGCCTTGGGGAAGCGTCTTGTCATGGGTCGGTCCCGCGATGGGTCGATTGATGCTGGCAAACTTTCCACCAGACGCGCTGTCCCACGTCCAGACTTTTGGCGGCGTGTATGAGGTCATGGATCGTCCTTTCAGGGGGGCAGGTCGTTCAGGCTTCGACTCTGGCCTGCGCAGTTCCCTCAGGCGCGGCTTCATCTGTCAGCGTCGACCATTTCTGATCGTCCGGTGCCTCGGGCGGTGTGTCACAGGTCCGGCGGTGGATGTTCACCTTGCTGATGAAGTTCGCTGAGATGGGTGCGGTGACAAACAAGAAGCCCATGATCAGAAGTTCATGCAGAGATCCCTCACCAAACGTGAACGCGTAGATCATTGAGGCCAGCAGGAGCGATCCAATGCCCATGGTGCCGACTTTTGTCGGCGCATGCAGGCGCGCCATCGGATTGTTCAGCTTGATCAGACCGAAGGAGCCGACGAGGGCGAAGAACCCGCCCAGGATAAGGGCGATGCCGGCGGCGTATGTTCCGAACTCTTCCATGGTCATTCGATGATGTCCCCCCTCAGCACGAAGCGCGCATAGGCGACTGTGGACACGAAGCCGAGCATCGCGATGATCAGGGACGCTTCAAAATAGAGGCGGCTTTCCTGCGCGATGCCAAGCAAAACGATCAAACCGATGGAATTGACGACCATCGTATCCAGCGCGAGCACGCGGTCGCCTGTGGTCGGCCCTAGGATCAGCCGCCACATTGCCATCACTTGAGAGACGGCGACGGCCGTGAATGCGAACCACAGCGCCCAGGTCAGGAATTCGGCAGCAGGCATCATTGGAAAATCTCCAGCAATCGGGATTCGTAACGCGACTTAATCTCATCCCGCACGGCGTCCGCGTTACGGGCGTCCAGCGCATGAACAAGCAGACTGTGCCCGGTTTGGGACATATCGGCGGACACCGTTCCCGGCGTCAGCGTAATCGTCCCGGCGAGGATTGTGATCGCTTCGGGGTCGCGCAGCTCAAGCGGGATGACAACCCAAGTGGTGCGCAATTTGGAATTGCGACGAGTGAGAATGATCCAAGCCACCTGAATATTGGCGACCAGAATGTCCCAAAGCACCAGCAGGATGTATCCGATCATTTTGCCGATCTTCATGCCCGCGGGTCGATCTGGCCACCATGCGGCGGTCAGGTTCGGGATGATCACGCCAAGGATGATGCCAAAGACCAGCATCCCCCATGAGAAATCGTTCTGCAGCAGCAGCCAGACTGTCGCGAGGAGGACGGTCAGAAACGGATGCGGGAATATCCAGTTGAAGATGCGACCCATGTTACGATCCCCCCTCTTCATAGGCCGGGGCGCCGTCGCTCAGCTTACCGGGGGTGTCGACCACGGTTGTAATGTAGGGCTCAGGCGCGAAGAGCTGTTGCGACGTGGCAATCATGTAGTTCTGCATCACACCACCGAAGACCGTGTAGGCCGCGATCAGCGCCACAAGGCCGCCGACAGCGAGCACCGCCATCGTGGGGGGCGCATCCGGGGGCGTTTCGTCGTCAGGCACCTCGACGCTTTGCGCCTTCCAGAAGATCGTGCTGCCCGCACGGGCGAAGCCAACGATTGAGATCAGGCTTGCGCCCAACACAACGGCCCATGTCCAGACTGCAAGCGGATTTTCCAGCCCCGCATCAAGGATCAGCAGCTTGCCGATGAAACCCGACAGCGGCGGCAGGCCGGTCATCGCGATGCCCGCGATAAAGAACAGCACGGCGACAGCCGTGGCCCCGCCAATGGGCGCATAGGTGCGGATCGACAGATCGGGACGGCTATGGCGCACCAGATCAACGATGAGGAACAAAGCTGCGGCCGCGAAGGTCGAGTGGACGATGTAGAACAAGGCGGCAGCGACGCCAGCCTCGCTGAAATGCGCTGTGGCCACAAGGACCATGCCCATGGAGCCAATCACGGAGAACGTGACCAAACGGTCTAACCGTTTGGCGGCAAGCACACCAATCATCCCCACGGTGAGAGAGATCAGAGCAACCGGCAAGAGCCAGACGTCAAAGAGCCCTTGGGTTGCCCCAAGTTCAGGCGGGAAGATCATCGTGTAGACCCGGATGATCGCATAAGCACCGACCTTGGTCATGATCGCAAACAAGGCAGCCACGGGACCGGGGGCCTCGGCATAGCTTGACGGCAGCCAGAAATGCAGCGGCGCAAGGGCCGCCTTGATTGCAAACACCGCCAGCAACAGGACCGCCGCCACGCGAATCCCGGTCGTCGCGTCTGCCTCAATCAACTCCACCCGGTTGGCTAGGTCCGCCATGTTGAGCGTGCCTGTCTCAGCATAAAGCGCACCGAGCGCGAAGAGGAATAAGGTCGAGCCGAGCAGGTTATAGAGCACGTATTGCGTGCCAGCGCGGAGCCGTCTTTGCCCGCCGGAATGGATCATCAGACCGTAAGAGGCGATCAGCAGGACCTCAAAGAAGACAAAGAGGTTAAAGAGGTCGCCTGTCAGAAACGCACCGATGATGCCCATCAACTGGAACTGATAGAGGGCATGAAAATGCCGCCCCTTGGCGTCCCATTCGGAGCCGATGGCGTAGACAAGCACCGCCAGCGACAACACCGCCGTCAGCAATATCATCATGGTCGAGAGCCGGTCCCCGACCAGCACAATGCCAAACGGCGCCGCCCAGTCGCCCATTTGATAAAGCATCACTGTGCCATCGGACGCGGTCCAGACAAGGCCAGCGGCCAGGACGATCTGCGCCACGACACCCGCGACAGAGAACACCCGCTGGATGCCGAGGTGATAGCGCGCGGCGAGCACGATGAACGGCGCGAGAAGCGCGGGCAGAACGACAGGAAGGGCGAGCCAATGGGTCATTTGGCGTCTCCTTCGTCGGGCTCGCTTGGGTCATCGATATAATCGTCATCGCTGCTCAGGAACGCGCCCAGGGCGATCATTACAGCGACGGCGGTCATCCCGAAAGAAATCACGATTGCGGTGAGCACGAGCGCTTGCGGCAACGGATCGGCATACACTTCAACCCCGTCCTGAAGGATCGGCGGGGCGGCGATGGTCAGACGACCCGACGCAAAGAGGAACACGTTGACCGCATAGGTCAGCAGCGAAATGCCCAAGATCACCGGGAAGGTGCGCAGGCGCATTACCAGATACATGCCAGCAGCCGTCATGATGCCAATTGCGGAGGCGACGAGAGCTTCCATCTTACACGCCCCCCTCTGTCACAGCCTCGTTGCGGGACGGATCGATATCCATCGCCTCCTCCGGGTCTTTCTGATGCGCCCTTCGAGCCAGACGCGAGAAGCTTTCGAGCGACAGCATCACAGCCCCCACCACCGCAAGGAACACGCCCACGTCAAACAGCGCAGCGGTTGCCAGTTCGAACTCGTTGAACGGCGGGATCCGGACATAGGTGAAGTCGGAGGTCAGGAACGGTTTTGCAAAGAACCACGACCCTACACCGGTCAGACCAGCGGCCAGCACGCCCGCGCCAATGACCCCGTGATACGGGAACCGCACGCGGTCTGTGGCCCAGTTAAACCCGCTGGCCATATATTGCATGACCACACCGATGGACACGACGAGACCTGCAATAAAGCCACCGCCCGGCTCATTGTGGCCGCGCAGGAAGATGTAGAAACCGACAAGCATCACGACCGGCATGATCACCCGCGTCAGAACCACCATCATCATCGGATGCTGGGTGCCGGAGAGCGGGCCGTCCGGCTGACGGTTGAGCAGACGGGCCCGTACGGGGCCATTCAACAAGGATTCCGTCAGCGCGTAAATTAGCAGCGCCGCGATGCCGAGTACGATGATCTCACCAAACGTGTCGAAGCCCCGGAAGTCGACAAGGATCACGTTGACCACGTTAGTGCCGCCCCCGCCTTTGTATGAATTGGCGAGGTGAAATTCGGAGATCGGACCCGCGACCGCGTCCCGCAGAAGGTAGTGATAGCTCAGCGCCATCGTGGCGAGGCCCGCAGCCCCTGCGACTGCCATGTCCCGCGCCCGGCGCAGGAAAGAGCTTTCGATGGGTGAGGTCTTGGGCAGGAAGTTCAGTGCCAGCAGCAACAGGATGATCGTCACCACCTCAACGGTGATCTGTGTCATCGCAAGGTCCGGCGCGCTGAGGTAGACGAACCCGATTGACACCATCAGGCCGACGATCCCGATGAAGATCAGTGCCAGCAAACGGTTATGGTGCATTGCCGCCAGCGCCACCGTCGCCGCGACCAGCATTATCCACCCAGCGACTTCGACCCAGCCCACCGGCTGAACCGCACGCGTGGCCTCAGCGATCGTACCGGTCGTCCAGGCATGATACCCGGCGGCCACGACGGCGATCCCGAAGATCAGCGCATAGCGGCTGAACGCGCCATTATGGAGCGGATGGATCAGGAGCTTTGCGAGCTTCACGACACCCTCAACAAAGGCCTCAAAGATCACCTTGGCCTCAGGGCGTGGCGTCGCTTCCCACGCGGCGGAAAGCGGCTTGAACACCGACAGCACCAGAAGGCCACCGGCGATTGCGATCATTGACATGATCAGCGGATTGTTGATGCCATGCCAGATCTTGATCTCGTAGTCCGGCACCGTCCCCGCGCTGCCCAGAAGCGAGGCCGTGATAATCTCAACCAGTGGCTGGGCCAGCATTGGCGCGCTGCCGATCAACACAACCAGCGTCACGAGGATGGCCGGTGGGCCCCAGAGGCCGAAGCCCGGGTCATGGGGTTTGGCGGGATAACTCTCAGCTTCGCGCTTGGGGCCGAGGAACGTGTGGCTGATCAGGCGGAAACAGTAGGCGGCTGACATCAGCGACCCGAAGGTGACAAGCACGGGCACAAGCCATTCGGGGCCAAAGAGGACGGTTTTCTCCATCTCTTTCAGCATCATCTCTTTCGAGAGGAACCCGTTGAGGAGAGGGATGCCCGCCATCGACAACGCGCCGAGCGTGGCGATCACGAAGGTGATCGGCATAAGGTACCGCAAACCACCCAGGATGCGAATGTCGCGGGTCTTGGTTTCGTGGTCAATGATGCCCGCCGACATAAAGAGCGCGGCCTTGAAAGTGGCGTGGTTCATGATGTGGAAGACGGCAACGAAAGCGCCGAACGCCGTGCCGGTGCCCAGAAGCATCGTGATCAGACCAAGATGCGACACAGTTGAGAACGCCAGGAGCGCCTTCAGGTCATGCTTGAAGAACGCGATGACCGCGCCCAATACCATCGTGATCAGCCCCGCCGTCGTAACGATGTAAAACCATTCTGGTGTGCCCGACAGAACCGGCCAGAGCCGCGCCATCAGGAAGATGCCCGCCTTCACCATTGTGGCCGAGTGCAGGTAGGCCGAGACCGGCGTTGGGGCCGCCATCGCGTGTGGCAACCAGTAGTGAAACGGGAATTGCGCTGACTTGGTGAAACAGCCCAGCAGGATCAGGATCAGGGCGGTCGTGTAGCGCGGGTCCTCCTGAATGACATCACGGTTTTCGAGGATGACGCTGAGGTCATAACTTCCTGCGATATTGCCCAGAAGCAGCATGCCCCCAATCAGTGCCAGGCCGCCCATCCCGGTGGTCGCCAAAGCCATGCGCGCACCCTGTCGACCTTCAGGCAGGTGCTTCCAATAGCCAATGAGCAAGAAGGAAGAGAGCGAAGTAAGCTCCCAAAAGATCAACAAAAGCAGTATGTTGTCGGAAATGACAATGCCTACCATCGCACCCTGAAAGAGCAGCAGATAGGTGAAGAACTCACCCATATTGTCGTCACGTGACAGGTAGTATCGGCCATATGCGATGATCAGCAAGCCGATGCCGAGGATCAGGAAAGCAAAGAAGAAGCCCAAACCGTCCAGCATCAGGTTGACGTTCAGACCAAGAGCCGGGAGCCAATCGATGCCGGTCTGGACCACGCCGCCCGCAAGAATTGTCGGAAGGTGCGTCAGCAGCCCGATGAATGCCACGAGCGTGACCATGAAGGTTGTGCCGCCGACAGCCGCCCGCCCTGCTTGGTTCATCAATCCCGGCAGCAAAGCTCCGAGAAATGGCAAGGCAACGATCAAAAAGAGGGACACGCGATCTCCTGACAGTTTGCCCTAAAGGCCGGACGGGCCGGGCTTGCATAATTTCCGACCATTTGGTTCAGACCTAGGCGAATTACAAGGAAAAGCGACGGAAAACCGGTCAAAACCGCGCATCGACCCGCCAAAATCCGCGTTTCTGGGTATGTCTTGGATTAATCCTTGAGGCCGTAACCGGCGAACGCCGTGAGCGCATCCTGAACTTCCGCATCGGACAGAATATGCGCGCGAGCGC
Organism: Pseudomonadota bacterium; assembly: GCA_038530475.1. Lineage (GTDB taxonomy): Bacteria > Pseudomonadota > Alphaproteobacteria > Rhodobacterales > Rhodobacteraceae > Octadecabacter. The sequence goes on from JBCBCS010000125.1 coordinate 9,703, forward strand.
CGAAATCGGTGAGGATGTATTGATGGGCCAAGGTCTCAAGCTCACCCATCCGCCAAGCAGCGCGGTCGAGCGTATCCCCCAAAGCCAGAGCGCCGTGGTTGGCCATCAAACATCCGTCCCGATCCGCGATGGCCGTTGCGACCTCTTCGGCGAGCGCGTCTGATCCAAAAAGCGCATAGCCTGCCAACGGGATCGTTGGGCCGCCGAACGCCGCAATCATGTAGTGGATTGCTGGGATCATGTGCCGGGCAATAGCGACGGCGGTGGCGTGCACGGGATGCGCGTGCACAATCGCATGGACGTCAGGACGCACGGCATAAACCGCA
>JBCBCS010000126.1:0-9929 GCA_038530475.1 Pseudomonadota bacterium
GGACGCGATCACCAGAGCCTTGCGGGCGCGGCACGCAAGCTGCTGGCCAAGTACGAAGAGATCAAGCTGTTGATCCAGATCGGGGAATACCAGCCGGGTCAGGATGCCGAGGCCGACGACGCCGTGGCCAAGATCGACGCCCTGCGTGCGATCATCCACCAACGCAGCCGCGAACGGCCCCTGCCCATGCGCGCGATGCTGGCCGAACTGCGCAAAGCGCTGCGGTAACACGCACCATTTGCAAAACCGGATCGCGATGGACACGGTCGCGCGTCGCCTGTTGGCAAGAGCCCCCCTGCCCTAAAAAAAACAAAGCGCGCCGCGGGTTGCCCCACGGCGCGCTGTTAACGGGCGGTCCGGGTCTGTTGCTATTGATGGACCTGCACAGGCCGGACCGGGGATCCCGACACGGTCCTGGCCGCATCGTTCCAGGCGTCAGGTGATGCAGGCTGCTGCCGCCCCGTAACGGGGTGCGCCCAGATCCGCTGATGCGGGGTGCCCGCCACGGTATCGGCTAGGGGTCCGAATGCCGTGGCAGCGCCTGGTGTGAAGGGTATGACCGGTCGGGACATGCCAGCCCCCTTACCCGTTAAACCGGTTGTGGTCGTCGAAATCGGTGTCAAACAGACCGCCAACCTCGTACGTCTGCACGGTGGTCAGATCGCCTTCTTCGGTGATCTCACCGTCGACGGTTTCGATCGCACCGCCGCCTTGCATCCCTTTGCCGTCATCGCCGTCGCGGGCGTCGTCGTCATAGTCGACGGTGCTCCCCCACAGACCCGAAGGCAGAACCCCATCCGCCGCCGCGTTGTCCGAGCGGATGTTCTCGATGTTCAGGTGGTCGCCGCCGCTGTGGCGCCGGAAATCGACCCGGAAACTGAACTCTTCTTCGGAGATCATCACGTTCCGGCCTTCGGTGACCACAACCCGACCATCCAGGTAGGACCCGCTGCCGACCTCTTCGCCGTTGATCTTGACCGTCCCGTCCTTGGAGATCTCGACCGTGTCGTCGCCCAGCGTGATGCCGATGGCGCCCATGACGGTCAGCCCGGATCCGGCGCGGCCAAATTCGTCAAAGCGCGCGTTCACCTGCAACCCTTCATCCGACAGGATGTTGTAGTAGTTGCCCGCCACACCCTGGACGTCATACTTGCCGCCGTCTTCGCCGACAAAGTGCGGATCGCCCCAAATCCGGCCCTGGTCCACTTCGAGCGTGGGCAGCGCCGTCCAGGCGTACATCCGTTCCGACAGATCGTCGATGCGCACCTTGATCCCTTCAAGGAACGTGGCGGCCGCCTCGATCTGATCCGGGGTCATGCCGCCCGCAGCGTTGTCACCGGCCAGCAGGCCCGGCATGTCGGTCCGGATGTCGTCGATGATGGCATAGATCTCGTCCATGTAATCCAGCCACGGCGCCTCATCGCGCAGCTGCGGATTGGTGGGATCCACGCCCTGCCTGATCTGCAGCATCCCGAAGGCCGCCAGTTCGCTCATCAGTGCAAACAGATCCTGTGTTGCCAGCGACAGGTCGACCCGTGAGGTGGGATCAAAGTTGTCCCAATCTGTCGGCTCGGCCCCTTCGGGCTTTTTGACGCCGTAGGTCTTGACGCTTGTGGTCAGATCCTCGGCATTGGCAACGGTGGTAAAGGCATCTTCAATGATGGCCATCGCCTGTTCAAGATCCTGACCATCGCCGTAAAGCAGCGGCAGAACCTGGTCCCGGACATCCTCAGCCAGCGCGTTGATTTCGCGGCGCAGGGCAAGCCAGTCGATGCTGTCTGCCAGTTCCGGATCGTTGATGTTGAACCCTTTGAACCGCAGCGCCATCAGCTCTTCGCTCAGCGCTTCGATCCGGGCAAACAGCTCCTGGCTGGCCTCGACCACGTCATCGCGATCCACCGGACCGGTGTCCGTGTCAGACGGTACGGTCCGAGTCGACGGGTCGGACACCGGATCCTCGGGGGTGGGTGTGATGCTGGCGCGCATCGTTGTCATGAACGCGTCCACCTCGTCCGCGTCACCTGTCAACGCCGTGATCATGTTCATCAGCTCCGTCAGGTCCGCGTTGGGATCCGTCAGCGCTGAGCTGGCTGCGCCAAGCAGCGTGGTGATCAGGCTGTCGATTCCCTCCTTCACGTCGATCCAATCGATGCCGTCAAAGAGACGCACACCATCGATCGCGGCATATTCCCCTTCCAGCGACAGCGCTTCTGCCGACAGAAGACCCAACCGATCCAGCAGGGCCTGTGCGGCCACGGCGACTTCGACCCGGGTGGGCGGGCCATCGGTTGTCGGGGTGATGTCGGGCAGCTCTTCGCCCATCGTGACCTTGATCGCTTCGACCATGTCGCGGCGATCCGCCAAGGTGACCAACGCCGTGTCGATCATCTCCATCATTTCCGCCGGGGTCTTGTCACCCGAGGTCAGGGCCGCGCCCAAATCTTTGCGTAACTCATTGAGATCTTTGACAATAAGTCCACGCAGCTTGATCCAGTCAATGGCATCGGACAGCTGCGGGCCATGGATGTCATAGAAGTCGAAGTGCAGGTCATGCAACAGCTCGTCGATCAGCGCATCCATGTCGTTCAGTGCGCCCTGCCCGCGTGCGACCACCTCGGCCCGGGTTGGACCGGGATCGACGGGTTCGGGCTCTTCGACCGGCTCGGGCTCTTCGACGACCTCCTCCTTGTCGTCGTCCACGACGGTCCTGACCGTTGCGGTGTCCTCTTCTTCTTCTTCGTCGTCGTCTTCTTCTTCTGCCGCAACCGGCACCGCCTCCTCTTCGGCGTCCTCGGGGTCCACCGGTGGTGTCGCGTCGAGGGCGTCAAAGGCTTCGATCAGTTCCACGGCGCTTCCGATCTCGGCCAAGGCGGTGGTGATGATCGCCTCGATCTCGGACGCGGGTGCGCCGTTTTCGAGCGCTTCGGCCAGATCAGCACGCAGATCATTCAGCGTTTCCACCGCTGCGTTGCGCAGGCTGGTCCAGTCGATGTTGTCGATCAACTGGGGGTCGTCGACGTCATAGAACCCAAAGCGCAGCGCCAGCAGCCGGTCGATCACGTCATCGATTTGGGTCAGGGCGTCCTGCCCGGCCATAACCACGTCGGCGAGTGTGGGGCCGTCGTCTTCTATTGGCCCATCGTCGACCACGGGGACGTCTTCTTCGTCTTCGACGACGGGGGTGATGTCCTCTTCTTCTTCCTCGACAACCGGGATGACGTCCGTTTCCTCATCCTCGTTGTCGGCGGTCGGCACAACCTCTTCTTCCTCGTCCTCTTCGTCTTCGACGGGGACGGGGACCACTTCTTCTTCCTCGTCTTGGTCTGCGGCGACGGGGATCACTTCTTCTTCCTCGTCCTCTTCGTCTTCGACGACCGGGGTGACGTCCTCTTCCTTGGCATCGACATCGCTGTCATCCTCGGACTCCACCGGCGGGCCGGCGTCGAGCGCCTCAAAAGCTTCGATCAGTTCAACGGTGCTGGCGATCTCGCTGAGTGCGGTGGCAATGATCGCCTCGATCTCGGACGCGGGTGCGCCGTTCTCCAACGCTTCGGCCAGATCAGTGCGCAGGGTGCCGAGCGTCTCAACGGCGGCATTGCGCAATGCGGTCCAGTCAATGTTGTCGATCAGTTGAGGATCGTCGACGTCATAGAACCCAAAGCGCAAGGCCAGCAACCGGTCGATCACGTCGTCGATCTGGGTCAAAGCGCTCTGACCGGCCATGACCACCTCAGCGAGGCTTGGGCCATCCTCTTCTTCGGGCTCTGCGACAGACGCGACAACTTCCTCTTCTTCTTCGTCCTCGGGCACAACCTTTGCCGTCACGGGCGGAACGTCGTCTTCTTCTTCGTCTTCGACCACCTCGGCGCTACGGGGAGCCACGATGACCTCTTCTTCCTCGTCCTCGTCATCGGCACCGCCGTCATCCTTGACCACCGGGGGCACCACGTCATCGGACTCGCTGTCGTCCTTGACCGTTTTCTTGGTTGCGCCGACGCCCATCCGACCCTGGTTCAGAACCAAGCTGGATTGCAGGATCAACGTGTCGAGCGCGTCGAGGCTTTCGGCCGACACGGGCAGGCCGGGATCGAAATCATCCAGCAGCAATGTCGCAACAAGCTTGAGGCCCAGCAAATCGGAAATCAGGCTTTCCAGCGCGGGCGTCAGGTCCAGGATACCCTCGTCAACAGCATCCATGAGCGTATCGGCAAGCTCGCCGACCTCTCTGATGACCGTCCTGATGGTGTCACCGTGATGCTTGGTGGCGACTGGCGGTATCGTGACAATGCTGTCATCCGTCGTGGTGCCATCACCGCCTTCGGGCGTCAGGATCTGTTTGAAAATCGGGGCAAGGCTGAGCTCGACCTCATCGATCAAAGCGCCAATGATGACACTGTCTTCTTGTGTTGCGTCCAAGGCCATGTCGGTCTCCGTATCTTGCAAAGTCTCGTTTCTGGCTTTGACGATACCGGCAGACCACGACATTCAAATCGCGCGCAATCACCGAAATCTGCAAGACGCATACGTAGATCGGTCAGTACGGCTACCGAAGCTGGGGCCTTGGCACAGCAACCTCGGCCCTGAGATGCGGTAGATTTCACAGATTTTTGAGAGGGTTAGGAAAATTGCCCGCGGGCAATTCTCCGGCGTCATCTCAAAAATTGCCCGTGGGCAATTTCAGGAAAACCGCGCATCCAGATACGCCGCAAACGCGCCTTCCAGGGCGCTGCGGCTTTGCGAGTCGTCAAACTCGATCTGGATCTTGCGCCCCTTGCGCCGCACCTGCATGCCGCTGTCATGCGCGCTGCGGCGGTAGGTCTGGACATCTTCGGGCGGCTTGGGCGCGATGGGGCGCGCCGCGCGGGTCAGGCGCTGCATCACCTGGGCGGCGTCGACAAAGGACCCCTGCCCCATGCGCGCCCGTTCCTGCGTGCGGGTCAGCGCCGCGGCCTCTTGCAAGAGCCGTTCAGACGCCTCCGCGTCCGCCAACAGCGGCTTCAGCTCGCGCGCATTGCGTTCGCGGATCTCGCGAATGTTGGGGAACGCGCTGACAATGATCTGCGGCAGCTTGGCCAGTTGCAGATAGCGCGACAGCCACGGCTGGCTGACCTCGAGCCGTTCGGCCATCGCCTTTTGCTTGCCGCCATAGTAGCGCGCGACCGCGTCCGCATAATCGATGGCGCGTTCGTAGTCCGAAATATCCTCGCGGTCGCGGTTCTCGATGTCAGCGAGGCGAAAGGCTTCTTCGTCGCTCATGTCGCGCACGTCGACCAGGTATTTGAACTGGGTGTAGTTGTTGGCCCGCAGCCACGACACCGCGAAATGCCGCCGTGCGCCGCAGATCACCTCGTACTGCGCGCCGTTCTCGTCAGGGTCGGACAGGCGCCGCACGATGGCCGGAAATTCCTGCCGGCCCTGGGCGCGGATGCCGTCGATCAGATCGCGGCAGTTGTCTTCGGTCAGCAGCGCATAGTCGCGGTTGTGACGGTCCCACATCTTGCAGTCCGCCGGGTCGACCCAATGCAGCGTCTTTTCCTCAAGCGCGCCGCTCAGTCGTTCGTTGATCGTGGTCGAGCGTTTGAGGAACCGCGCGCCTGCGCGCTCTGCTCCGTCGTCTGAAGGGCTGTCGAGCCCGCTCAGAACATCATCCATCAAGGCGTCGTGTTTGCGTGTCATAGCACTCCTTCCCGCCGCAATTGGGCGTGGTGGCTGGGCCAGGTTTTGCGGATCAACGTCTCGGTCTCGCGCCCGATCGCGTCGAGATAGGCGCGGCAGCGCTTGTGGGTTTCGGTGCGGGTGGCCGCGCCAGTCATTTCGTAGACCGTGCCAAGGTTCGCGGTGGCATTGTCGATTTCGGCGCTGTCCTTCAGCACCGCCTGCATCATGTCGAGGGGGAACACCGCGTCCATCATCCGTTTGATCGCAACATGGGCCGATTTCGTGTCGTTCATCTTGGTTGCGAGGATCTTAACAAAGGCATAATCGCGCGTTCCGCCCATCCGGGCGAGTTCGTTCAGGGTGGCGCCCAGCATTTTCAGGAAATGCGCCGTGGACCCGAAATCGATGTTGTTGGGCGGCGCCGGGATCAGCAGCGCGTTGGCCGCGCGCAGCACCGACAGCGACAGCATCCCCAGCGCCGGCGGCGGGTCCAGCAGGATGACGTCGAACCGGTCCTTGATCGTCTCAAGCCCGTTGCGCAGCCGGTCGAGGACAAACACCTGTTCGCGGGCCATGCGCGCGGCGAATTCATATTCGGCATCATAAAGCCCCAGATTGGCCGGGATCAGCGCGATGTTGGGCCAGTAGGTCGCGCGCAAGGCATAAGACAGGTCCTGCGGCCCGCCGTGGCGAAAAAACGGGTAGAGCGTGTCTTCTTCCTCGTCGACGTCGATGTCGGGGTTCAGGCCAAAGATCGACGTGGTGGACGCCTGGCTGTCGCAGTCGATCACGCAGACCCGGTAGCCCTTGAGCGCGAGGAACTGCGCGAGGTGACAGACCAGCGTGGATTTGCCAACGCCACCCTTGAAGTTCTGTACCGCCAGCACGGTGGCCGGGTCAGTGTCGGCGCGGTGGGGCAGGGTGCCGAACACCTGCCGCATCCGGTTCACATCCGGCAGGCTGTAGCCGACCCGCCGCCCGGTCACCGGATCCTTTTCGGGGGCGGGCAGGCGGCCGTCGGCCTCGGCATCGCGGATCAGCTTATCACTGCGCCCGACCATGTCGGCGGCGGCCCGCACGTTGAACCGCAACTGCAACTGCTTTTCACTGCCCGGCGCATAGAGCCGGTCGCGCAGCCGCGAAATCACCGTCGTGGCGCGGTTGGCGATCTGATCCAGTTCCTGAAGGGTGACCGGGGGGAGGGCGGGTTGGTCCATCGCTGCTCTCTGGTTTAGCCTGTTGCACGAATCATGGCGCGGACCGGGGGGCGACTCAAGTCGGAATTTTTCGTGGTTTCGCGAAAATATTGGAAGTCGGGGCAGGGGGCGTGAATTGTTGAACCTGCCGGGTCCATTCCGATGCTTTGCCCGCTTCCACGTGCTCAAACCAAGGGAAATTGCGCGTCACTTGCGCCTTGGTGCCAAAAAACCAAAACCCAAAATCAAAAAACACCCCTATTCTAGATTCAGAGTGTTCTGTGTTCGCGCACGCTAAGCCTCTGACCCAAAACCGATTTTGTGCCGCTACCCTTACATAGTGGGATCACTCGCCCTACAGATTGGCGGGTTAAAATTACATATCGGGATGGCCAGACTTACGGATCGGGTGGCCCTGAACCCTTACATCCTGGGTGCCCATGTTAGAGCCTATATTCGCTGATTTTTCTGTTGATTTTTGAAGGGACTGCGGAACCCGAATTTCGACACCCGATTCTCAAAGCTTACGTTTTGGGTGCCACCGAAACATTGGACGCGCGGCGCGGGCTTTGATATTCTTACGCGCAAGCGCCGATGAAATGTAAGAATAGCGCGGGCAGGGATGGCAGCAAAGACACCATATCGCACCATTGATGCGCGACCAAATGCGCAAAGCCTCGTCAAACCCGGCGAGCTTGTGGATCTGGTCGAGGTGACGCCGCTGACCCTCACGGACCGGCGCATTTACAACCAGCTTCTGGAAAACGCCTGGGACGCCATCGACAAGCCGGTGACCCATGTTGTGGCCAAGGCCGATCTGCGCGGGTCGCACAATTCCAACGACCGCGTCGGCGAAAGCATCGAGCGGCTGATGTCGGCGATCGTCAAGGTGAAGGTCACCCATGACGGTGAGGACGCGATTGAACGGGTGCAGCTGTTGGGCGGGAATGTCGAGACGACGCGCCGGGACGGCGTGCTGGAATACGAGATCCCGCCGCGTTTGCGCCGGATCATCAAAGACAGCACCGTCTTTGCCCGGCTGCAACGCGAGGTGATGTTCGCGCTTAGCTCGAAATACGCGCTGACGCTGTATGAGATGATCCAGAAACGCGGCAACCTGCGTTACCGCAGCACCGAAACCTTCACCCTCGAGGATTTGCGCGGCATCCTGGGCGTGCCCAAGGGCAAGCTGGGGTCGTGGTCGAACCTCAAGCTGCGGGCGATTGATCCGTCGGTCGAAGAGGTCAGCGCGCTGTCTGATTTCATTGTCGAGGCGGTGCCGCGCAAGACCGGGCGGCGGGTGACCCATGTCGAACTGCGCTGGTGGCGCAAGGACGGGGGCGGGCAGGCGGAGGCCGAACGCGCGCTGCAGTATTCCAAGGTCGGGCGCAAGGCCCGGGCGGCCGGAACCGTCGAAGAGCTGAAGCCGCGCCCCACGTGGCTGGATGCCAAAGGCGCCGCGCTGCGCACCGAAACCTACGAGACTGCGCGGCTGCGCCATCCCGGTTATGACATCTATCATGTCGAGGGCGAATGGCGCGCCTGGTCCCAGGGCAAGGATGACCCCCGCGACCCCGACCGCGCGTTCCTCGCCTTTTTCCGATCCTTTGCCGAGAAGAATCCGCTGTAGCCACCGGGGCGCGGTGATCCTGTTTCTGTCGGTCCCTTCTACCTTCAGTTGACAGGGCGACGATCTGTGCCATCTGTTACAAGGGCTTGAATACAAACGGAGGATGTCATGCGCATTCCTGATGCCATCCGTTCGCGTAGGATCCTTGCGGCCTGCGTTTTCACCAGTGCAGCTGTTTTCACGTTCTCCGACACTGGTGCTGCGCAAGCACGCGACCTCACCGTTCTTACCGGCAACGATTATGTCGACGGCGCTCTTTATGGTCCGTTTATCGACGTATATGGCCGCACGCCGCAGTTCATCTTTTTCGATTTCGAAGAAGACGCCTTTGACATGGTAGATCGTGGGATCGACGCCGACATCGTCCTGACCTGTAGCGCGTTTGTGTCGCGCTGGTTGGACGCGGATTTGCTGTTGCCCTGGGACACGGCGGCGTTGCCGAAGGTCACCTTGCCCGACGGCATGGCCCAGCATTTCGAAACGCTGGCAGACTACGCCGATTACTACGTGCCCTTTGAATACGGCACGACGCGGATGATCTACAACGCCGCCAAGGTGCCGCGCGGCGACGTGGCCGATCTGTCCGTGCTGGAAAACGAAAAGTACCGCGGCACCATCGCTTTGCCCGCCTATTTGGACGAACTGGCCGCGCTGGCATTTCTGTCGCAAGGCGTCACCGCGTGGGACGCAGTCACCGAAACAGAATTTCAGGCCGCGATTGACTGGCTCGCGCGGGTGCATCCGAATGTGCATTCGTATTGGTCTGATGCCGGTGCGCTTTGGGATCTGGTGGCCGAGGGCGAGGTGTTGATCGCGTGGGCGTGGAACGCGACCTACCACGATCTGTTGCCTTATGTGCCGCATGTCGCCCTTGCGCCGGATGCCACCGGCGCGTCGACCTGGCATTGCGGTTACGGCCGGTTGGCCCAGTCCCAAGAGGTGCGTGGTCCGGCGCACCGGTTTGCCGCAGCCACGCAATCGGCCGAGGCGGGGGCCCGCATTCTGAGCTGGGGGTCCGGTTTTCCAAACGCCGAGGTCGAAGACCGCAGCGGGTTGCGCATTGATCCCGAAAAATCCGGCCTCGCAGTGCCCGACGGGCCGCTTCTGGTGCAGACGCCCATGACATCGGACCTGCGGGCACGGTTCAGGGCCGCGGCGCAAAAGATCATGGCGGGGTCATGACGCTTAACGCGCGTGCCGGGCGCGGTGGTCTGATCCGCTACGTAGCAATTTACGTGCCGGCCCCATGTTCATGCCCCTGCGCGGCCTTGCTATGGCGAATGCGTGTCGGTGCGTTCATGGCCATGGGTAGAATTGCCCGTAGACCGCTGTTGCCAAAGACACCACTACAGCGGAAACAGAGTGTGGTACCTTGAAACATAGCGGCATCGACGCAAGCGGGGATCGATTCAACGTATTGCGGGGCACCCAGTGGTCCCTGCGAT
>JBCBCS010000127.1:0-9888 GCA_038530475.1 Pseudomonadota bacterium
TAAGTAGAAAAGCCGCTGAACATCAATCACCGAACGGATTGTCAATTTCGGGGAGGAGCGAGATCAAAGTCTGTTCATACCCGCTATTGGTGGCGAAGGGCGGCGTGAACCGGGTGTCAACGAGATGGACATGGGACAGCACCCGCCCGCCGCAGGCCGGATCCATCAGGCGTTGGTTGACATAGCAGCCGAATTGCGAGCCCTCATCGGTGGTCGTTGCGAGGAGGATCGTCACGGTCCGTGATGAACCGTCAAGGTCAGCGTCAAATCGGTAAACCGGGTCACTTGGGATGCGCAGGGTCGTGAGAGTGTCGTCAAAGGTGATCCCAAAACGGCGGTAAATCTCACGCAAAGTGGTTTGACCCATGATAAGGTCAGACGCGCCCAGCGTCAGAGCACTTGGTGCATTTGCCTCGGTGGTTGGCATCAAGGCAAAGCCCGGCGGCAACCCGATTGAGATTGACATCACCGCGCCGTCCGGGCCGTCGGTGACGACCCGTGTGGGCCAGCCTTGGAGAGCGAGGACGTGAAGATAAGGGTCGTCGGAAAAAAGCCCGTCGACCGCACCGCCCACGGGGTAGCTGTCATCGGTAACAAGGGTGTCGGGCAAAGACGCCCCCAATGTGATCCCTTCAATTGTCTGAGCGGAAGCGCTGCCCGCCGAAAGCGCAAGCCAACTGGCGAGTGTTACGGCGATTGCCCGGATCATTCCGCCCCGCGGCTCAGCGCTGCCACACCCGTGCGTGCCATTTCGACCAGACCGATGGGGCGCATGAGGTCGGCGAAGGCGTCGATCTTCTCGGACGTGCCAGTGATCTCAAACGTGAAGCTGTCGAGCGTGCTGTCGACCACGTTGGCGCGGAACACGTCGGCGAGGCGCAGGGCCTCGACCCGGTCGTCGCCTTTGCCGGCGACTTTGAACAGCGCCAGTTCCCGCTCCACCGCGCGACCCTCGACGGTGAGGTCGTGGACATCATGGACGCTGACGATGCGGCCGAGCTGGGCGGTGATTTGGTTGATCGTCTGCGGCGTGCCGGTTGTGACGATGGTGATCCGCGAGAGGTGGCCGGTATGATCAACCTCAGCCACCGTCAGGCTTTCAATATTGTAGCCTCGACCCGAGAACAGACCGATGACCCGCGCCAGAACACCAGGTTCATTGGCAACGACGACGGCCAGCGTATGACGCTCTTCCACATCCGAAAAGGTTGGACGAAGGTTGTAGGCGGAATGGCTCGTGGAGCCTTTCTTGATCTTGAGGGCGGACATGATTGAGGCTCCTTCAGGACGGGGGACAGTCCATGGTTAGATAATAGGTGTTGGCGATGCCATCCTTGTCGATGGTCTGTGTGGTGCATCCGGTGGCCAGTTCGGCGGCCCGGCTGGCGCGGTTGATCAGGACCTCAGGTCTCGTTGCCCCGGTTTCGAAGTTCTGAACAGTGAGACCTCGGTCGGTTTGACGGACCGTGAAGGGGGTGCCTTCGACCGTCACGACCTGACCCGGCATGACATTTGCGACCATCGCTCCCGTGCAGCCAGCAAGGATGATGGCAAAAAGAGGTTGATACACAAGTCGCATCAGGCTGGCCCCGCCATTTGTTTCAGCCGATCAATTCTTAAATTCCTATGCAACCCTTTGATAGATATGGGAAATTCAAAAAATCGATTTTTTCGAAACCCGAGCCGGGAACGGATTTGGCGGCGCTGGTGTTGTGTCCTCGAAGGCTCGATGGGCACGGCGATGAACGCAATGTCCGACACGGTGGGCCGAACGAAAAAGGAGTTAAAAATGACCAACCTGAGCAAAACAGTCGCAGCAACCTTCACCGCACTCGTCGCACTCTCTGGCGCCGCCTTTGCAGACGCACACGAGTTTGACGTGGAAGGCGCATATCTGGACCTGAGCAACGACATGGACGGTGACGGCGAAGTCACGATGGACGAGATCATCGAGATGAACATGGCAGTGTTCGACACGGACGGTAACGGCGCAATCGACGCTGACGAGCGTGGCGAAGCAGAAGTGCTGCTGATGCAGTAAGCCTCACCGCTTGCATTCCAAAAGAGGGCGGCCCCGTCGGGGTCGCCTTTCTTTTTTGAGCAACGTGCTGGCATCACACCAGCACCGACCCCTTGGCGTCGATTACGCCTTGGGTTTCCGCTTCGCCGAGCAGCATCTCGTTGTGCGCCTTGCCTGACGGGATCATCGGGAAGCAGTTTTCATGCTTTTCCACCAGACAATCAAAAATCACCGGCCCATCATGGTTGAGCATTTCCATGATCGCGTCGTCCAGATCCGCCGGATCCGAACAAATGATGCCTTTGGCCCCGAACGCTTCGGCCAGTTTCACGAAATCGGGCAGGGCTTCGGACCAGCTGCTTGAATACCGCTCACCGTGCAGCAGCTCCTGCCACTGGCGCACCATGCCGAGCCGTTCATTGTTGAGGATGAACTGCTTGACGGGCAGGCGATACTGCACCGCGGTGCCCATTTCCTGCATATTCATCAGCCACGACGCCTCACCCGCGACGTTGATCACGAGCGCATCCGGATGTGCCATCTGCACGCCAATAGAGGCCGGGAACCCGTAGCCCATCGTGCCCAGACCACCGGATGTCATCCACTGGTTGGGGTTTTCAAAGCCCAGATATTGCGCCGCCCACATCTGGTGCTGGCCGACTTCGGTGCAGATGAAGCGATCCTTGCGGTCCTTGGTCAGCTCTTCCAGCCGCACCAGCGCGTGCTGCGGTTTGATCGTCTTGCCCTCTTGCGTGAAGGCGAGGCAGTTGACCTTGCGCCACTCGGCAATCTGGTGCTTCCACTTGCCAACCTCTTCGGCGTTGGTCTTGCGACCCCGGGCCTTCCAGACCTTCAGCAAATCCTCCAGCACATGGGCCACGTCGCCGATGATCGGAATGTCGGTCTGGATCACCTTGTTGATGGAGGACGGGTCGATGTCGATATGGGCCTTCTTCGACTTCGGGCTGAACGCATCAAGCCGCCCGGTGATCCGGTCATCAAACCGCGCACCGATATTGATCATCAAATCGCAATCATGCATCGCCATGTTGGCTTCATAGAGCCCGTGCATGCCCAGCATGCCGAGCCAGTTGTCGCCAGAGGCCGGATAGCAGCCCAGACCCATCAGCGTGGATGTGATCGGAAAGCCCGTTGCATCCACCAGTTCCCGCAAGAGCTGGCTTGCTGCCGGGCCAGAATTGATCACACCGCCACCGGTGTAGAAGATCGGGCGCTTGGCCTTTTCCATCGCGGCCACGAGATCGGTGATCCCTTCGATGTCGCCTTTGACCTGCGGATTATAATGTGATTTCAATGCTTTGGGCGAGGTATACTTGCCATTGGCAAACTGTACGTCCTTGGGGATGTCGATCAGAACCGGGCCAGGGCGACCCGATGTTGCGACATGGAACGCCTCATGGATGGTCTCGGACAGCTTGTCGGTCTCTTTGACCAGCCAGTTATGTTTCGTGCACGGACGGGTGATACCGACAGTATCGGCCTCCTGGAACGCGTCAGAGCCAATCATGAAGGTCGGGACCTGCCCGGTGAAGACAATGATCGGGATGGAGTCCATCAGTGCATCCGTCAGGCCGGTCACGGCGTTGGTCGCACCCGGGCCTGATGTGACCAGCGCCACACCCGGCTTTCCGGTTGACCGCGCATAGCCTTCGGCGGCGTGCACGGCCCCCTGTTCGTGGCGCACCAGAATGTGCTTGATCGAGTTCTGCTGAAAGATCTCGTCATAAATCGGTAGGACGGCGCCGCCGGGATAGCCAAATACCGTGTCCACACCCTGATCGATCAAGGCCTGAACCACCATCTTCGCACCGGTCATAGAAGCTGACATGTTGTTTTCCTCTGTTGCAGCTGCCGTTCAAAATTTGCGTTGCGCATAAAAAAGCCCCCGATTTTCGGAGGCGCATGGGGGAGGTTCTGGATTTCCTCTCAGAGGCCCATGCGCGATTTTCCTACAAGTACGACGAGAACGTTCATCGGGTGCTTCCTTTTGCGTGGGGGAGTTATGGCGCGAGGGGCAAAGGGGGTCAACAGGCGGAATCGCAAAAATGTCGTTTGGGCGCGGTTTTTTGCAATTTTGTTAAATGCGGGTGCGTGAGGGGCGTTCAAAGACACTTTTGATCCGCTTTTGGCCTAAGAAGCCTGAGCAGCGTCCGCATGTTGCCTCTCCTGACGGTCAGAGACCTTTAGCGACCGGTCCCCTGCAACACGCCGTGCTCCATCGCGTAGCGGGTGAGGCCAGCGGTGGAGCTGATCCCCAGCTTCCGCTTGATGTTCTTGCGGTGGGTCTCAACGGTGCGGACGGAGATATCCAACAGCAGGCCCACCTCTTTGTTTGACTTGCCCTGCGCCAGTTGCAGCAGGATTTCCTGCTCCCGGTTGGTGAGGGGCTCTGACCCGTCTGCCGTCTTGGGCACCAGAGCGCGCTGGGCGCCGGTGCAGAGGTATTCCTCACCGGCGCGGACAGTGTCGATGGCGGTCTTGATCTCTTCTGTTGGCACGTCTTTCAAGACGTAGCCCCGCGCGCCGTGGTTCAGCGCAGAGGAGATATATTCAGGACTGTCATGCATCGACAGGATCAGGATGCAGGTCTCGGGCCGGCGCTCAAGGATCATTTCGGTCGCTGTGAGGCCACCGACCTCTGGCATGTTGAGGTCCAGCAGCATCACGTCAGGGGCCAGCGCATCCACCTGATCGATCGCCTGCCGACCGTTGGGCAAGACGCCCACAACATCGATGTCATCATAGGTCTCAAGAATGGATTGGATGCCTTCGGCGACCATCGGGTGGTCGTCCACGATCACGACGCGGGTCGGGGCGGTCATGCGCTTTCCTTTCCGTTTTCTTGATCGGACAGGGAGGGTTTGCTCGGTTTCGGGGCGAGCATATGGCTCAATGGCACCTGAGCTTCAATGACCGTGCCGGTTTTGGATGACATGATCCTCAGCGTCCCATCGAGCTGTTCGATCCGTTCGGCCATATTGCGCAGGCCAAGGCCCGACCGTGCCTGCCGCCCTTGCGGCAATCCTGTTCCGTTGTCGGCAATCCGCAGAATGCCACCATTCCTAGTGCCGCGCAGGGATAGGGAGACGTGGCTGGCCCCCGCATGACGTTCGATGTTGGTCATGGCCTCTTGCGCGACGCGGTAGAGCGCGATCCGCGCGTCTTCATCGAGCCGCCCTCGGAAGACAACCGTTTCAAAATCCACTTCGATACCGGTGCGCGTCTGAAAATCCGTCGTCAGCGCGTGCAGGGCGGGGCCAAGGCCCAGATCGTCGAGCACACCGGGTCGCAGATCGCGTGAGATGCGGCGGACCTCTTGAATCGCGCCGCCGAGGCTGTCGATACCCTTGTCCACACTTTCACCGGCGCGGGGGTCGCCGTTTGTGATCCGTCGGCGGGCCAGTTCCAGAGCATAGCGGACAGAGACGAGGATCTGGCTGATGCCATCGTGCAATTCCCGCGCGACGCGCCCGCGCTCTTCTTCTTGGGTGTCGATGATCCGTTCGGTCAGCTGCTTGAGTTTGGCATCGGCAAGACGCCGTTCGCGGATATTGAGCCAGAGGCCAAAGGCAAAGACACCGATCAGCGCGGCGATGGTGATGAGGAGGATATAGAACGACGTTTGCTGAATGCGCGCCTCCACATCGGCGCGTGCGGCGGCGACGGTGGCGCGGATGTCGTCGACGAAGATCCCCGTCCCAATCGCCCAGCGCCAATCCTGCAGGCCGTTGACATAGACAATCATCGGGGCTGTTTCGCGGGTTGTTGGTTTGAACCACTGGAATTCATGGTAGCCGCCTCCCGAGCGGGCAAGGCGGATGATTTCGTCGGTGATTGGAACGCCGTCCACATCCTCAAGCCCCTGCCAGTTCCGCCCGATGAGGTTGGTCTGGCGTGGGGCCACGAGGTTGTTGCCGTCATAATCGAAGACAAAGAAGTAACCATCCTGCCCATAGAGCATCGCCGAAAGGATGCGCGTGACCTCAAGTTTGGCGCGTTCATCGTCAGGGGCGGCGCGGCCATAGATGTTTACGAAGGCGGTTCTGGCGAGCGACAGGTAGTTCTGAAGCTCGTCCCGTTTGGCATCCAGAAGCTGCGTTTCCAACGCCGCGATCTCACGCTCTGCCAGAGCGCGGGATTGGTTCGCCACGATCAGGGTGATGATGCCGACCGACAGCAAGAGCGGCACCGTGGCGAGCAAAAACAGCTTCTGGCCGTAGCTCAGCCCGCGGCCGAATCGTGTGGATGTCGGTTTGTCCCCCATGGACGAATCGTTACCGGGGAATCAGCTGGGTTCAAAGGGTGCGAAGCCGCTGTGCTGGCAAGCGAGGCCCCGTGTGAGCGGTAACATAAACAGCAAATTGGTCAGTTTTGCTCACAAATTTGGCATTTCTACGGGGCTCTGGGTATTTCGGACGCGCTCGTGCAGGGTTAACGTCACGACACTTGAAACGAGCCGGCGCACCTTGGGAGAGGTGCCGCCGGTCATTCCATGGGAGGAAATTACATGGATCGTCGTTCTTTTCTGAAGAACTCCGCACTGGGCGGCACGGCCGCCGCTGCGACCACTCTGGCCGCTCCGGCCTATGCCGCTGGCCACCGCACGCTGACCATGGTCACGTCCTGGGGCCGTGGCCTTGCTGGTGTGCATGACGCAGCCCAGCACGTTGCTGACAGCATCACTGCAATGTCCGATGGCACGCTGACCGTTGACCTGAAAGCTGCTGGCGAACTCGTTGGCGCATTTGAAAGCTTTGACGCCGTGACCTCCGGTCAGGCTGACATGTATCACGCCGCTGACTACTACTTCGTGGGTCAGCATCCGGGTTATGCCTTCTTCACCTCCGTTCCGTTCGGCATGTCGCCGCAGGAACTGATGAACTGGTACTACCATGGCGAAGGCCATGACTTCCACACCGAGCTCGGCGAGATCTTTGGTCTGAAGTCTTTCCTCGCTGGTAACACCGGCCCGCAGGCTGGTGGCTGGTTCGCCAACGAAATCAACGGCCCCGAAGACTTCCAGGGTCTGAAGTTCCGTATGCCAGGCCTTGGTGGTCAGGCGCTCGGCCGCATGGGTGCCTCCGTGCAGAACCTGCCGGGTGCAGAAGTGTATCAGGCGCTGGCCTCTGGCGCGATCGACGGCACCGAATGGATCGGTCCGTGGGCGGACGAAAAGGCCGGTTTCCAGGAAATCACCAAGTTCTACTACACCGCAGGCATGCACGAGCCGGGCGCTGGCCTGTCTCTGGCCACCAACCTCGACGTCTTCAACGAGCTGTCCCCAGCCCACCAGAAGATCATCGAAGTGGCCGCAGGCGAAGCCCACCAGTGGAACCTCGCTCAGTTCATGAACTCCAACGGTGCAGCGCTGCAGCGTCTGCAGGCCGGTGGCGTGACCGTTCTGGAATTCCCGGACAGCGTCTGGGATGCGATGGGCACTGCAGCGTCCGAGACCATGGACCAGTACAACGGCGACGAGCTTTATGACCGTATCCGTGCGTCCTACAACACGTCCATGGCGGAAAGCTCCTCCTGGATTTCGCAGTCCGAAGGTGCGTACCGCGCCCAGCGTGACCGCGTCATGGGCGGCTAACGCCACCCGCTGGATCAACCCTGATTCAGATCAAAGATCGGGGGGCCCTGCCGCTTTAGGCGGGGCCTTACCACACCGACCCGGAGACGGACGCGCCCGGGTCTTTCCATAGAATTTCTTCGGGGGCAGGTGACATGGAAGAAGACGCCGCAGAAAATGCAGGCTTCTGGTCATCCTATGAAAACGGGCTGACACGCACGCTGGAACGATGGCAGGGCAACGCGCCGGAAGGCGAGGACCCGATCCCGGCCGCCGAAAGCTTTCTGGGCGGTCTTTGGGATGCGGTCCTGTTCGTGATCTCAAACATGCTTGAAGCGATTTACAACATCCTGTTCGTGGTCACCCATCCCGGCATCTGGCTGGACTGGCTCAGCTGGGACAACACCGCCGAAGACAAAGCCGCACTGATGCGCTTTGTTTATTATGGCGGTTCGGTTGAGTTGTTCTTCGCGGTCTTCACCTTCTTCATCCTGTTCTCAATCGCTGCGTTCTACCACCGCCCCTTGATGTGGGGCACTGTTCGGGTGCTCGAAGGGTTTGCAAACGGCGTCGGACGGACCTTTGCATGGGCCGGTCTGATCATGGTGCTCATTCAGGTGGTCATCATCTTCTCGCAGCGGGTCTTTGCCGTGGCTGAGATCAGCATCGGCCTTGGCGCAACGATCACTTTCGACGTGAGCTGGTGGGGTGAGAGCCTGAAGCTTTATAACGCGATGATCGTCAGCCTTTGCGTTTCGTACACCTTCGTCCAAGGCGGCCATGTCCGCGTTGACCTTGTCTATTCCGCCATCGGCCACCGGGCCAAGCGGATGATCGACATGTTCGGGTCGCTCTTCTTCATGGTGCCTGCCGCGGTCATCACCTGGATGTATGGCTGGTACTTCCTTTGGCGGCACCTGATCACGCCGAAACCGTCGGCCTCAGACAGCCTTGACCGGCTTCTGACCAAGGCGCGTGCCGTGCGTTGGAACGTCGAAACCATCGGCTTCAGCCCCAACGGCTTCAACGCCTACTTCTTGTTCAAAATCCTGCTCGTGGCGTTCGCGTTCCTCGTGCTGGTGCAGGCGGTTGCGTTCTTCTACCGCTCCTACCTCGAATATGTCGAAGGCGAAGAGAGCATCGGCAAAAACCTCGACAAAGACACGCTCGGCGAAGGTGAAGAAGCCTTCGAAGGCGTCCATTAAAGATAGGTCAAAGACATGCTTTTCGGACTTGATGGCGTAGAAATCGGCCTTCTGATCGTCTTCCTGTGCTTGTTTGCAGGGATCTTGTCGGGCTTCCCGGTGGCGTTTGCCATTGGTGGTGCGGCGGTCATCTCATTCGCGATCATCGCGGCGCTGGATTCAGGTGGCTACCTCATTCACCAGGCAATCGACACGGGATCTGCGGAATATGCAGGGCTCATCGCGGAAGGGATCAGGCCTGAATCCATATCCGTGTTCCGATACCCGGACTTGCCGCGCATCGAAGAGGCGCTGTTTGACGCAGGCTGGATGACGACCGGTCTGGACCGCAACGTGTCCTTCGTTGTGAACCGGATGAACGAACGGGTGCTGGCGGGTCAGTCGATTGAGACGCTGCTTGCGGTGCTGATGTTCGTCCTGATGGGCATCACGCTCGAACGCTCAAAGATCGCTGACGACCTGCTGACGACCATGTCCCGCGTCTTTGGCGGCCTGCCGGGCGGCCTTGCAGTGTCGGTGGTTGTGGTGGGCGCGTTCCTTGCAGCCTCCACCGGGATCGTCGGTGCGACCGTGGTGACGATGGGCCTGCTGTCCCTGCCGACCATGTTGCGCAACGGCTATTCCAAGGAACTTGCGACAGGTGTGATCGCGGCCTCTGGCACGCTGGGGCAGATCATCCCGCCGTCCATTGTGATCGTTCTTTTGGGCACGCTGGCGGGTGACCTTTATTCCGCTGCACAAGAAGAACGCGCTCAGCTGGCAGGCTGTACCGACGCGCTGACCTACCTGGGGGAGCCTGCGGTGGTCTCTGTCGGCACGCTGTTTCAGGCGGCGCTGCTGCCGGGCATCATGCTGGCCTTCCTTTATGCGGCTTATGCGTTCGGCTTTGCGTTGCTCAATCCAAGCCGCGCACCGGCGGTCGAAATGGGCTCTGCCAATTCCGAGCCGATCACCCGCAACGAAGGGCTGACATGGTTCCTCGCCGTGCCCGGTGGTCTGATCATTTTGCTGGTGTTCCTGATGAACCTCGGCGTGGTGGGCAGCCAATCGGTGATCGTCAACAGCTTTAC
>JBCBCS010000128.1:0-9857 GCA_038530475.1 Pseudomonadota bacterium
GAGAGCGTCAGATCTGCTGCCAACTGGGTGGCGGTTTTTTCAAAGCTCATGGACGGAATGTTTAGGCTGGGGTTTAGGCTTTCAGTTTGGTTTAGGCGACGGAAACCAACGCGCTTAGCCGCCCCGTATAACCTTGGATCGACAGGAAGGACCCGTCGTTTTTGTCATGCGGTCCTGCGGTGGGCGCTGGAGGCCGCGCTGCCATTGCAACGCAACCTGAAAAGACTTGTGCCCGCCGGGTTGGTTTCCGGCAGGCACAACTCTTGAGATTACTGATTCGATACTCTTCGTCCGTCCCAAGTGTCAACAACATTTTGTACCACCTAAACTCAGAGGGGCGATATACGCTCTAGGGCGGCGCACAGAGCGGCGCGAAGGGTTTTTAGGTTTTTGCCGCTGTCTCGCCAGCCATGGGCCATCAGGACGGCGCGCAGCGACTTCTCCTGCAGGCACACCAAATCGACCAACATGCGGACCGTGATCAACCGCTTTCCGATTTGTCGCAGCTCGACCTCGCCGACGATGCGGCCACCGTTGTCTATCGCCTTCGCCTTGCGCTTTATGTCTTTGGCGATCGCATCACCAATGGACGCGTGCATCCACGCCAAGCGCTGCGTGTTGGCCATGTACGCATCCATGGCGTCACGTTTACCCGAGCCGCCGAGTTTATCGCTAAACACGGGTGACGCCGCTAAACCAGACGATTTAACTTGCTCCGTCAGATCGCGGTACTTCCGAGCGGCCATTGCGTGCAGCATGGTGAAGGCCGGGCCGTCACGACGCCTGGACGACTGGGCCATCATCTTGTCGAAGAGATCGAGCGCACGGGCTGGCGCGCCGCTCTTGTACCGGATCTTGGTCACCTCGAAGTCTTCCGCGCCGACTGCCACGACATGGTAATCCTGATAAGGGGTCACCGGCCCACGTGCAGGGGATATGGGCACATCAACGCTGCATTCGTCAGGCGGAGCCGCATTGGCAATCTGGGCCGCAAGGGCGCGCTCTTCGGTCCGCCGCACCTTAGCAATCGCATCACTTGGCCAAGGATGGTCTTTTCGCACCAGACCATCGGAGGATACGTAGAAGATTTTGGGTTGATCGGTCATTTCGCTTCTGCCTGTTGGCTGCGAGGCACTGTGACGGACGTCACGCCGCCGTCACAAAATCCGTCTCGCTGCAAGCCCCTGTTATTATTTATCTTTCTTCCGGAAATAGATTTATAGAGACGCTGTGACGGATATTTGGGCATACTCCCACACACATTCGCCTGCATCGTGGGGATGCGGTAGCGGGTCACAACGTCACAAATCTGTAGACGTTTGGATTTATGGGGAAAAATCAAAGACATGAGCGTGTAACGGCACACGTGACACCGGCGTGACGTCCGTCACACACCTGGACATAAAATCAATCACTTAGCTTTCTCCTTGTGGCCGGGCAGATAGCGGGCAGGGACATACACGCCACGATACGCACCGCCGCCTTTGATGCGCACAGTACGCTCGGACAGGCGTATGTCCTCGAGCGTGTCTAAGGCTGCTCGATGGTTGCCCCCTCGCCATCGGGTTCCACCTAGCGCTTTGTTTAGGAGCTGGTTTTCGCCGTTGGCGACAAAGAGTTCTCGCTGCCCTGGCTCACCCTTCATTAATCGCATGCCTAGACGGCCCAATAGGCGCTGGTCATAGATGTTAGGTTCACTCCCGCCTTCATCTTGCATGCGGTCGACCAGCTCTGACGCGGTAACAATGCCTCCATGGTCTTTGTGCAGCATCGTGCTGAGGATGGCGCGCAGGCATTTCTCGCCTTCGCTTTCGGTTTCGGCCACCACCGCTGCGTCCAAAAGGGGCGCTGCAATGCCCCTGGCCAGCGCAACGCGTTCTGTGTCCCGCCGCTTTTCGTCTTGGATCACCGCTTTGTCATAAAGCATGAGGTCCCAGCCGCTCAAAATAGCGCCAATGGTTGCGCTGTTTCGCGAGTTCGCCCCCATCCCTTCGAGCAGACTGGCATAAAACCTGAAGGTGATGTCCCACCGACCAGGCGCGATATCTATCATCCGTCGCCAGACCTTCGCGCCCAGATGCTCAGCGTCGGTTTCCAGCTCAGCCAACATTGCTGCCGTGTCTTCAGGTGATGAACTCGGCTCGCGCGCACCGAGGTCCAAAATGACAAACCTAGACAAGTCCTGGGGTTCCATACTGGCAGGAATGATCGAGGCCATAAGACCAGCGCCATAGAGCGCAAAGCGCACGCCCGAGTGGTCCGATGTCCCTCGCTCCATCTGGGCGCCGTCACCATCGGACATCATGCGGAAAAGCGGCATAACGTTTTCAACCAAGCCAGATCCATCGGACTCGGCCTCGTCAAAGATCCGCGTGATAGCCTGGCGGTTTGTGGTCTGCCGCATCGCAGCTGCAGAGGTGGATTTCTTGACGCCAGGGGACATCCCACCCAGCAGGGACGACAAAATCCGTAAGAGAGTGGACTTGCCCGCCCCGTGCTTCCCTTTGATCCAAAGGTGTGTTCGCCACTCGGGATATTGGCCCAAGACCGCTTGGCCGATCCAACCGATTAGGATGGCCGAGGCTGATGCTGTGCCTCGCCAGTTCCAATAGCGCCCAAGACGCTCAGCAATCCACCGGATGTCTTCTACGGTCGCGGCTTCGTCGGCAGGAGGGACGCCACTTGGCACCGCAGGATACAGTGCCCCTGCAATCAAGCGACCGCGTTGGTCCTCTTTTTCTGGGCACTCGATCTCTTCACCTAGGTGGACGATCAGATTGCTTTCTGAGCCGCGCCAGGTGCCCCAATGGCGAATTGGCATATTGGGATTGAAGAGTGGCAGCTCACTGCACGCGTTCATCAAATAATCGGCGACGCCGGGCGCATTAAAGCCGACGTCACGCGATTTGGGCGGAGCAATACTGCCAAGCCATTGGATGCCATCGGGCGCACCAGCCACCAGGGCGACCAGGTTTGCCCGCTGCGTCATGGCACCGGCAGACAGCTCTGCCATCTCGTCCCGCGCGGTCAAGAAATAGAACCGGCCACCAGCATGGCCGAGCGGCAGGAGCGGATCCTTAGTTTTTTTGGTCGAGGCAGCGCCGCCGCCCCTCCGAGGGGGCGAACCCGAAGCGGGTGGGTCGTGATCCTCCAACAAACTGACGTTCTCAGCCTTCCGAAATGCCTCTTTCACCGCCTCGATATTTTCGCTCATTCCCCGTTTTCCTTGTTGTTTGAAGCCTAAAAATCGCTTCGATTTACCTCTTTCGAGGTGCGCGCGCGGGCGGCTCAGTTGGGTCGGCCTGACACCGACATGACCTCGGCCAACGCCTCGGCGTTGCCCTGACGAATGTTCTCCCAAACCAGCTCAAGAGCCTGGTCGTCCTTGACGGTGTTCCGATCTTGGTAGGCGATGCACGCGCCTGTGGTGTGGGCGATCACAGCAAGCAATTCGAGCGCTGTGATGTCTTGGCGCATAAGCTCGGACTGCACCGCCCCCAGGAGGCGTTTCTTTGCTTTGGCGATGCGCTTCACTTCGGACCTGGTTGACTGTCTCATGGCCATTGGAAAGTTTCCCCCGTCAGGATTGAGTTGCTTGTGAGCTGGTGGCGCGCCATTGGATTTCGCTATCGCCTAGTCGGTAGTCCAACTCGGCTTCTGTTTCCGGTGAGAGGTGCATGTCCTTCACCAACTCCAAATACAGCCAGTGCCACCAGTCGCGGATCTTCGTGTCTGGGTGCTTGTAGCCGACGATCTCGGCGGCATGCATGAGGTGCAGTTGGAAGTGGTGCGGTAGCTCGTCCAACGATTGGAGATAGCGCTCGACAACACCGTTCATCCGTTCGGTCCAATCGTGGTCCAAACCGGGCGGCCATTCATAGCTAGGGCCGGTGAACGAGCCGCCACGTGGGTCGTAAGGGTTTTCAAAGACATTGTGGTCCAACGCCCCAAGTAGAACACACCGGCGATACCACCGGATTAGGAACTTGCACGGGTGATACTTGGCCACGCCGTCTGGGCCGCGAATAGCTGTCAAAAGAACCGTTTGCTGCATGCACGTCAGGCCGTGAGTCCACTCTTGTGTCACGATCTTGCGCGGCTTCTCAGACTGCGGCTCGCTGATCCAAGGCCGTCCGTCTTTGGGATGAATGTCCAGGTAATCGTCCATTGGTGCTGTCCTCAAATTGGTTCGGGGGGTGGCAAAGTGTGTAGAAACGCGTTGCATTCGGCGGCGGTGATAGCGCCGCGCATCCTGCGTGGTTCCGACGACGCGGCAGGCTGCTTGTGATTGTTGTCCCAATGCGCCCTGCGGGCCGCGATGATTTCGTCTACGATCTCTTGCTTGGTCATTTTGTGCGACGGCCAGTGAAAGCCCGGCACGTCGCCCAAAATATCGAGCAGCTCGACGCGGGCCTGGCGCATGGTCGCCTGGGCCAAAAGCCACGTGTTTTTCATCTTGGCTCCCTTAAAGGCTGGCAAACAGATGACACGCTGCGAGAGACAAGGTCACACCCACCACAACTGCAGTGGCCAGATCTATGGCCTTACCAAGTGGCAAGACGGCCCAACCCGCGAGCAAGACGATGCAAACGTGCAAGACAATCAGAGCGGTGGCATAGACAAGAAAAGTGGTCATGATGGTGTATCCGGGCATCCCTTCTCAGGCTGCAATCCAAGCCAGGAAAACAGGCCGGAAAATGTAGGCGAGCCAGATCAAAACAGCACCCCAAGCAACTGCCTTTGCGGCGGCAAGAATAATCAGGTCTCCGACTTCGAAATTCATTTGGGTGTCCTCTGTTCGGGTTGCCCCGACACTCCCAGATCAAGAGTGCCGAAGCGTTTGCTCATGCCGTCATGCCGCATAGTGGACCCTGTTGGCGTTCATCGCGAAAACCCCGCGATCCAATCTGTGTCCCCGAGACACTCAGGCCAGCAGGCGGGGCTAGTCCCCTGCGCCTCCCCGCGATGTCCATTAGGCCGGACAAGCCTCGCGCGGTTGTTGAAAGCGTCCGTCACTTCACCAGTTTTGCGCGCCGCTTTTTGGCCCGCAATTTACGTCGTTGTTTGCGGCCCATTTTGGCCTTCTTTCTGTCGGTTCCACTGGGCTTGCGCTCAGGCATCGGAGCAGGCACCGGATCAAAGTCAGCGTGGCTTGCGCTCAATGCTGCTATGGCCATGAGAGCGGTGGATGCTCCAAGTCGGCTTCGCATGACGGCCCCCTATTGTTGCAGGTCGGGCAGCACGGTTTCGATGGCTGCTCGAGCGTTGTTTTTCTCACGGTCAGAGGCATTCCCGCGCAGGGCATCATGAGCCTCGCGCAAGGCCTCATCACGCTTGGCGACCAGGTCGCGGTAGAAGGCAAGGTCATGCTCGGTCACAAGTCTTCGCCTCCCGTTCCCTGCCTTGAACCACGCACGCGTAAGCGGTCAGCAGATCAAGAAGGCGGTCCACCTGCATGATCTTGATGGTGCGGATGCTACTCATGGCGCGCGCTTGTCGAGCTTGCCGCCCTTACCTGTTGGTGTGGCCCACTCAGGCAGTTTGATGGTAACGACGGTCTGGTCATCCGACACCGATTTGACGATGCATTCGGCGGCTGGCCGCGACCCGTTGGGCAAGTTTGCCCAATGGCCTATGGTCAAAAAAGCAGATCCCCGCATGGAGGGTTTTGCGATCACGTCACCGTTGTCATCCAGCCTGAGCTGTGCGTAGCCATCGTCTTCGCCGCTGCCGATCATCACCTTGAATGAACAATCGGCAATGGGCTGCCCAAAGCACTCTTCTTGGGCCTTCTCATTCAGGGTGAAGCGGACTTCTTTTCCGCTTTTTTTCTCCCGCAGGCCCATTGAAATTCCGGATCCTGTTTTGGGAGCTGGTGCGCATGGCGCTTCACTGAAGGGCATGGTCTTGATCCTGTTTTAGGGTTGATCGGCGATGGCATCGCTCTCGCTCGAAAACTCTGATAGCGGCGTGGTTAACACGCGCGCGTCAGTGTCAAAGTGAGTGCAGATCTGCACCAGGACGTCGGGGCGCGGCCACGAAGTGCCGCCCAGGTATCGGTTGAACTGGGTCCGGTTGATGCCGATATCGCGACAAACTTGCGAGACATTGGGCTTATCACCCATCAGAACTTTGAGGTTTTGGGAAAACACGTCGCGCTGTGCGACGGCGTCGGTGTGTGGCATTGGCCTTCTCCTCACTTTTTTGCGGGGGGATGCGGCCCGTCCGGTTGCCGGTTGCGCTGCATCAATTCCATCAGCTCAAGCACGACACTCGGCGCGAGGCCTCGGAAATCGAGCTGCACGCGCTCGCCGGTGTCGTATTCGACATCAGCCCGGATGCGGCAAGTCTGTGGCTCACTGTTCTGCATGGTCAGTTTCTCCCTCTGCTTGGGACGCCATCAGCACGTCGTTCAGGTCTACGCCCGCCCCGGGATGGACGATCTGGCCGACCAGGCCCGGGCGCATTGCCATGGCGCGTTTCAACCCGCTTTCCAATTTGGCGCGGGTAATTTTGGGATCGGAATCACCGTCCATAATGAACACCAGCCGGGTCACCCAAGGCGGCGGGACAAAGGCATCTTTGTCGGTCATGTCAGGCAGACCGCTGTGGCGTTTGCCGGGCACCTTTTGCATGCGACCGGCCATGTTGCCCAAGTCCACACCAGCCCAATAGGCGGCGTTTTCAAATGGGCGGGCCATGAGTGCTGTCAGCGTGGTTTCTATACCCTCGCCCATCACTAGGACTTTGGCGCCAGGGGGCGTAAAAAGACGAATGGATGCGCCCTTGGTCGAACCGCGCGTCTTTTTCGACTTTAGGGTCTCGCCGCCCTTTTTGATCACCGCCTTGCCTTTGGGGTTATCGCGGTCCAACCAGGTTCGATGAACGCCCGACCCTTTACCGTCCGGCCCGATCATCTTGGCGATCATGGCGGGGCCTTCATGGACCTTGAGCGCAGCGCGACCTTCGCCTGCGAAATAGGGCAAGAGCGGCGCATAGCGCAAACCGGCCAACACCAGATCGATGGTCGGGTCATTGATGCCACGCTGGCGCAGGTAGTAACGGATCGCGCCATTGTCGGCCTTGGTTCGCTTCCAGATCTGGCGGGCCTGTTCATAGGCACGACGGCGATAGCGTGCGTTCTCCTCCTCCTGGACGCGGGCGTCGCGTTCGATTTTCAACCGCAGCCTTTCTTCGCGTTTGAGGCGGGCCGCCTTTTGCTCTTCGGTTTCGTCTTTGGGCTGCTCGCCGCACAGAAAGGTCAAGGCATCGGGAAACGAGCAATCGTTGACTGCGCGTACCAGTGCGATCACGTCGCCACCCCGAATGTCGCATTGGCGACAGAAGAACGCCCCCGACGTCAAATTGATGTTGAACCGATCCGGTTTACCGCTTTTGGGGTTGTGGCCGAAGTCATGGCACTTGGGGCACGGCCCACGCATTTCGCGCTTGTTTGGCGACCGGCGTAGGTTGGACACGCGCAGCAGTCCAAGCACATGCTCGACGCTCTTGTCCTTAGCTTCGTTCAGACGGGGATCCTGGCGGCGGCTCATTGCAGATCAGCCCTTGATTGCCAGGCATACTCGATCGGTTCTGACTTGCCAGGTTCCGGCGCGAGCTGATGATCTGACGCTGTGGCCTCTTGCTCATTCGGCTGTGGGACCGGATTTCGGGTCGCGACAGACGTTGGCGCAGGATCCTCTTTGGGCAGCATTGCGACGACAAAGTCGCGCAAAGCGCAGCCCGCTGCCTCGGGGCTGTGATTGACCGTGTCCAGAAACTGCGAAGCCGCAGCACGCGCGGCGGCTGGCAGCTCAAGCCGCAAGGTTAGCGTAGCCAGTTCAAGGCAATCCGAATGACGAATGCGCCCCTGTATCGCCGTCAGCGCCTTGGCGGTGGCCACGTATGCGAATTGCATCTCCGGGGTGTCCGTCACAGCAGCACTCCCTGACCAGGAATGGACCCGTCTGGGCGCAGATAGTCAGGCAGCGGGGGGTAATCGCCTGGCCGCGTCAGCACCTGGCGGCACGGCTCAATCCGCCAAACATTCCCCAGCCCCGAGAACCCGCGCTCAAAAACCAACCAACAATAGCTGGTGGCCGTCGTCGGCTTTTCGACGACCATCTCACCTTTGATGGTGCGCTGGATCTTGACGTCGGGGTCCAACAGAACGCCCTTCCAAAGAACCGCTCGCTCAACAAACGGCATGAAAAACCGCTCGGGCGTTTGCTGGAACAGCCGAGCAAATCGGTCCTGCCCCTCGACAAATGACGTGCGCACAAAGACCGCGACGCCGCGCCTGGCAACTTCGAGGCCGCGCTGGATGAACTCGAGGGCAAGGCGGAACGGCGGGTTGGCGACGACCCAATCGCAAACGGGGGCACTATTCAGCTCGGCGATCAGGAAATCGGAAACGGCCTGCTGGCCCGCCCAGCCATAATCGTGGATGTCCGAGGCATAGACGCGGTCAAATTCTTCACCCAGTGGCATGGCCATGTGACCCCGGTTGCAGCAAGGCTCCCACGCGTGCTGCAAATGCAGCGGCTCACCCCAAGCGCGCAGCTTCTGGCAAAGCGCGCGGGTCGCCCAAGGCGGCGTCGGGAAATCATCAAGGCTGTCATGCGCCTCGTGACGTTGCTGCATAACGGCGGCGGACCGGTTGGCGGTCATGATCCCACCTCGCCCTTAGCACGCCGATCCCACTGCTGCCCCTCAAACCCAGCCGGGCGGCGCAACGCTGCAAGCTGCCGAAGCATCTCAAACGCAGTCAAACCGAAGGGCATGGAACACCCCCCAAAAAGCCTGCGGACAGTAGGCAAAACCGACCGCCCGCAGGAAGTTGCTGCAGGATGCGACGCACTCTTGTGCGACGCATCCCGCCCAACAGGGAGGATTGGGGGCACACAGATACAAGCGGCCACGCCCCAACTCGGTATGGCGTCCGAGGCAGAATCGCCGCCCCGGTGCTTGCGTGTTTCGGATTTCGTCCTTTTAAGTAGACAGAGCGACAACAACCACAGATTGTATACCGCAGGAAATGGTACCGATAATTAGGGGTTTTAGAATGAGAATTTCGCTTACTGCGACAATTGCTATCGCGCTGTGCCAACCCGCTTTGGCGATGGATTTTGACCAAGCTGCTGTGAAACAGGAGTGTTCCGCCAAGTGGGGTACGGAATTTGACATGGTCAAATACTGCATGGATCAGCGTCAAAAAGGCCACGAAGACCTTGCCAGAACGGTGAGTCTTATGCCCCAACAAACCCGTGAGGAAATGGCCCCAATGATTGCCCATTGTTACAACAAGTGGGGACAAGAATGGGACATGGTTGATTACTGTGTGCAAGGAAATATCGAAGCCGTTATGGAAATCCCCGGCATCTTGAACGTTGTCCCCGAAAACATTGCCGAAGCCATCGCTCGGGATTGCGACGCCAAGTGGTTCCCTGAGTACGACATGGTCGCCTACTGCGCAGAACAACGCGTCACGGGCTGGCAGGCAATCAACAACTAGCGATCTCGGACCGCAAATGGAGGCGCCGAAATATGATCGCGCGACCCTCATTCCGCAGCAAACAGCATTTGAACAGCGGCCTCCGGATCCCGGCTGACAGCAATGGCCACATAGCCGCCGTTTACACCGTTGGTGCCGTTGATCCAGTTACGCGCCGTCCGGTTTGACACCCCGAACGCGACTTCAATCTGACGCGCGCTGGCAAAGTTTGCCCGCAAGTACGCCTTCCACCGATCGGGAAACCGCTTGTTGATCTCAAACGGGTCATCCACCAGAGCACTTTGCTCGGACCGCAATGCCTGGTCGGGTGCCTCATTAGAAAGCTCACAGGAGATTTCTCCGG
>JBCBCS010000129.1:0-9662 GCA_038530475.1 Pseudomonadota bacterium
CGCTGGTCGACAGCGGTGGATACAGCACCCAACCGACACCGGAGCCGGTTTGATTGTTGCCCCCAGGTGCAAGCAGCGATGCCACACCAAGTGCCACGCCTGTGCAGAACAGCCAGAAGCTGAGGTTGTTCAGACGCGGGAACGCCATGTCCGGCGCACCGATCTGCAACGGCATGAAATAGTTGCCAAATCCACCGAACAGCGCCGGGATCACAACGAAGAACATCATCAGAACGCCGTGATAGGTGATCATCACGTTCCAAAGGTGTCCGTTGGGCGTGCATTCATCCAATGCGGCAGGGAACAGGCGCGCGCCCTCCGTGCACATGTATTGGACGCCCGGATGCATCAGCTCCATGCGCATGTAGATCGTGAAGGCGACGGACAGGAAGCCGACAAAGCCTGATACGAACAGGTACAGGATACCGATGTCTTTGTGGTTGGTGGACATGAACCAGCGGGTAAAGAACCCGCGTGTGTCTTCATGCTCGTGGTCGTGGACGGCTGCGTCTACCATCTGCGTTCCCTCTAGTGGCGTGTTCTTATGCAGGGGCAAGACGGACTCACCCCGCGGCTGGGCCAACGTTTAGTATCCAAACGCATACGGGACAATGGGGGATGTGCGGTTCCGCATGGGTAATTTTGGCGCAGGTCTGAGGTCGCCGATGAAACACCTGCAATGGGTGAGTCATCCCCCCACGGCGTGACGCACCACAGACGTGATGCTGCGCAAGGATGGTCAGAGATCGGCGGTGACGCCAGGGATGTCCACTGTTCCAAAGATCCGGCCAGAGGGTGATCCCGTCAGTGATCCGCCGAGGGGTTCTTCGCTGACGCCTAAGGTCAGGACGCCTTCAACGGCGGCAATCCGGTCTGGCAGGGGCAGGCGAACACTATCTCCCTCAGGCCAGAGCCCCACTGATTCCGCCGGCTCCCCCGGCCCGTGCGCCCAGACCTGTAGGATGCGGCCTTCTGGCGCGCCGCCCTCGGTGCGTGTCAAAATCACTTCATTTCGGGTCTTGTCGACCACCGCCACGACGCGAAAGTCGCCCTCAGCAGAGGCAATCTCAGCCGTATAAAGCGGGCCTTGTTGCACGTCGGTTGCAAACTGACCGGACACGAACAGGGCGAGCACGACAAGGCTCGCGACACTGACGATCTGCCAAAGCCACGCCGCCCGCCAGAACGGCACGCGCGATTCAGCGGCCCTGTCCGGGAACAAACGGTCCATCAAGGCGCGTTTGGCCGCGCGGGACGGGGCGAGAGGCTCAAGATCGTCTGTCAGGCTTGTCAGATGGCCTTGCCAATCAAGCACTTGCGCTGCGAAAACCGGGTCCGAGGCAGCTCGCATCTGTGCCGTCCGGAGCTCCTCACCTTCCAGCAATCCAAGCGCCAGTTCAGCGGCGAGGATTGAGGTTTCGTCGTCCTCAGTCATCTGGACAGGCACTCTCTGAGGCTTTGCAATCCGCGCCGAAGCCATGTGCGCATCGTGTTGAGAGGGATCCCAAATCTGTCCGCAAGTTCCTTGTAGCTGTGTCCATCCAGATAAGCGCCGGTCACGGCCTCGCGTCGATCCGGTTGCAGTTCATCCAGGCATGCAATGATGCGACCAGCCTCAGATGCGGCAATTGCGGATTGCTCTGGGCTGGGGCCCGATGCGGCAAGTTGAAAATCCACGTCTTCGATATCCTGTTCGGGTTTGCGGGCCCGCAGGCGGTCGATCGCGGTATTGCGGGCAATCGTGATCAGCCAGGTCATCGGTGAATGGCCGGTGACCCTATACTGATCCGATTTGTTCCAAACCTTGATGAATGCGTCCTGCATGACGTCCTCTGCCTGTGCGCGGTCTTTCAAGACACGGAAGGTCACCGACAGAAGTTTCGGCGCGGTCATATCATAAAGCTTTGAGAATGCGTCCCGGTCGCGCAAGGCAATCCGCGCGATCAAAGCCTCAAGCGCCTGTCCATCTGTTTGTGTCATTGAGACCTTTCTTAAAAAACAGCGCCACAGCACCAGCAAGTGCTTGATATTACGTCATTTGAGCAGCTTTGGGCAGACCCCGTCAAATTTTTTCGCCGGGCGAGTGAAACTCTGATGGTCAATTTTTCGTGGCTGAGGATACGGCGGCTAAACATGGTCGCAGATTATCCAGAGGTGTGCATTCGTGTTGAGACGCTTCATCACGACACCCGCAGATGCCATGACGTTTGAACTGGCCAACCGAGGCGACGCAATTCTTGCTTGGAACGCAGTTGATAAATGTGGCTTTTGCAGAATGGCCCGGACCCGGGGGGAAGCGATGCTTCTGGCCGACCTTGGTATCATCGGGCTCACCGGTTCCGCAGTTTCCATGGGCGGGAAGTAACGCGTGTTTTCCATCCAAGGGGCGAGGTTTTTCCACGCCCCTTTTGTAACAAGTTCGTCCATGGTCCCCCGAACGCCCCCAAGCGTTCGGGGGTTTTTTGGTCGCACTCTAGCGGGATGTCGTGCCCAAAGGCGTAAGGGCGGCGTCAAACGTCCGCCGAAGGGCCACGTCCACATCTTCCATGGTCACTGGCAGGCCAAGATCGACCAGCGATGTGACCCCATGTTCTGAGATGCCGCAGGGCACGATGCCGCTGAAATGTTCTAGCTCCGGCTCGACGTTGATGCTGATCCCGTGAAAGCTGATCCACTTGCGCAGGCGGATGCCAAGGGCTGCGATCTTGTCCTCAGGTTTTTGACCAAGCGCGGTGAGAGGCTTGTCTTCGCGGGTGACCCAGACGCCGACGCGACCCTCCCTCAGCTCTCCGCGCACATTGAACTCCGCCAGCGTAGCGATCACCCACGCCTCAAGCTCCTGAACGAACCGCCGGACATCATGGCCGCGCCGTCCGACGTCGAGCATCACATAGGCCACCCGCTGGCCGGGGCCGTGATAGGTGTACTGACCGCCTCGTTTCGTGTCGTAGACCGGAAAGCGGTCCGGGTCGGTCAGGTCGTCCCGTTTGGCTGACGTGCCAGCGGTATAAAGCGGTGGATGTTCCAGCAGCCAGATACATTCCTCTGCGCGGCCCGCCGCAATCTCATTCGCGCGGGTCTCCATAAATGCAACCGCGTCAGGGTAGTCGGTTAATCCGTCAGAGGTGATCCATTCGACCATGACCTATCGGGGCAACAGCCCCGCCTCCTTGATCTTTTGTACGTTGGCGCGGCTCACCGGTATGTCCGGTCCATGGGTCATCGTCAGTACTGCGCCATCCCCTTTGCGCACAGCCGCCGTGACCTGCGCCAGCGCTACCCAATGGGAGCGATGGACCTGCAGTCCGGGTGTTGTGCCGACCTCCCGGATGGCATCTGACAGCCGCATCAGGATCATGTCTTCCCCCTTTGTGGTGCGGATGCGAACGTAATGATCCTCAACGCTGATCGACACAAGTGGCGCGCGTTTTTCGAACGCGATGCGGTCGAGAAGAGGCGTTGGCACCGCGCTTTCGTCTTCGCTGTCCATGCCTTGGTTGTAAGCGATCTGAAAAATCGCGGCGACAACGATGGAGATAGCCGCGATGTTCACCGCTTGGATCACAAGGTCTGCTCCGGAGGGCCAGT
This sequence comes from Pseudomonadota bacterium, assembly GCA_038530475.1. Taxonomy (GTDB): domain Bacteria; phylum Pseudomonadota; class Alphaproteobacteria; order Rhodobacterales; family Rhodobacteraceae; genus Octadecabacter. The sequence continues at coordinate 3,589 of JBCBCS010000129.1, forward strand.
AGGACAACGCCAGCCCATTCAGGATGTAGACCAAGCCGATGACGATTATCGCGGTTAAAGGCCCGGCAACCGCGATGCGGCGCACCAGCGATGCGGGGGCGGCCCGAGCCGCCACCTGATTGGCAGCGAATCCCGCCGCGTAGCTCAGCACAATCAGGGCGAGCCAATAGGCAAAGCGCGGCACCCCCCGCATCGCTTCGCCCGTGCTGAACGGCGCCATGATCGCGAGGATAACGGCTGCACCAAGAAGCGCCGCGAGCCGCGCAGGTTCGCTGAAGTGGGCCCGCCATTCACGAAGCGCGGATTGCGGTTCGGTGTCGTTCACGAAGCTTAGCCTCCAATTGCCCATTTGAACTCGCGTCATATCCAATCGGCAGGCCATTGAATCTGTAACCAATTCTGAAACCGAGCGTCGCCAAGACCGTCACGGCGCCATTGATAGAAAGGACGCGATCATGTCGTTATTTGCAACCCTGTCTGCCGCACCGCCCGCTGTTCAAATCCATTTGCTGTTCGCCTTCCCCTCACTGGTGATCGGCACGCTGGTCCTGTTTTGGCTCCGTCCCGGGCCGTGGCACAAACGTTTCGGCTATGTCTGGGTGGTGTCCATGGCGGGATTGGCGACAAGTGGGTTCTTTATCCATAGTGACTTCAAGATCATTGGCCCGATCGGCCCCTTGCAAGCCTTTAGCGTTCTGACCCTTTGGACGCTTTACAACGGCATTCGCTGCGCGCGCACAGGGAACATTGCCGCACATCGCGCGTCGTTCGAAGGATTGTGGTTTGGCGGGATCGGTCTGACGGTTCTGCTCAATTTCCTGCCCGGGCGGACGATGAATCGCGCTGTTCTTGGGGACCATGGCGAACACGGTGTTTGGGTCGTCGCGGTTGGCGTTCCTCTTTTGGTCGCCTTTTATCTGAACCGGAACCGGGACTTCTTTTTCAGGAGGGGTAGGGTCAGCCTTCAAAACGATGGAATTAGCCCTTGAGGCGGGTCAAAGGATTGTCTAAAGACCCGCTCACCAAGCCAAGGACAGTGCGGTCGTGGCGGAATTGGTAGACGCGCAGCGTTGAGGTCGCTGTGGGGTAACACCCGTGGAAGTTCGAGTCTTCTCGACCGCACCAACCATCCCCTCATGAGAGCGGTCGAAAACTCTGCAGACCTGGCAACTCCAAGGTCTTTGTCCTGTTTGTCTGCCCTTATGTCTCCGAAAGAGGAAAATTGGTTGCAAAGCGTTGGGCGCTTTGTTTTGCTCTGCCGAGACACGGAAAACCGTGCGACAACAGGGAGAACGGCTTGGCCGACGGTACATCCAACGAAGCGTTCGTTGAATTCGAACGTGTTCAAAAGAGCTATGATGGCGAAACGCTCGTCGTCAAAGACCTCAACCTCTCCATGCCGAAGGGCGAATTTCTAACGATGCTTGGGCCGTCCGGGTCTGGCAAAACGACATGTCTGATGATGCTTGCCGGGTTTGAAACAGCGACCCACGGCGACATCCGCCTCGACGGGAAATCGATCAATTCGATCCCGCCGCACAAGCGCGGCATCGGAATGGTGTTCCAGAACTACGCCCTGTTCCCGCATATGACGATTGCCGAAAACCTCAGCTTTCCGCTTGAGGTTCGCAAAATGGGCAAGTCCGAGCGCGAAGAAAAGGTGATGCGCGCGCTGGGCATGGTTGAGATGCAGGATTTCGGCGGCCGTCGTCCGTCCCAGCTGTCAGGCGGTCAGCAGCAGCGTGTGGCCTTGGCCCGCGCACTCGTGTTTGAACCTGAATTGGTGCTGATGGACGAACCGCTGGGTGCTTTGGACAAACAACTGCGCGAAAAGATGCAGTTTGAGATCACGCATCTGGCCCATAACCTCGGCATCACGACCGTCTATGTGACCCATGACCAGACCGAAGCTTTGACGATGTCGGACCGCGTCGCGGTATTCGACGATGGCCGAATCCAGCAGCTGGCCCCGCCGGATGAGCTTTACGAAGCGCCGCAGAACAGTTTCGTGGCTCAGTTCATCGGCGAGAACAACACGCTCACAGGTGTTGTGACCCGGATCATGGGCGACACCTGCGAGGTGAAATTGGACGATGGCTCCATCATCGACGCAAAGCCGGTGAACGTGAGCAAAGAGGGTGAACGCACGCAAGTGTCAATCCGGCCTGAACGGGTGGAAATGGACAAGACACGCTTGTCGCCCGACGCCCACACACTCAAAGCTGAGGTGCTTGAGTTCATCTATATGGGTGACATCTTCCGGACCCGTCTGCGGGTCGCTGGAAACAGCGAATTCATCATCAAAACACGTAACGCGCCGGATCAGGTGCGGCTGCAGCCCGGCCAAACGATCGACATCGGCTGGCTGGCAGAGGATTGCCGCGCGCTCGACGCGTGAGGCAGCAATACGGACGCGGCCATGCCCGGAACTGCGTCCGACATGATTAACCGGGTAAAACAACGGGAGAATGTTATGAAATTCACCAAGACACTCGCCGGCACCACCGCGCTCTGCGCTGTGGCTGCAATGGCAAATGCGGATGGCCACATGGCGTCCGACATGACGCTCGTGAGCTGGGGCGGTGCCTATCAGGCGTCACAGCAGCAGGCGTATGTCGAGCCTTACATCGAAATGAACCCCGGCGTGTCCGCTGTTTGGGACGAAAGCTCAGCCGAAGCCGTGGCCAAACTGCGCGCCATGTCCGAAGCCGGCAACGTCACCTGGGACGTCGTTGACGTTGTGGCCTCTGACGCCATCCGTCTGTGCGACGAAGGTCTGGCCCTTGAGATCGACCACGACGAAGTGCTCGCACCGGGCGATGACGGCTCTTCTGCGTCCGAAGACTTCGGCGACCTGATCGTGTCTGACTGCTTCATCCCGCAGATCGTGTATTCCACGACCGCTGGCTATCGCACCGACCTTGTTGGTGACACACCGCCGACCGACATCTGCGCGATCTTCGATCTGGAAACCTATCCGGGCATGCGTTCGCTTGAGCGTCGCCCGATCAACAACATGGAATGGGCTCTGCTTTGCGACGGCGTCGCAAAGGACGACGTCTATGACGTGCTGGAGACCGAAGAAGGTCAGGCACAGGCCTTTGCCAAGCTCGACACCATCAAGGACAACGTGATCTGGTGGTCCGCTGGTGCTGACACGCCGCAGCTTCTGGCTGACGGTGAAGTGGTGATGGGCACGACCTATAACGGTCGTCTGTTCTCCCTGATCGAAGAGCAGGACCAGCCGGTCGCAATGCTCTGGGACGCACAGGTGTTTGACCTTGACGGCTGGATCATCCCCGCCGGTCTGAGCCCGGAGCGTGAAGCCCGTGCGCTGGACTTCGTGCGCTTTGCCACGGACACCCAGCGTCTGGCGGATCAGTCCAAGTACATCAGCTACGGTCCGGCCCGGATGTCGTCTGCGCCGCTCGTCGGTCAGCACGCGACGCTCGGCATCGACATGGCACAGCACATGCCGACTGACCCGGCCAACGCGACCAACACCTTCCTGTACAACTACGAATGGTGGGCCGATTACCGCGACGATCTGGACGCAAAGTTCCAGGCGTGGCTGGCTCAGTAAGCCTTTTAACTGACAAGGGGCAGGGCGTTCGCGCCCGCCCCGACCACCACTTGGGGATGACAATGCCAAAAGGCTACTTGATCGGACATGGGATCGTGCGCGACATGGAAGCGTACAAGCCCTATGCTGAGCGCAACAACGCCCTAGTGGCGGCGTATGGCGGCCGGTTCATCACCAGAGGCGGAGAAAGTGTTGAAGTGGAGGGCGCCCTTGACGGTCACCGCCACGTCATCATCGAATTTCCAAGCTACGCAGACGCAAAGGCGTTCTACGACAGCCCCGAATACCAAGAGAATATGAAGATCCGGCAGGCCAACGCCTCCGGTCATATCGTCATCGTTGAAGGAACGCCGGATGAGTGACATGACAGACACTGGACCCGTTCTTGCCGCTGACGGCACCCCGCTGAAGGCATCGCTGCGCCGCTCTCTCCGTCGCGAAAAGATGCGCGCACTGCTGCTGATCGCCCCGCTGCTCATCTTTGTCCTCGTCAGCTTCATCGCCCCCATCGGCGACATGCTGTTCCGCTCCGTGCAGAACGACATCACCTCCCAGACCTTGCCGCGCACAGTCGTTGCTCTTGAGGATTGGGATTACAACAGTGGTGAGATGCCCGATGAGGTCGTCTATGAAGCCCTGGCCCGCGATTTTGCTATTGCGGTCGAGGAAAAGGCGCATACCCGTCTTGGGTCCCGTCTGAACTACGAAGAGACAGGGATCTCGTCGCTGTTCCGCAAAACAGGACGCGGCGTCGATGAGATCGGGGAAGAGCAATACGACGCGCTCTCCGATGTGAACGATGCATGGGAAGAAGGCGCGTTGATGGCGTCGATCTTCGCAGATCCCGCATGGATTGAAGGCATCGCTGAGGCCGAAGCAGCAGCTGCTGCCGAGGCAGAATCGACCGGTTTGCGTCGGGTTGATCCGGTCTATCCCGGCTTTCGACGCAACGCCGACTTGCAAACTGTCTTGCCACAAACGCTCAGCATGTTCGGCCAATTTGCCCGCGTGAGCATGGCCAATGACGACAACCCGCTCGAAGAAGATGTCTGGCCGATCGTCTATCACGTCATGGCGCAGGAAATTGGCGACGCGGATTTCAGCAGCCTGCCGGCCGATCAGCAAGCCGCGCTCACGCAGGCGCAAACCGTGTTGGCCAACGTGCCGGTCGCCAATGCGCGGGACGCTTTCCTCGATATCGAGGAAGACTGGGCAGACGTTGAGGTCTGGGGCACGATCCAAACGTTTTCGTCGCCCTACACGGCGGGCTACTTCCTCGCCTCCGTTGATCTTGAATTGTCCCCCAATGGCGTAGAGCAAGTGAATGAGGACGTGCGCATCTACATCACGCTTTTCGGGCGCACGCTGTGGATGTCGTTGCTGATTACGTTCTCTTGCATCGCGCTGGGCTACCCGGTGGCGTGGTTGATGGCGAACCTGCCAGCGCGGTCGGCAAACCTGTTGATGATCCTTGTCCTGCTGCCGTTCTGGACGTCGCTTCTAGTGAGAACCTCTGCGTGGAAAGTGCTGCTGCAACAGCAGGGTGTCATCAACGACACGCTCGTCTGGATCGGGCTTGTGGCAGATGACAACCGGTTGGCGCTGATCAACAACGCAACCGGAACGGTGATAGCGATGACGCATATCCTGCTGCCGTTTATGATCCTGCCGCTTTATTCGGTGATGAAGGGCATCCCGCCCAGCTATCTGCGGGCCGCCAAGTCATTGGGCGCCACCAACTGGACGGCGTTCTGGCGGGTCTATTTCCCGCAATCTGTGCCCGGGATTGGGGCTGGGTCGATCCTCGTCTTCATCCTCGCGATTGGCTACTACATCACGCCGGAAATCGTGGGCGGCACCAAGGGTGTCTTCATCTCAAACCGGATCGCGTTCCACATCTCGTCCAGTCTCAACTGGGGGCTGGCGGCGGCGCTGGGCACGATCCTGCTGGCAGTCGTTCTGCTTCTTTACTGGTGCTACGACCGGATCGTCGGCATCGACAACGTGAAATTGGGGGGCTGAGATTATGGGACTTCCACCCTATGCAACCTTCGGCCAGCGGGTCTGGTATTACACCTTTCGCGTCATCGTCGGGCTGATCCTGTTCTTTCTGATCGCGCCGATCCTCACGATCATCCCGCTCAGTTTCAACGCGCAGGATTTCTTTACCTTCACGCCGGAAATGCTGGCTTTCGACCCAGAAGGCTACAGCCTGAAGCACTACCGTGACTTCTTTGGCAACGAAGAATGGACGGTGCCGCTTTGGAACTCTCTCAAGATCGCGCCGGTGGCGACGTTGATTTCGGTGTCGCTCGGCACCTTGGCGGCGATCGGTCTGAGCCAATCCCACGTGCCGGGGCGGCAGGCGATTATGGCAATTTTGATTTCGCCGATGATTGTCCCGCTCATCATCTCGGCGGCGGGGATGTACTTCTTCTATTCCCGCATCGGCCTTCAGGGCACCTATTGGGGCGTTGTGCTCGCCCACGCT
>JBCBCS010000130.1:0-9636 GCA_038530475.1 Pseudomonadota bacterium
TCCGAGCTGCTCGACCAAAGCTCGGGCTTCAGCGATCGGTGCCCCGGCACTGTCCTTACTTGCCTCGCGGCGTTTCTTTGAGAACCGGCCAGGTAGCGTGATGTTTTCGAGGACACTGAGATAGGGCAACAGATTGAACTGCTGGAAGATCATCGCGCAATCGCGGCGCCATTCGCGCAGGGCTTTGCCTTTCAAGGTTGTGATCTCAGTCCCCGCAAACGAAATCGACCCCTGCGTGGGGTCGACGAGGCGGTTGATCAATCGGAGCATTGTGGACTTGCCAGCGCCTGACCGTCCAATGACACCGACAAACTGCCCGGGCTCGATCCTTAGTGTGACCTTGTCGACGGCGCGTGTTTCATCAAAGACTTTGGAAACATTGGTAAGGGTTAGCGCAGACAGGTCAGAAGCAGGCATCGCGATTCATCCGAATGAATTATGCGTAATTGATGACCTGCTTCTGTGACACCTAAGAGTCCGTTTTGTAAAAGTTGGGTTAAGCGACAGCGGCAACTCTGGATTGGGCGCTAAATCTCGGACCAGAGCCGTTCGAAAAGATGGTCTCACCATCGCAGATGGTTTGGACAACCCGGTCATTGGCATCGACGACGACGAGGTCCGCTCGCTTGCCCACGGCAACCTCTCCCCGGTCGCTGAGGCCAAGTGCCTTGGCAGGGTTTTTTGAAGCTAGACGCACAGCGCCGACCAAGCCATCAGTGTCAGACGCAGACAGGGCGCGAATGGCCGGCAAGATGGCAGCAGGGTGATAATCCGCCGCCAGGATGTGCAAAAGACCCGCCGCATGGGCCTCCCGCGCAGAGAGATTGCCCGAGTAGCTTTGCCCGCGCATTGCATTTGGCGCGCCCATAGCAACCATCAGCCCGCGTTCCTTCGCAACCTGAGCGGCTTCCATCGTTACTGGAAACTCGCTGATGACAGCCCCGATATCCGCCATCAGATAGGCTTTACGCACTGTGTCATCATCATGGCTGGCCATCGCAATACCATGGGCTTTGCATAGGCGGGAGACGTCCTCTAAATTACGGAGCATCTCTTCGGCAGGAACGGCGTTTTCGATCTGAGCCCGAAGGCGTGCACGGGCTTCGGCTTCGCTCGCTCCGCCCCGTATACGGTAAGAAATCAACTTTTCGATGTTGCGATACTGACCCTGTCCGGGGGTGTGATCCATGACGGACACCAGATCGACAGCGCCAGCGACGAGCAAACTTTCGAGTGCCGCGATGGCATCGGTATAGGTCATGTCAAACCGCGCATGGATGCGGTGATCGACTCGGAGACCTTGGATGTTCTCTTTCAACGCCCGAATGATCGCGCTTGTATGCTCAAATGACCGCCGTTCTCCGTCCTTCGCACTGCGCGAGAAGGACACGCCCGCATAGGCCGTCGTCACCCCGGCCGCGGCAAGCCGCGCGTCCAAATGTCCGACCGCAACCTCCATCGGGAAATCGACCTTCGGGCGAGGCTCCAGTTCAAGCTCGATCATGTCACCATGCATGTCGATAAAGCCCGGAAACACGGTGAACCCGGACGGCTGGCCAGCGCTCTCAGAGATCTCGGCAATCACGCCGTTTTCGATCCGCAGCGCGCCATTCTCGATGATCCGGTCCGCCAGGATAAGTTTAACGTCAGAGAGCCACATCATATTGTCCTCAAGTAGCGAAGCGATAGGACATTAAACATCGTCCCGCTCCTCTTCGGGTGCCGCATCCGGTGTCAGATCAATCACGCGATCAATTAAATGCATCACATCATCAGGATGGTGGAACACGCCGATCATTGCCGTGCCCTGATCTTTCAGCTCTTGCAGTCGGGCCACCAAGGCCCCGCGCGCGTTTGCGTCGAGCGAGGCGGTTGGTTCATCCAGCATCAGCAGTTTCTGCGGCAGGATCAGAGCGCGGGCCAGATTGACCTTTTGCTGCTCGCCGCCTGAGAAGGTTGTCGGATAGGCGGCCCAAAGGTCTGGTTTGACACCAAAGGTTGCAAGCGCGTTGCGGGCGGCGTTCAATGCTGCGTCCGGCTCCCACCCTGCGAGGCGCAAAGGTTCGGCCACGATGGCCTCTGCACTCACGCGCGGGCGCGCTGTCAGGAATTGCGTGACAAAGCCAATTTCCGTGCGCCGCAAGTGCGCAACGTCTACATCCGCCGCCCGAGCAAGGTCGATCAAACCGTGACTGGAATGAAAACGTATTTCACCGGAGAGCGGTAGGTAAGACCGGTAGAGCGTGCGCAGCAGCGTCGATTTACCAGCGCCGTTTGCCCCCTTGAGCAACACGAATTCGCCGGCGGCGACGCGAAAGGAAATATCCTCGAAGGCAGGGATATCCTTTTCAAGATGATGCAGTGAAAAACCCTTTGTGAGCCCATCAATTTCCAGAACCTGTGTCATAGTTTCGCGTGCACCAGTTGTTGTGTGTAGGGTTGTTGCGGATCCTGAAAAATCTGATCTGCAAGCCCGGTTTCAACCACTTCGCCGCGCCGCATCACCATGACGCGGTCTGCCAGCGTACGGATGACACCAAGGTCGTGGCTTACGATGACCATGGTGATCTGTCGGTCCTGCTGAAGGCGCTTGAGCGTATCGAGCACCAGCGCTTGAACGCTCACATCCAAACCCGTGGTCGGCTCGTCCAGAAGCAAAAGCGCCGGTTCCAGCGCAATCGCTTTGGCCAGTTGCACCCGCTGTTGCATGCCGCCGGAGAGTTCAATCGGCGGTGCGTCGAGGCGATCCAGCGGAAACTCCGAGGCATCCAATGCTTCGGTCGCCGCCTGCCGCAGGGTCGCAAAGCTGCGTTCCCCCGCAACGAGAAGACGTTCGGCGACATTGCCTGACGATGAGTGTTTCATCAAAAGGCCCAGATGGGGGTTCTGATACACGATCCCGATCTTGGTTGCGCAAAGCATCCGACGGGCGAAACGGTCCAGCTCAAAAAGGTTGCCCGACACGTCTGGCAAATCGAGCGTGTAGCTCCCGGTCTCTGGGATCTCTTCCAGGTTCATCATCCGCAAAAGCGTGGACTTTCCCGACCCGCTCTCGCCAACAATGCCCAGCACCTCACCGGGATAGGCATGGGCGGAGACATTGCGCACGGCCTGCACCGGGCCATAGGATTTGGACACGCCATGCACCTCTAGCAGCGGACGCGTCTCAACAATGCGGGGGGCGTCGAGGTTCAAGGTCACTGCGGCATCTCCCCGTCTTTGTACCAGGTCTCTCCCCGGCATTCGCCTTCCCCGTCGCGCGCGCGAATGGTTTTCACGCCCCATTCGCTGTCCGAAACCTCATATGCGGAACTGCCATCATCCTGTGGGATTTCGTTCATGAAGAAACCCGTGGTTCCCGACCGTGTACAGGTGAGGTGGCCATGCTCTTCAACCTTGTAAGGCACATCCGAGAACACCAAGGGCTCGACCCGCGTATAAGGTGGCACCGCAAAGATACGTTTTTCCCGGCCCGCCGACAGGATCGTCAGGTGTTTGGCCATGTGCAGCTTCGGGACATCCCAACGCGGGATGGGCGAAGGGGTCATCACGTGCCGTCCATGGACCAGCGACGGATAAGACGCCCCCTGCATGACCCGACCCGAACGCACGATCTGCTCGTACAGCTGCAGCCACATGCGCCCGTAATCCGCGTCCGCATGCATCTGGCGCGCGATCGACATATTCGGCTGAACCGGGCGCAGCGGCTCTGGGTTCGGCACCTGCAAGACCAAGACCTGATCTTCGCGCAGGATTTCCTCGGGGATGCGGTGGCGCGACTGGATCAGGTCCGCTTCCAGCGTGTCCATTGTCGTGGGCGTCCCCGCAACCCGCGCGATAAAGCGCCGGATCGAAGCCGCGTTGACGCTGTCATCGGCACCTTGGTCAATGACCTTCACCCGTGTTTGCGGGTTTACCAGCGTCAGCGAGACCTGAAGCCCGCCTGTGCCCCAACCGCGCGCCATAGGCACCTCGCGGCTGGCATAGGGCATCTGGCACCCAGGCACGGCCACGGATTTCAGCATCTTGCGACGCAGCTCGCGCTTGGCCGAGCCGTCAAGGAAGCCATAGCTCATCGCTTCCCAAGGTTTTGTCAGGGCAGTCAAGCTCATTCCGCAGGCTCCATGTCAGAGGATTTGGATTGTCCAGCCTGCTTGGCCCTCGCATCCCGCATCGCATCCAGCGAAGACTGGAACGTCACATAATGCGGCAGCTTGAAGTGAATGCAGAAGCCTGAGCTTTCGACGCCTTCTGTATGGTAGAGGAAGAACTCCTCTTCGGTTGCAGAGCCCTTCTCGGCCCCCGGACTGTTGAGATCGAGCGTTGCCGCTGCGATGCACTTGACTTCGTTCCAGCCGAAGGTGGCAGCATAGCCGATGCCCAACTTCTCGCCCTTTTTGTCGACAACCTCGGCCTGAGAAACCTTGATCCGGCCCGCCGAAAACTGCCTGCCATCGGGATGGGTGACGGCAATCTCCGCTTCGGCCAAACGCAATTCGTTCACCGTTGGGTGGGCCTGTCCGTAACCGCGCATAGCCGCATAACCGAGCGCCAGAACACCACCGGTTTCGGCCCGCGCGAGGCTTTGCAGCGTGTGGGCACGCTTTGACGGAAAAAGAAGTGGCTCGCGCGTTAGATCGGGGATCTCGTTGCCTTTGGTTGCATCGTCCGCTGGGGGATCAAGTAGGTCATTTTCCGCCTGCCATGCGCTGACGCTGGGCTGATAGGCGGGCGACGGGTTGGCCGCAGGTTCGACGGGTTCGGGGGCGTAGGTTTCGCCCTGCAGCACGTCGGTTGCCAGAATGCGGTGCGCATAGTCCAGGGTCGGTCCCAGAACCTGCCCGCCGGGAATGTCCTTGAAGGCAGCAGAGATGCGGCGATGCGTGAACAAGGTATCTTGCTCGATCGGTTCCGCCACTTGCAACCGCGGCTGCGTTGTCCGCCAGGCGCGTAGCAGCAAAACGGCCTCATAAAGCTCTCCACCCGTTTGGGCCAAAGCGAGCGCGGCCAAGTCCTCATCATAAAGCGAGGCTTCGCCCATGACCCGGTCAATCAGATAGGGCAGGCTTTTCTTGACCTCGTCCACACGGGCGCGATCAAAGCCGCCCATCTCTTCACGAAAAAGCCGTTCGGATTGTTCGATGGCCCGTTCGCCACCGCGTGTTGCGACATAGGCCATTATATCTCCTCAACTGTTGCGGGCCGCGGCAGGCCGACGACGCGGGCGCTGTCCACAAAGAACAGATCAAACCCCATCGGGTATCTCAAACGCGCGGCGCGCGCCTTCCAGAAGCCATCCGGCAACCCGTCAAGCTGAAGCGTCACCGCACCGTCAACGCCCGGGCCCGCGAGCCGTAACGCAGGCCCCGACCCGATATTGGCGCGGATGATCACGGTGGCTCCATCGTCGGGGTAGAAATCGCTCCCGATTGCAATGGCCGCGAGCGGATCTGTTGAGGTCATCGCCCCCAGAAAGACGTGATCGGCCTTGTCGATGTCCGTCAGTTCGGCACCCGTGCGCATGATTTTGGGCATAAGGAGTGGGTCTGCCGCGTAGACCAGACATTCCCTGTCCAAGAGAGCCGTGATGATTGACCCCTCTCCCGGCTCTGGCAAATCACGGGGCAATCCAGGGCGGCTCAACGTCCAAAGCAAAGCGTCAAAAGCTGCGTTGTCGCGCGTCTCGGCCGGGCTTGGCGCAGGTGTGGCAAGCATCAGAACGTCTCCATATTCACACGGGTGGCTTCAACGCGACGCAGCACATCTTCGTCTGTCTTTTGCAGGGCTTCGGCCTGAGCCGAACAAAACGCCTTGCACTCCGCGCTGCGCACATTCGTGGCCATCGCAAGATCAACCAGCGCCATTGCCATCGAGGCCTCAAGATCATGCCCACGCCGCATCCCGTAGCCTTGCGCGTCGCCCTTACGAATATGCGCTTCGCTCATCAGCGCTTCGCCAAGATGAAAGGCAACGCCTTTGGCCGTGTCGCGCATCGGTAGCATCACCAGACCGCTTTGCGATTGCAGGACTTCGATCTCGCCTAGATCCGGGATCAGGGTTTCTGCAAACGTCTTGAGCTTTGCAGCATCAGCGCGCGCCAGTGTGCCAAGCGTGTCATCCATCCGAATGCTCCATTATAAAATTCACTCGCGCCGCGGACCAGATGACCTGGCTGGTCGAGATCGGCGTCCCGTCAAGCGTGGCGTCGATGGCCGTGACCACCAGCACGGGGACATCCGGGTGTTGTTTGAGGGTCTTCGCTTCGTCAGGTTTTGCCGCGCGCGAATAGATCGACGTGTGCTGCCGCACATAATCGTCGATCCCGAAGGACCGATAGGTTTCCGTGGTGGACCCAAGAACATCCCGACGCTCTGCAAAATCGGGGAAGCGGTCGGCGCAATGATAGGAGGAACCGAAGGCCACGGGCAGGTCATTGGCCAACGTGATCCGCCTACTCTCGGTCACCCGAGCGCCAGAGTTCAGCAGCAGAGCCTGCGATACGTGATCAGGCGCAGTAACACGATTGGCAGAGATCAACCCACTGGTCACATCCACGCCCTGCGGGATCAGGTTGCGCCGCAGCCGGGTCCGTTTGCCGATTTGATAGGTCAGCCGTGGCGCATCGGCGACAAAGGTGCCGCGCCCTTGTTCAATGCTGATCTTTCCATCACGCGCAAGCGCTTCAAGCGCGCGTCGCACCGAATGTCGACCAATCTCAAACCGATCAGCCAATTGGGTTTCCGTTGGCAACTGATCCCCTGATGACAGCCGCCCAGAGCGGATATCATCTGAAAGGGTATCCCGAATTATGGTCCAGTTTTCGCGCGTCATGTCCGATTCATCCGAATGAATTTTGGCTACCCTGTCTGCGTGACAGACGCATGACAAAAAGAAAAGAAAGATGCCTCGCCAATGGCGATACACTGGCGCCAAAAGTCCAATCTGTGGGCCAGTTTGAGCCGTTGCGAGACTTTCGGACCTAGAGCAAAAAACTCTGAGATTTGTCCGCAAAGTCGTGCAAGTGAACTGTCACTTGATTGTCACCCAGCAAAACGACCCCATATGCGGGCGGTTCGAAATTACCGCTGATATGTTCCGCTGGCGCTTGAAGGTCCAGCGCGACCTGATGATTGAGCCCGCGCATGCACGAATAGCTGATGCCGCGCCAATTGCCCCAGATCGCCCGGTGCACATGGCCAAAGAACAGGTGGCGGATGCGATGTTTATGCGGCGTAACTACGTCATGAAACGCCTCGGCGTCCAGCATCATGATCGCGTCCATCGCTTTGATACCAACTTCGAACGGCGGGTGGTGCATGAACAGATAGACGGGGCCGGACGCCTCCAACTGGTGGGACAGCCAGTCGCGGCGCGCCTCACAATAAGCTCCCGCGTGGCCTAATGGGCCCTTTGTGTCGAGCAGCAATAACCGCCCGTGCGGCGTCTCAATCGCGTGCTGCACAAAGCCATTTTCGTCACGCGGCAGGTCCGGAAATGTCTGCATCAGCGACGGCGTGTCGTCGTGATTGCCGACCATAAGATGGAAGGGGATTTGCAGCTTGGTGATCTCGTTGGCGAAACGCGCATAGGCATCTGCGTCGCCCCAATGGGTCATATCACCCGTGATAATCACAAACTCTGCATCACTGTGTTCGGCGTTGATCGACGTAACAGCCTCGGTCAATCGCTCTGCCGGGTCCTGACCATAGAGCAGACCGGAGCCGACAACATGCGTGTCCGTGAGGTGGATAAACTTCATTCCGCAGCCACTGGTTTGGCCCAGTCATCCCAGCCGGTGCCCGAGGAGAATATCGGGCCGTCCCATGTGAAAGGAATGTCGTGGATTACGGTCGTGTTCTCGCCGACCTCGATCACTGCGAACGAGGGGGCCATGGGCGCGCCATGCAGGAGTTCGGTCTCGGTGAAGTCGGGCAGGGACTGATTGCCGGTTGATCGCACAGACGCAAACGGAATACCGCAATAGGTACCAGTGCAGACCGCATGGATATGGCCGAAATGCAGATGGTCGATCTTGGCCGCATGACGTTTGAGTAGCGCCGCGAAGGCCGGACGGTCAGCAGGGGTCAAAGCGATCTTATCCTCTGCGGGTTGGCCAAGGGTCATGACATTATGGTGCATGAACAGGCGAGCGCGGTCGCAACCTTTCAGTTGCGCGTCGAGCCAAGCAATGCGGTCCGCGCCAAAGTGTCCTGCATGGGTGCGCGGTGCTGTGGTGTCGAGATAGATGAGGCGCGTGCCGTGCAGATCTTCGGCATAGTTTATATAGCCGTGCTCATCCCGCGGCTGATCAGGGAAGGCGCTTAGAAAATTCGCGCGATCATCATGGTTGCCCATAAGCAAGCGAACGGGGCAGGGGAGATCGACAAGCGCGTCTTTGAGCGCTGCGTAGGCGTCCGGTTCGCCCCAATGGGTGAGATCACCGGTGATGATGATCCGGTCCGCATCTTGGTGCTTGTTCCGGACCTCGCCCAAAGCCTGTGCAAATCGGCGATGGGGATCGAGGCCGCCCATCCGCTCGCCAGGGCAGGTGAGGTGGATGTCAGAGATATGGACGAGTTTCATGACTGCATCTTTCGGTTAGGTCGCTGGCCGCCCCGGGGAGGGGCGACCAGCAAACAGCTTTTAGCCGTTCGGCAGCAGGTCGGCGATTTCTTCGACCAGCTCTTCTTGCAACTCTTCCATGTCGGTCGCATCGCCTGTGACGATCCGCTCGAGCCCGTCATAGATCACCTGCGTGATCGCCAAGCCGTTGTCGCCCGGATAGGCCAGCCAGTCGCGCAGCAGCGGCAGTTGGTCCACGGCAGTTTGCTTGTTCGGGTTCTGCTCATAGAAATCCGCAAGAATGATCTCGTTCGCAGCCTTGTTCGGCGGCATGTAGCCCGTGGTCTTGGCCACTTCAGCGGCACCGTCACCCGAAGTGATGTACTTGAGCCAGGTCCAAGCGGCCTCACGCACCTTCGGATCGTCGGAGGTAGATGTCAGCATCGCGGCGTTGCCACCCGCAGGCAGACCCATCGGCGCGCCGTCCAAGCCAGGGAAAGGGCCAGTCACTAGTTCAAAGTCACCCTGAGAGCGTTCAACCGCACCCAAAGCCGAGGTCGACCAGAACATCATGCCGATCTCACCGGCAGAGAAGGAGGCCAACGCCGCTTTCCACTCAAGGTTCTTCATCTCACACTCGGTGAAGATCTCTTGCATCTGCTTCAGAGCGACCAGGGCTTCTGGGCTGTCCATCGTGACTTTGCCATTGTCGACAATCGCGCTGTCCTGTGACCAGAGCAGAGCTTGCATGAACCAGTTGCCGGTGATGTTCCAACCCCAGAAGATCGGGTTGTCGATGCCGTTGGCCTTCATGGTTTTGCAGGCCGCGATAACTTCATCCCATGTTGTCGGCAGCTCGGTGATGCCGCCTTCGTTGAGGATGTCCATGTTGTAGTAACCAACCGGCAGAGAGATCGAGAATGGCAGGCCGTGCACTTCGTCATTGAAGGTCGAGAGCGCGAGCATCGCTTCGTGGTAGCCGTCTTTCTCGAAATCGGCTTCGGCCGCGATGAAGGGCTCCAGCGATTGTGCGATGCCCTTGTCCACGAGCGGCGCCTGACGGTTCAGACCCTG
>JBCBCS010000131.1:0-9471 GCA_038530475.1 Pseudomonadota bacterium
GTCCTGGCTCAGCAAGGTCAGCACGTCCTGACTGGCCTGGATAAGTTGCTTCGCAGTGCGATCCTTCAGAGCGCGGCGCAGAGCGGCAAAGCCAACTTCATCGGCTTCCGTATCCGGGAAGTTTAATGCACGGACCAGATCAGGCTTGCTGATCGGCGGTGTCATGTCCTCAGCTGATGTGCCCAACGCCAAAGCGGGTTGATCGTCGGCTTCCTGCTGCGCGGGTGGTTGCGGTGCCGCTTCAACCCGCGCTGGAGGGCGGGATGTCGTAAAGGTTGCCAACGCGCTTTCAGTCTTTTGCGCAGCTCGGGCGATCTCATTAAGTTTCTGCTCGACCGTTGGCTCAATCCCGGTGCCGCGGGCTTTGCGGTCGCTCAGATAGGTCTCTCGCATCCCGTCTATCGCGGCTTGCAGCTTCGCGCTTTCCTCGCGCATCACGGACGCCGATCGCGCTGCCATAGCCGCCACCCAGATCAAAGCGATGGGCAAAAAAATGGCCATCAGGGTCATAACGAACCGCAAACTGTCCATGGTTGCCGCAGAGTCGTCATCCCCCGGCAAGACAAGGAAAAACACGGCAACGCCGACCAGCCAGATCAGGCTCACGACAATCGCTATGATCTCAATTGCGGTGACCCGCGCCTCGGCCACCTGCGGTGACCGCAGGAGCGTTTCTTCTGGCGACTTGGGGGCATCGGCCATTGCGGGCAGCCTTACTTGTAGACGATGTCCAGAATTTCATAAGACTTGTCACCCCCAGGCGTGCGCACCTCAACGCTGTCGCCTTCCTCTTTACCGATAAGCGCCCGCGCGATGGGCGACTTCATGTTGAGTTTCCCCGCCTCGATGTCGGCCTCATATTCGCCGACGATCTGGTAGGTTTTCTCTTCGTCTGTATCTTCATCAACGAGCGTGACAGTCGCGCCAAACTTGACTGTGCCACTGAGCTTGGTGGGGTCGATCACATCAGCAAGCGAGATGACGCCCTCAAGTTCCTTCACGCGGCCTTCGATAAAGGACTGCTTTTCCTTAGCGGAATGGTACTCTGCGTTTTCGGACAGATCCCCATGCTCTCGCGCCTCAGAGATGGCGCGGATGATAGCCGGGCGCTCCACTGATTTCAGATGCTTAAGCTCAGCATCAAGCTTGTCAAAACCAGCGCGGGTCAGCGGTATCTTGTCCATTTAGCACCCTCCTTTGGGGGTTCAGAGCACGTCTGGATCACTTAACCCGCACCGCCAAGCGGCCTCAAGAGAGATTACACGCACCGGGGGTGTTTTGCCGACGTAACGTTCGCGTCACCTTTGAGCGATTTTACGTCGCACCCAGATTGCGGGCCTTGGTCCGTTTCGATAACTCTTTTGCAACGCAGCGAAATCCGATGAGGAGAGCCACGCATGGCCGAGATTGAACGCGAATCCATGGAATATGACGTCGTCATCGTCGGCGCGGGCCCGGCGGGCTTGTCGGCAGCGATCCGGCTCAAGCAGCTTGATGCCGATCTGAATGTCGTTGTGCTCGAAAAAGGCTCCGAGGTGGGTGCGCATATCCTGTCCGGTGCTGTGCTTGACCCCGTCGGTCTGAACACGCTGATCCCCGATTGGCGCGAAAAGGGCGCTCCCCTGAACGTGCCGGTGAAATCCGACAAGTTTTATCTGTTGGGCGCTGCTGGTCAGCTGCCAATCCCGACCTTCCCGATGCCACCGCTGATGAACAACCACGGCAATTTCATCGTCTCCATGGGCAATGTTTGTCGCTGGATGGCCGAGCAGGCCGAAGAGCTGGGCGTCGAAATCTTCCCGGGCATGTCCTGTTCCGAATTGGTTTACGGTGACAACGGCGAAGTCAAAGGCGTCGTCGCCGGTGTCTTCGGGCTGGAGCCCGATGGCAGCATCGGTGAGAACACCGAGCCGGGGATGGAGCTTCATGGCAAGTACGTCTTCCTGAGCGAAGGCGTGCGCGGGTCGCTGTCGAAAGAAGTCATCGCCAAGTATGAGCTGGACGCAGATGCGGAGCCTCAGAAATTTGGCATCGGCATGAAAGAGATCTGGGAAATTGATCCCGACAAGCACCGCGAAGGCGCTGTCTTCCACTCACTCGGCTGGCCCTTGGGCGGCAATGCAGCAGGCGGGTCGTTCATTTATCATGCCGAAAACAACCAGATCTTCATCGGTCTGGTCACAGCCCTGAACTACAAGAACCCGCATGTCTTCCCCTACATGGAATTCCAGCGGTTCAAGCATCACCCGATGGTCAAGGAGCTTCTTGAGGGCGGCAAGCGCGTCGCCTACGGCGCCCGCGCGATCGCCCAAGGCGGCTGGCAGTCCATGCCGAAGGCCTGTTTCCCCGGCGGCGCTCTGCTGGGCTGTTCCGTTGGCCTCGTGAACGTGCCGCGGATCAAGGGCAACCACAACGCGATGTTGTCCGGCATCGCCGCCGCTGAGGCCGCTCACAAGGCCATCGGCGAAGGCCGTGCCAGCGATGAACTGACGGAATATAACAGCGAACTGCGGTCCGGCCCGGTGGGCAAAGACCTCTACAAAGTGCGCAATGTCAAACCGTTCCAGTCCAACAACGGTGTGCTCGGCGCGCTGGGTCTAGGCGGTCTCGATATGTGGACCAACACACTCGGCTTTTCGATCTTTGGCACCAAGAAGCACGGCAAGTCCGATGCTGCCGCGACCGAGAAAGCCAGCAAGCACAAGCCGATCGACTATCCCAAGCCGGATGGCAAGATCAGCTTTGACCGTCTGACGAACGTGTCTTTCAGCTTTACCAACCACGAGGAATCGCAGCCTCCGCACCTCAAGCTGACAGATGCGGATATCCCGGTGAACGTGAACCTTCCGGACTATGCTGGCCCCTCGGCCCGTTATTGCCCGGCGGGTGTCTACGAATTCGTCGAAGAAGAAGGCAAGGACACGCGCTTTGTCATCAACTTCCAGAACTGCGTGCACTGCAAAACCTGCGACATCAAGGACCCGAGCCAGAACATCACGTGGACGGTGCCGCAAGGTGGCGATGGGCCAAACTACCCGAATATGTGATCCATTAGGACAGCCAAACCAAGGCCCCGCCATTGTGCGGGGCTTTGTCGTTGTCAGACCCGCGACATCCTGCGCAAACGGCAAATTGTTATTTGCCCCCTCGTATGGCGCTCCGTAGGTTGGCTGGGACATCGATTCGGGGGAGCGTAACTTTGTCCAAATCACTGCACGCGATGGTCATCGCCGCCATTGGCTTTGCCTTGCCGACACCTCTCCTCGCGGAGACGGATGCTGGGTCTTATCTGGCGGCACGGCAAGCGGGTTTTGATGGAGATTATGTTCAAGCCTCACGCTACTTCATGTCCGCGCTGCAGGATGATCCAAGCCACGTCCCGTTGATGGAGCAGACGCTGACGTCCCTTTTGGGCACGGGACAGGTCGATCAGGCGGCGAATATCGCGGCTAAGCTCAATGATCTTGGCATGAACAGCCAGATCGCGAACATCGCGGTATTTGCCTACTCCGTAAAGGCTGGCGATTGGGACGCTGTCTTTACGATGCTTGAAGAAGGGCATGAAGTGGGGCCCCTGCTGGATGGTCTGGGTCAGGCCTGGGCTTATGTCGGCAAAGGCCAGATGGACCGCGCCCTGATGAGCTTTGATGAAGTCATCGACACCCCCGGACTTGGCAACTTCGGTCAGCAGCACAAGGCCATGGCCCTGACGATGGTCGGTGATTTAGAGGCCGCCGAGGCCATATATTCCCTGCCGCCGAGCGAAGGCATCGTCCCCACCCGCGCTTCGGTGATCGCCCATTTGCAGATCCTGTGTCGGTTGGGCGACTTCGCGAAGGCGGGAGACATGATGGACCGCGCCTTTGGCTCAGCATCGGACCCAGAACTTGCCGCCCTCCGCAATGCCATCGAGGCCGGGGACATCCCAGCGATCGGGCCGGTTGTCAGCACACCCGCCGAGGGCATCGCTTTTGCAATGGTGAGCCTGAGCAACATCCTGCAAGGCGAAGCAAACGAAAGCTACCTGCTGCTTTACGCACAAGCGGCCCGCTATTTGGCGCCCGACGATGCAGCCGCTGATATTGCCGCGGCCCGTCTGTTGAATGAGATGGGCCAATATGACACTGCCGCGAGGACGTTCGCCGAAGTCTCCCCCAGTGACATGGCGTTCCATGAAGCGGAACTGGGACGCGCGGAGGCACTGCGGCTTGGGGATCACCTTGAGCAGGCCACCGAAGTTTTGTCGAACCTGACGCGCAGCTATCCCGATTTGCCGCGCACCTATGTCTCGCTCGGCGACGCGTTGCGGCAGCAAGGTGACTACGAAGGGGCCAAAGAGGCGTATGACGCCGCCCTCGCCCGGTACCCTGAGGGCGCTTCAGCCCGATGGTGGGTGCTCTATACCCGCGGCATCGCCCAGGAACGCATGGGCGCTTGGGACGGGGCCGAAGCGGATTTCCGCGCCTCGCTCGCGCTCAATCCTGATCATCCATCGGTGCTGAATTATCTGGGGTATTCCCTCGTTGATCGCGGAATGAGTGCGCATTACGAAGAAGCGCTTGAGATGATCAAGACCGCTGTCGCGGAGCGCCCGAACAGCGGTGCGATCACCGACAGCCTCGGCTGGGCCTACTACAAGCTCGGACGCTTCGAAGAAGCCGTGACCCCGCTTGAAACGGCAGCCGAGCTGGCACCGAACGATCCCGTGATCTCGGACCATCTTGGCGATGCATATTGGATGGTGGGCCGCTACAATGAGGCGGAGTTCCAGTGGCGCCGTGCCCTGTCCTTTGGACCAGAGGCGGAGGTCGAAGACCGCATTCGCCGCAAATTGCAGGTGGGTTTGGACGCTGTCTATGCCGAAGAAGGTTTCACACCGCCCGCACCTGTCGAGGTTGCGAGCGACGATCGGCTAAATGACGGCTAAATTCACGGCCCGCGCGCCAGCCAAGATCAACCTAACGCTGCACGTCACCGGCCAACGTGATGATGGGTATCATCTGTTGGACTCCCTCGTGGTGTTCGCTGAGGATTGCGCGGATGCGTTGTCATTCACACCTGATGAAAGGCTGTCGATCGCCGTCACCGGCCCGTTTGCCGACGGCATTCCAACGGACGACCGAAACCTGATCTGGAAGGCTGCTCAAGCCGCCGGGTGGACCGGCACCATTCACCTTGAAAAGAACCTGCCACATGGCGGCGGTCTGGGCGGTGGATCATCTGACGCTGGTGCAGCGCTGCGGGCATTTGGGCACCCCGATCAGACAGCCGCCCTATCGCTTGGCGCTGATGTCCCTGTTTGCTTGCTGGGGCGGGCGGCGCGGATGACCGGCATTGGTGAACGGGTTGCGCCTGCAGCCCTTCCTGACGGTCTATGGGCGGTGCTTGTGAACCCTGGCATCCCCTTACCGACGCCGCACGTGTTTGCCCGCGTGACCCGCAAGACAAACCCGCCCATGACCCCTGCCCCGGCCACAACTGACCTCGCGGGATGGCTCGATTGGTTGCGATCACAACGCAACGATCTGGAGGCTGCGGCGATCCAGCTGAACCCCTCCATTCAAGACGTGTTGTCCGCAATCAAGGCCACCGACCATATCGAGCTGGCGCGCATGTCCGGGTCAGGCTCTACCTGTTTTGGGCTCTACACGGATAAGACTCACGCGGAGGCAGCGTGCGCTACTCTGCGACGCGGGCGTCCCGATTGGTGGTGTGAACTGACCGCGATCAGGTGATCCGGGCAACCACGTAGTCTGCGAGATCAAGAAGCATCTCTTTGATCTCATGGTCAGGGACCGCAGCCAACGCAGTCTTCGCACGATCCGTCCATCCCAACGCATCCTCGCGGGTACGCGACAACGCGTCGTGCTTGTCAAGCAGTGCCAGCGCCGTCTCAAGATCGCCCTCCGCTTGCTTGCCCTTCTCAATCGTGCGGACCCAAAAGGCCCGCTCATCGCTATCAGCGGCAGCAACAGCCTTGATCACAGGCAACGTCAGCTTCCTTTCACGGAAGTCATCGCCAATATTCTTGCCGGTAGCATCGCTGCCCGCATAGTCGAGAAGGTCATCGACAATCTGAAACGCGATGCCTAGCGCGTCGCCGTAGTCGAACAGAGACTGCACAAGGGCTGCATCCTTGTCAGCAATAACGCCGCCCACTTCCATCGCCGCCGAGAAGAGCGCGGCGGTCTTGCCCCGCACCACACGCAGATAGGTATCCTCCGTCGTGGCCAGATCCCGCGCCGCCGTAAGCTGAAGCACTTCGCCTTCCGCAATCGTCGCCGCCGCATTCGATAGAATACGCAATACGTCGAGGTTGCCGGTCTCCGTCATCAACTGGAACGACCGCGCAAAAAGGTAATCCCCCACCAGTACGGATGAGGTGTTGTCCCACAGCAGGTTTGCGGTTGGACGGCCACGCCGCTTTTCGCTTTCATCGACAACGTCATCGTGCAGCAGCGTTGCCGTGTGAATGAACTCAACCGTGGCGGCCAGATGCACGTGATACGGGCCGCCATAGCCGCACATCTTCGCCGCGGCGAGCGTCAGCATCGGGCGCAGCCGTTTGCCGCCTGCTTCGACCAAATGGGCGGTCACCTCAGGGATGCGCGGTGCATGCTCTGATGCCATCCGCTCACGGATCAGCACATTCACCTGGTCCATCTCCCCCGAGAGGGCTGCAGCAAGGCGTTCGTGAGGTTTCGTCGTGGCGTGATCAAGGCTCATGCGGGTGATCGGTCCTATGCTCGACAAGGCAGAGGTTTTCGCCTTAGGTCGGAATTATGAAAGAGCTGCTTCGCACCAATGATATGACGGTCATCGCCTTTGCCAAGGCGCTCCTGCAAGGCGAGGATATAGAGGTGTTCGAGATGGACGTAAACATGAGCATCCTAGACGGCAGCCTTGGCATTTTGCCGCGCCGCTTGATGGTCCGGCGCGAAGACCACTTCGTTGCGACGGCTGTATTGCGCGACAATGATATCGATCTTGGGATGTGACATCCGGTGACCGGGCCCACGATCAGGACCACGATTGACGATTTTCTTGGCGGGCGCTTGAAACTCGAACAGCCTGCGACCGGCTACCGAGCGGGCGTTGATCCAGTTCTCTTGGCGGCCTCGGTCGACGCAAGAGCCGGTGAAAGCGTGCTTGAGCTTGGCTGCGGGACGGGGGCGGCTTTGCTGTCTCTGGCGACACGGGTGTCCGGATTAAGTCTTCATGGAGTTGAGCTGCAACCGACCTATGCCGACCTTTGCCGCGCAAATGCCAAGCGTAACAGCATCCCATGCAAGGTCTGGACAGCCCCGATTGAGGCTATGCCAAGCGACCTCCGCGCCCTGAGCTTTGACCATGTCATCGCAAATCCCCCCTATTTTGATGCAGGGCAGACCCAGGCCAGCCCCTCGCCCGACCGCGATATTGCGTTTCGCGGTGCCACTCCGGTTGAGCTTTGGATTGACGCGGCGCGGCGCCGGCTGAAACCGAAGGGCTGGATGGCGCTGATCCACCACATAAGCCGATTGCCGGAGGTCTTATCGGCATTCGATGAACGGTGGGGCAGTATCACCGTTCGCCCTATTGCAGCCCGGGAAGGACGCGATCCGACGCGTTTTCTTCTACAGGCACGCAAAGATGGACGAGCGCCATTTCGGCTGACCCCGCCCCTGCTTCTTCATGCCAATCCGACACATGAACGGGATGCGGAAGACTACCGGCCTGAAATTCTATCGGTCTTGCGGGATGGCTTAGCGCTTCCCCAGCCTGATTAAGAATTTTGCAACCTTTTCAAAATCAACTGATGGGAGCGCCTGATGCTGCGGTGCTGCGTGACACAACGGTCTGATTGTGATCCGATACCAGAACTCTCAACCCAAGCAACGGAGGATACTACATGAGCTTGACGTCCCACCTACAGGAACTCAAGAAAAAGCACGCTGACCTTTCGGAAGCTGTTGAAAAAGCTCAAGCCAGCCCCGGTGTGGACGACCTCGTAGTTGCGAGGATGAAGAAAGAGAAACTTCAGTTGAAAGAGGAAATTACAAAACTTTCAATGCAGTAACACCTCTTCGCGTTGGCGCATACGCGCCAGCGCAGACCGCCCGAGGGGCGATTAAAGGACCAGTGTCCGGCCTTCCTCAAAGACCTTGGACGCCTGTATCTCAGACATCACCCAATCCTTGAACGCTGCCACGTGGGGACGGTTTTCAGTGCCCATCGGGCAGATGAATCGGAACTGTGCGGGCGTGAGAAGGCCGAGCTTAAAGGGCGCCACAAGGCGCTTTTGCTCCAGGGCTCGTGTGGCGAGCGACACGCGGCCCAACACCACCCCGGCCCCCGAAATTGCCGCATCAAGCGCATGATCTGCCTGCGAAAACCGCAAACCGGCCGAGGTATCGAATTCAACCCCGGCTATCGTGTTCCAGGCCGCCCAATCCGTCGGATGCTTGAAGAAGGCGATCGAATCATCATGGATCAGCGGCGCAGACTTCAGTTTTTCTGGCGTGTCATAGTGCGTCGCCAGTTCTGGCGTCATCATCGGAGTCATCCATTCCCGGATCAGCGGTTGCGAGTAGACATCCTTGTCTTGTCCGAGCCCGAAACGGATCGCCACGTCGACTTCATCCCGATCAAAATCCACCAATCGAAGCGTGGCGGAGAACCGCAGTTCAATTTCGGGATGCGCCCGCGCGAATTCGAACAGCCGAGGCGCTAACCATTTTGACGTAAAAGCAGGGCCCGCGGTGACGGTCAACGTGCTGTTGTTGCTGAGTCTTTGCGCCTTACGCCATGCCGAAGACAACGCTGAGAAGCCGTCGCTCACACCGGGGGCGAGGGTCCGACCAGCCTCGGTCAGTTCAACGGCTCTGTTCAGCCGATGGAAAACCGGCTCGCCCAGATGCTCCTCCAGCGATTTGATCTGAAAGGACAAGGCAGCAGGCGTGACGTTCAGCTCCGCCGCCGCCTGCGCAAACGAAAGGTGACGCGCCGCCGCTTCAAACGCACGCAAGGCCGTCAAGGGAGGGAGGCGATCAGACATGTCAGTTAAGTAAAACTAAACCGAACGGAGGGAAAGTCTCGTTTGTCAGAAGCCTCACAAAAGATCATCTTGAGGACAGATATCGAGGCCAGACCCGAAAGGAACAAGAAAATGTTTGAAGCGACAACCGACGCCCGCACCCGTGACGCCATTCGCAACGCCCATGAAGCCCGTGGCGCCATCCTGCGGAGCTTTTTCCGCCGCAGATAACGCTCCGGTGGGCTTAGGTTCAACAACCCGCCCCACCGAATGTGCAAGGCCGCCCCTCATGGGCGGCCTTTTCCAGTTGGCGCTTATCTTTCTGTGTTTTGCCCATGCAAATACATCAATTCGGACATGCAGGCTTAAGTCTACTCGGCCTTCGGACGTCGGCCTATCTGTGACCCGAGGGAGGACGAAACACGAATGATGATGGCACCATGTACAAACAGCTC
>JBCBCS010000132.1:0-9276 GCA_038530475.1 Pseudomonadota bacterium
ACTTGCCAGGACAATGACGACAATAGGGTTGCATCACCGTTGATCCCGTCTGAGGCGACCAATTGGTCCCCCCGCCCCGGGCCGCTGCCTTCGTCTTGGCAGATCGCAAGGCTCGCCCACACCATCTGACGGACAAGTTCGCGATGCTCCGCCGCCTCATGGGCCGACCAACGTGTATTGAGGTCCGCCTGTGCCACTGTTTCGATCCGCTGAACGCGATCCGTATACCGGGTGATGGCCTGCGCGAGGGTCGGATCGTTGGGCGCGTATTCGGACAGGGTTTCGGCATGTTGCGCCGCGCGATCGAGCGCCTGAGCGTTAATCGGCTCATTCAGGACAGCGGCCTCAAGCCGCTCCGCCTCAGCAATGTCAGGACACAGGCTGGCCTGCAGCGGCGTTGCCAAGAACGTCGATCCAAAAAGCAGGCGCAAGAACGGAGACATCAGGCTCTCCCATTTCAGTCTTTGGAGGCATAAACGTGCCTTGTTACTTTCCGATTAACTGCATTCGCACCGTGGTGACCGGACCTACGCTTGCCCCTGCCGCCCGATGCACGTTAAACGGGGCCGCAAGAAGCGCAAATGTGAGGGCTGATCATGCGGCGTGTCGTAGTTACCGGGCTGGGGCTTGTGACCCCTCTGGCAGATGGTGTTGAAAAGAGCTGGGAGCGCATCCTCGACGGCCAGTCCGGGGCCGGGCCAATCACTCATTTTGACCCTGAGGGCTATACCACCACGTATGCCTGCGAAGTACCCTATGGCGACGGCAGTGACGGGACGTTCAACCCCGACGCCTACATGGAAGCGAAAGAGCGTCGCAAGGTCGACGATTTCATCGTCTTCGCCATGGCCGCCGCCCAGCAAGCGATTGAGGATGCCGCCTGGGCGCCAGAGGACGACGAGGCGTTTGAGCGCACGGGCGTTTTGACGGGCTCGGGCATTGGGGGTCTGAATTCCATCGCCAACACGGCTGTGATGATGAAGGAAAAGGGTCCCCGCCGTGTGTCCCCGTTCTTCGTACCGGGTGCTCTGATCAACCTGATATCTGGCCAGATCGCCATCAAATACGGGTTCAAAGGACCGAACCACGCGGTTGTGACGGCCTGTTCCACCGGCGCACATGCCATTGGCGACGCGACCCAGCTGATCAAAGCGGGCCGCGCGGATGTGATGATCGCAGGCGGCGCGGAAGCGGCGATTTGTGAGATCGGCATCGCCGGCTTCAACGCCTGCAAGGCGCTGTCGACCAAGCGCGCGGACGACCCCAAAGCGGCAAGCCGCCCCTATGACGCCGACCGTGATGGCTTCGTGATGGGCGAGGGCGCAGGCATGGTCGTGCTGGAAGACTATGAGCACGCCAAGGCGCGCGGTGCGAAGATTTACGCCGAAGTGCTGGGCTACGGACTTACGGGCGACGCCTATCACATCACCGCGCCGTCCGAGGATGGCGAAGGCGGCGAGCGGTCGATGCGCATGGCGCTTAAGGATGCGGAGCTTGAGCCTGCGGATATCGACTACATCAACGCGCATGGCACCTCGACCATGGCCGATGTGATCGAGCTTGGCGCGGTGGAGCGGATGATGGGCGATGCGGCCAGCAAGGTCACGATGTCCTCCACCAAATCTGCGACCGGGCATCTGCTTGGTGCGGCTGGCGCGATTGAGGCGATTTTCTCAATCCTCGCGATCCGCGATCAGGTGGCGCCGCCGACGATCAACCTCGACAATGTGGCCGTTGAAACGCCAGTTGACCTGGCCCCGAATGCCAAGCGGGAGCGGGAGATTAACGTCGCCCTCTCCAACTCCTTCGGCTTTGGCGGAACTAACGCGAGTGTGCTGTTCGGAAAGGTCAGCTAAATGTGGAAACACATCGCCGCCAACGCGATGACCTTCCTGATTGTGCTGCTGTTTCTGGCAGGGGGCGTGATCGCCTGGGGAAACACGTCCTATACCTCCGCTGGTCCGCTGGAGCAGCCGATCTGCCTGCAGGTGCGACCCGGATCCAATATGCGCATCGTGAGCGAAGACCTCGCCGATCAGGGGGCTGTGACCTATCCGTCTGTTTTCCGGATCGGTGTGGATTACGCAGGTCAGGCAAGCCAGTTGAAAGCGGGTAGTTTTCTGGTGCCAGAAGGCGCGTCGATGGAAGAGATCGCCGACATCATCACCCGCGGCGGGGCGAGCACCTGCGGCACCGAGATTGTCTACCGCGTCGGCGTGACCCGCACATTGGCCGAGGTGCGGGAGCTTGATCCGGTCTCAGGCCGCTTTATCGAATTGGCTGAGTTCAACCCGGCCGAAGATGAGGTCCCGGCGACCTACACCGAAACCCGCGCGCAATCGGACACGCAGTACCGCGTCGTCATCTCGGAAGGGGTGACAAGCTGGCAGGTCGTGCAGGCGCTCAACGCGCTTGAATTCATGGAGGGTGAGGTGTCGGAAATCCCGCCCGAAGGGATGCTCGCGCCCAATTCCTACCAGGTGCAGGCCGGGGATTCGGTGGCCGAATTGCTTGTTGATATGCAGGACGCGCAGGCGGAGATTCTGGCCACCGCGTGGGCCCAGCGGGCCGAAGGGCTGCCGCTGGAAAGCCCGGAGGAGGCGCTGATTCTGGCGTCAATCATCGAGAAAGAGGCGTCCACATCGGATGAACGGTTCGATGTGGCGTCGGTCTTTATCAACCGGCTCAATCAGGGCATGCGCCTGCAGACGGACCCGACGGTGATCTACGGTGTGACCGAAGGCCGGGGGGGTCTGGGGCGTGGCTTGCGGCAGTCTGAACTGCGCGAGGCAACCCCTTGGAATACCTACGTGATCGAAGGTTTGCCGCCGACGCCGATCGCCAATCCGGGCGCTGCTACGATCGAGGCTGCGTTGAACCCCAGCGACACCGATTTCATCTTCTTCGTGGCGAAATCGCTGAACCCGGCAGACGGGCACAACTTCGCCGTGACGCTGGATGAGCACAACCGCAACGTCGCCCTCTACCGAGAGCTTGAGGCGGCGCGGGATGCGGCAGCGGACAACTAAATCCTTAACGGATCGTTTGCGCGCCGTGCGCTAACTAGCTGCTAACATTTGGGAAAATTGAGCGTCTGGCGTAATTTCAACTTTGCGCTGGACGACCCTTGGACGGGCTTGAGGCACATCTCAGGCCCGTTTTCGTGTGGTCGTTTGATCGGCGGAGCAACCTGAAAAGGGGATCTCCCCATGACACACCCAACCGGTGGCTCATCCGAAGATGAGCAGATCGCTGCCGAACGTATCGAGGAGGCTAGGCAGCTCTACAGAAGTACAAAACAGGTCGTCAAAAACATTCTGCACGACCTCGAACATGGCGAGTTTGCGGACCTGAGCATCACCAACAAGATGATCGGGCAATTGACGACAGTTCTCGCTGATCTTGGAAAACGAGAGGCTGACTTTGATGAGCGGTTCAATGCAAAACTCCCCAAAGGCGACATCGACTTCGACCAGCTACGACGTGACATCGGGTGCCGCCTTGCTCGCATCCGCGAATGCTGCCGAGAGGAATGAGTTCCTTGATGCGCTGAGCAAGTATGACCTGCACGGGCTGCTTTATCTGTTTGAATTCTGGGCGTTGGAGCATCAGGTGCCGCCCAAGGGCGATTGGCGGACTTGGGTGATCCTTGGGGGACGCGGGGCGGGCAAGACGCGGGCGGGGTCTGAATGGGTCCGCTCCATGGTCGAAGGCCCCCGCAAATACGACAAGGGTGCCGCGTCGCGGCTCGCTTTGATCGGTGAGACGATGGATCAGGCGCGTGAGGTCATGGTGTTTGGCGAAAGCGGTATCCTGGCCTGTTCGCCGCCGGATCGCCGGCCTGAATGGATCGCGGGGCGCAACATGCTGCGCTGGCCCAATGGCGCGACGGCGCAGCTTTTTTCTGCGTTCAACCCAGAGGCTTTGCGCGGTCCTCAATTCGACGCGGTCTGGGCGGATGAGTTGGCGAAATGGCCCAAGGCGCAAGAGACTTGGGACATGATGCAGTTTGGATTGCGTTTGGGCAATAATCCCCGTGCATGCGTCACCACGACGCCGCGAAATGTTGAAATATTGAAAGACCTCTTGGAGCGGGACAGTACCGTTCAGACCCACGCGCCGACCTGGGCCAACGCACCCTATCTGGCGGAGAGTTTTCTGGAAGAAGTGCGCGAACGCTATGCGGGCACACGGCTCGGGCAGCAGGAGCTTGAGGGCGAGCTTTTGTCCGATGTCGAAGGCGCGCTGTGGTCGTCTGAGAAGATCGAAGCGGGGCGCATCGACGCGGTTCCCGTGCTCGACCGGATCGTTGTCGCTGTTGACCCGCCCGCCGGGGCCAAGGCGTCGTCCGATGAATGCGGGATCGTTGTGGTGGGGGCAGTTACTCAAGGACCGCCGCGCGATTGGCGGGCGGTTGTGCTCGAAGATGCGAGCGTGCAAGGTGCCAGCCCAAACGAATGGGCCGCCGCAGCCATAGACGCGATGGATCGACATAGCGCGGATCGGATGGTGGCAGAGGTCAACCAGGGCGGCGCGATGGTTGAGACGATCATCCGCTCTGTCGATGACACCGTCCCGTTCCGCGCGGTGCACGCGTCGAAGGGCAAGGCGCTCCGGGCGGAGCCCGTAGCCGCGCTCTATGAGCAGGACCGGGTGCGGCATGTGCGCGGCCTTGGCGCGTTGGAGGATCAGATGTGTCAGATGACGGCACAGGGGTTCGAAGGGCAGGGGTCGCCTGACCGTCTCGATGCGCTCGTCTGGGCGATCACGGACCTGATTCTGGAGCCTGCCAAATCGTTCCGCGCCCCGCGGATGCGGTCACTCTGACCCCACAAAACGAAGGGTGTGCGGCCCTGTTGCGCACCCACCGGACGGTCGCTTTCCCGGTCGTTCACAATTTTCGTCGAAATTTCATCACACGGACCAGACGCCAGTTCGATGGGCGGACCCTGAGGAGATTTGAATGTTTGATTTTCTGAAGCGAACGGAAGCGGCTGAGGTAGCAGTGCCCGAACAAAAGGCCTCTGCCACGGGCAAGATCGCCGCCTGGGGCAGTGCGGGCCGGTCGGTCTGGGGGGCGCGGGATGCAGCGTCCCTGACGCGCTCTGGCTTTGCCGCCAATCCGGTTGGCTTTCGGTCGGTGAAGCTGATCGCTGAGGCCGCCGCGGCACTGCCGCTGGTTCTGCAGGATGCGGAACGTCGGTATGACACGCACCCGGTGCTGGATCTCATCAGCCGCCCCAATGGGGCGCAGGGTCGGGCGGAACTGTTCGAGGCGCTGTTTGGTCAGCTTTTGCTGACGGGCAACGGCTATGTTGAGGCTGTGAGCGGCGACGATGGCCCGGTTGAGCTGCACGTCCTGCGGTCTGACCGGATGTCGATTGTCCCCGGTGCCGATGGCTGGCCGGTGGCCTATGATTACACGGTGAGCGGGCGCAAGCATCGCTTTGCCCTGGGTGATGGCCCCTCGCCTGTCTGCCATATCAAGAGCTTTCATCCACAGGACGACCATTACGGTCTCTCGCCCATGCAGGCGGCGGCGACCGCGCTTGACGTGCACAACGCGGCATCGCGCTGGTCCAAGGCGCTGCTCGATAATGCGGCGCGGCCGTCTGGGGCGATCGTCTATTCCGGCTCTGACGCCGGGTCTCAGCTGTCGCCCGATCAATATGACCGTCTGCTGAGCGAGATGGAGACCCAGCACCAGGGCGCGCGCAATGCGGGCCGTCCGATGCTGCTCGAAGGGGGGCTTGATTGGAAACCGATGGGCTTTTCGCCCTCGGACATGGAATTCCAGAAAACCAAGGAAGCCGCCGCGCGCGAGATTGCTGTGGCGTTTGGCGTGCCGCCCATGTTGCTCGGCATTCCGGGCGATGCGACCTACGCCAACTACCAAGAGGCGAACCGCGCCTTCTACCGCCTGACGGTGTTGCCGCTGGTGACGCGCGTGGCGGGGGCGATTGCCGATTGGCTGGGGGATTATTCTGGCGAACGGTTCGATCTGAAACCTGACCTTGATCAGATCCCGGCGCTGTCTGCGGAACGCGACGCCCAGTGGAAGCGCATCGGTGCGGCCTCTTTCCTGACGGATGCGGAAAAGCGTAGCCTTCTTGGCTTGCCCGCTCTGGAGGTCGGCGATGGCTGAGGGGCGTGAGGTTTTCGAATGCGGCCCGTCCCTGCGCATCGAGGCGCAGGAACGTATGACCGCGCTGCAATTCGCCCAGCTCAACACCCAGATGGGCAAGCTTGAGGCGATGATGGAGCGGTTGGAGCGGCGGTTGTGGCTGGCGGTTTACGGCGTGGTTGCGGTGGTTTTGGCGCAGGCGTTTGAACAACTCCTGCATGTGGCACCCTGAGGAGGGGCGAGATGACATTGGAACATAAATTCATGGCTTTAGGCGACACGGTTGCCACTGACGATGCCATTGAGATCAGCGGCTATGCCTCGCTTTTCGGCAAGGCCGATCAGGGGGGCGATGTGGTGGCGGAAGGCGCGTATGCGGCCTCATTGGCCAAGCTTTCCGCCAAGGGCCACAGCGTCAAGATGCTGTGGCAGCACGACCCGGCCCAGCCCATCGGCGTTTGGGATGAGGTGCGCGAGGACACGGCCGGGCTTTATGTCAAAGGCCGCATCCTGCGCGACGTCGAAAAAGGCCGTGAGGCGGCGGCGCTGATTGAGGCAGGCGCGATTGACGGTTTGTCCATCGGCTACCGCACGCTGCGGGCCACCAAGAATGACACGGGCGGTCGCCTGTTGTCCGAGCTGGAGCTTTGGGAGGTGTCGCTTGTCACCTTCCCGATGCTTCCCGATGCGCGGGTGGGGGCGAAGGGCGATGCGCCCATCGAGACCGCCATGCGTGAACTGGCGGGGGTGTTGAACGATGCCCGTGCCCTTTTGGGCCGGGATTAGGCACCGGCGTTTCACCCTTAGACCAAAGGATCTGAGTATGACCAACCCTGAGACGAAGTCGTCTCGGGCCGGGGAAGCTGCGTCTGCCCCCGCCCAGGAGCTGAAGACCGCCATGGCGGGATTCATGTCCGATTTCAAAGACTTCACCACTGACATTCAATCCAAGTTGCAAGAGCAGGATGACCGCATGACCAAACTTGACCGCAAATCCATGATGACCACAGCGCGCCCTGCGCTGTCGGCTGCTGCCTCTGTTGAGGCGCCGCACCAGAAGGCGTTTGAGGATTACCTCCGCTCTGGCAATGATGACGGCCTGCGCGGGCTTGAGCTTGAGGGCAAGTCCATGTCCACGGCTGTCGCTGCGGATGGTGGCTACCTCGTTGATCCGGTGACCTCCGAGACGGTGCAATCGGTCCTCGCCTCCACCGCGTCGATCCGGGCCATCGCCAATGTGGTGAATGTTGAGGCCACGTCCTACGACGTGCTCATCGATCATGCTGATATGGGCGCAGGCTGGGCCACTGAGACGGGTTCCGCAAATGAGACCGACACGCCGCAGATCGACCGCATCACCATTGCCCTGCATGAGCTCTCTGCCCTGCCGAAAGCGTCCCAGCGCCTGCTGGACGATTCAGCGTTTGACATCGAAGGCTGGCTTGCTGGCCGCATCGCCGACAAGTTCGCCCGCTCTGAAGCGGCGGCCTTTATCAATGGCGACGGCATCGACAAGCCGGCTGGCATCATGACCGCCCCCACCGTCGACAACGACGTCTGGGCCTGGGGCAACCTTGGCTATGTCGTGACCGGTGCGGATGGTGCTTTTGCAGGCGCGGATGCGCTGATCGATCTGGTCTATGCGCTGGGTGCGGAATATCGCGCCAACGGCACCTTCGTCATGAACTCCAAGACTGCGGGCGCTGTGCGCAAGCTCAAGGACAATGACGGTCGCTTCCTGTGGTCGGACGGTCTGACGGCGGGTGAGCCTGCCCGTCTGCTGGGCTACCCGGTGATGATCGCCGAGGACATGCCCGACATCGGCACGGATGCCACGGCCATCGCTTTTGGTGACTTTGGCGCGGGCTACACCGTGGCCGAACGCCCGGACCTGCGCGTGCTGCGTGACCCGTTCAGCGCCAAGCCGCATGTCCTGTTCTATGCGACCAAGCGCGTGGGCGGTGCGATCAGCGATTACGCCGCGATCAAACTGCTGAAGTTCGGCATCGCCTAAACGGTGCCGTCCCAGTTGGGTGGGCCTTCGGGCCTGTCCAGATCCCGGGCGTGTGCGTGACGCGAGAGTATCACCTCCGCGTTGTCCAGCTGCTTCCTTCCGTCCAAGCAATGCGGGGGGCATGCGCCCGGGTTTTCCATCCAAGACCGAAATTCGAGAGCCCAGCGGAGTTGTCCATGATGTTGATCGAAGAAACCACGCCTCCGGCCAGCGCGCTGCCGGTCGCCCTGTTCAAAGAGCATTTGCGCCTCGGCTCCGGCTTCTCGGATGATGGCTTGCAGGACGATCTGCTTGAAGGCTTCCTGCGCTCAGCTTTGGCCGCGATTGAAGCGCGGACCGGTAAGGCACTGATTGAGCGCGCCTTTTCGTGGTCGGTGACCCGCTGGCGCGATCCGTGCGCCCAAGTGCTGCCCATCGCCCCCGTTAACGCCATCGAAGAAGTCGCATTGGTCGACCGCATCGGCAATGAGACGATTGTGGCGTCTGACAGTTACGGCCTCACGCCGGACATGCAGCGCCCGATGCTGACCGCGACCGGCGTGCTGCCCTCTATTCCCTCCGCAGGCTCCGCCCGCATCCGCATGCTCGCAGGCTTCGGCCCGGAATGGAGCGATCTGCCCGCCGATCTGGCGCAAGCGGTGATGCTTCTGGCCGCACATTACTACGAATACCGGCATGAGGTTCAGTATGACGGTGGCTGTATGCCGTTTGGCGTCTCAGCCCTCATCGAGCGCTACCGCCAGATGCGTCTGGGGGTCCTTTGATGGGCTATCGTTTGAACAGACAGCTGGTGCTCGAAACACCGACGCAGGTGCCCGACGGGGCCGGGGGCTTCACGGCAGGCTGGACACCGCTTGGCACGCTCTGGGCGCGGATCACGGCACGAACGGGCCGTGAAACCGCGGCCATCGGCGGCCCGCTCAGCCGGGTGTCCTATGAGATCATCACGCGAGGTGCGGCCCCCGGATCTGAGGCGCGTCCGCTGCCCAACCAACGCTTCCGCGAGGGCGATCGCATTTTCCTCATCCTGGCTGTGGCCGAGGATGACATTGACGCCCGCTACCTCGTCTGCACCGCGCAAGAGGAGATTGTGGCATGAGTTACGGAGTTTCCGCCGCTCTTCAGACTGCGGTCTTTC
>JBCBCS010000133.1:0-9263 GCA_038530475.1 Pseudomonadota bacterium
GCTACCTCGTCCAGCACGGCGATGGCGTCCGGGTGACGGACATGCTGCGGTCGGCGGTTCTGTTCTCGGATCACAACGTCTGCCAGGATCCGCCGTTCCAGAAGGTGGACCTTCTGTGCTGCCGCAACTTGCTCATCTATTTCGGCCATGCGCTGCAAAAGAAGGTGATGTCCCGCTTTCACTATTCGATGTCGCCCGAAGCATTGCTGTTTCTGGGCACAGCTGAATCCGTGGCCGGTTCTGATGAGCTTTTTGTCGCTGATAGCCCAGGCACGCATGTCTACCGCAAACGCACGATTGCGCAGTCTGTGGGCAGTTATCAAATGCCCAACATCCCAAGTATGTCGACAACGACGGCCCGCCAAAGCCCGGCCACACGCAACCGCGAAGCTGAGACCTCGACCGATCGACAATTTTTCGACGCGCTGATGATGGCTCTCGGTGAAAATTCGATCCTTGTGGATGAAGACTGCACGATCCTTCGGGTGAATGGCAGCATCTCTCAATTCGTCGAAGTGACCGCGCAAAGCAAATTGAAGATGCACATTGATCTGCTCCGCTCCCCTCTGCGCGAAGAAGCCCGCAGCCTTGTGACGATCGCGCTGAAGAACAAGACCTTCCGACAGGGGATCCGTCATGAATTTGACGAAAGTTCTGGCAAGGCTGTCCAGCTGGGTGTTTATCCGATTGTCGCGCCACGGGTGAATGAACGCGCCGGGTTGATCGTCTTTAACACAATTGATTCACCACCTGCCCGGCCAACGGTTGACGGTTCGGAACTGGACCTCAGCGCGGCGAGCGCTGAGCGCATCAGCGACCTTGAGAACGAAGTCGCGGTCACGCGAGAGGCTTTGCAACAGACGATCGAGGAGCTTGAAACCTCGAACGAGGAATTGCAGGCGCTTAACGAAGAATTGCAATCCACCAATGAGGAACTGCAAGCGACCAACGAAGAGCTTGAAACATCGAACGAAGAGCTTCAGTCGACCAATGAAGAGCTGATTACCGTCAACGAAGAGCTTCAGATCACGACATCTGAGCTCAGCGGTCGGACGGGTGAATTGACCAGCGTGCTGCAAAGTGCGCCCCTGCCAATTATCGTGACCGATTCAGCCTTGCAGATCACCCAGATGACGGCCGCGGCGAGCGATCTGTTCCAGATCAGGACACCGCAACAGACGCCGCATGTCAGTCAGGCCAATCTGCCCGAAGGCTACCCCGCCCTTGCTCCAATATGCAGCGAAGCTTTGCGGCTTGGACAGACCACCACACACGAGTTTAATTCCAAAGGTGATCAGGTCATTTTGACCTGCACGCCGTATTTTGATGAGCACGGAAAAATCCTTGGCCTGACGATGGTGGTCACCATCCTGCCAAATGTCGCTGCTGAAGCGGCTGAACTGAAGATGCTCCTGGAAATGAAGCGTATCTTCCTGATGAACCGAACGATCGATGGTAAGGTCTTGCGGATTTCAAATACATCTGCGGCCGCCCTTGGCCGAACCACAGAAGACGTTCTGGGCAAGAACATCTCGGACATTATGCCTAAGGAGCTTGCGGAACGGGAAGCGGCGATCGACCGCGACTTGCTGAATGGCAAGTTGGAAAAAGGCGAAGCGATCTTCATTGTGAAAGATCAAACCGAAGACAGGGACAGGGTCTTGGCGCTGGAACGCCATGTGTACAAACATCCCTCAACGGGGGAGGACACGATCTACAATGTCGGCACAGACCTGACAGGGTTCATTGATGTTGTGGATCAAACCCTCAGCGCCGTGAGCCGCATCCGGAAGCTCAGCGAACAGGCAGGTCTTGGGTATTGGGAATTGGATACGCAAGAGCAGACGGTCTACTGGACGGACAAGGTATTCGACATCCATGGCTTGGACAAAGGCGACTATCACCCCAACGTTGACTCCGCTCTCGCCTATTACCATCCCGATGATGTGGAACGCGTCAGATCTGTTGTAGAACAGGTTGCGACGCCGGGGGGTGAGTTCAGGTTTCAGGCGCGCCTGCTGCGTGCGGACGGCGAAACGGTCATGGTCGAAAGTACCGGGGTTGCTGTTTCGAATTACCTGGGCGAGGTCATAAAAGTGATTGGCAGTTTCACTATCGTCGGAGACGGATAGGGCTGCATCAGATTCAAGCCGGACGTGGCCCTCCGCGTTCTGTGCTCCACTCTTAGGACATTGGGGATCGGATGACCCAACGCGATGCGCCCTGGTGGCAGACAGCCACTGGCTATCAGATTTATCCTCGCAGCTTTCAGGACAGCAATGATGACGGGATCGGCGATATTCCCGGCATATTGTCCCGACTGGATCATCTGCAAGAGCTCGGCATCGGGTTCATCTGGCTGTCGCCGGTCTACGCGTCGCCCATGGTCGACAATGGTTATGACATCTCCGATTACCGCGCCATCGCGCCGGAATTCGGAACGCTCGATGATTTGGATGATTTGATTGCCAAAGCGCGTGCGCGCGACATTCGAATAGTGATGGATCTGGTGGTCAATCACTGCTCAGATCAACACAAATGGTTCGAAAAAGCCAAGGCCGATCCGACCTCTCCTGAGCATGATTACTTCATCTGGCGTGCGCCCGGTCCTGGCAACGGACTTCCGAGTAAGGACAGGTCGTATTTCGGCGGGCCGATGTGGACGTGGGTTCCTGAGGTTGGAAAGTACTACCTTCACCAATTTGCACCCGGTCAGCCGGATCTTAATTGGCAAAACCCGGCGCTGCGGGCCGAGATCTACGACATGATGAACTGGTGGTTTGATCGAGGGATCGGCGGCTTCCGCATGGATGTGATCGATCTGATTGGCAAGGACGTCGACAACAGCCACTTCATCGAAGGCCCCTATCTGCATGAATTCCTGCAGGAAATGCACCGGGAAACGCTGACGGGCCGCGATGTGCTGACCGTTGGTGAAAGCTGGGGCGTGTCGCCAGAGACCGCGCTGCTCTATTGTGGACGTGGTCGGGCTGAACTCGATACCGTGTTTCAATTCAGCCATGTGATGGCAGGCTGGCATCCGGAGCATGGCAAGTGGCACCCACTGCCGCTCGACCTTCCAAAATTGAAATCGGTCCTGTTTGAATGGCAGGATGTGATGGCCGATGACGGTTGGAACGCGCTCTTCTGGTCGAACCACGACCTGCCCCGCGCGGTGTCAAAGCATGGCGATGACGGCCGGTGGCGGGTCAGGTCGGCCAAGGCGCTCGCGCTGGCGTTGCATGGACTGCGCGGCACGCCTTACGTCTACCAGGGCGAAGAGATCGGGATGACAAACGTGGCCTTTGACCGGCTCGATCAGTTCCGCGACATTGAAACCTTCGGCATGTGGGAGGAGGCCCGCATTGCAGGCCGCTCAGAGGCTGATTTCATCGCAGGGGCCAATGCCAATGGCCGCGACAATGCCCGCACCCCGGTGCAGTGGGACGCCGGGCCACAGGCGGGGTTCACCGATGGCACCCCATGGATTGACGTGAACCCGAATTTCAAGGCCATCAACGTGGCTGACGACACGGCCAACCCAAACGGAATTTTTTATTTTTATCAGAAACTTATTCAATTGCGCCGGGTGGAGCCCGTGCTTACCGATGGACGCTTTATCCCGATCCTTGTCGATCACCCCCAAGTCTTCGCATA
Organism: Pseudomonadota bacterium; assembly: GCA_038530475.1. Lineage (GTDB taxonomy): Bacteria > Pseudomonadota > Alphaproteobacteria > Rhodobacterales > Rhodobacteraceae > Octadecabacter. Next base: position 3,658 of record JBCBCS010000133.1, read on the forward strand.
TCTGCGGCAAAGTGCTGACGCGACACTGGTTGTTCTGGTGAACCTGTCCTCCGATGAAGTCGGCGTGACGCTGCCCGACATCGCCGTGATCGAGGGCGACCTCGTCGCGGCGACAACCACGGACCCCGACCCATTGTCCCGCGACATGGTTCTGGAGCCCTATGAAGGTATCGCGACGCTGGCTCGGATCACCGCATAACGAACGGGTTGGCCATCGGGGCCTCTGAGGTGTTGATCCACGTTGTCTGGGTGCGGGTGTAATCGAGCACCGAATCCAGCCCCGCCTCGCGACCATAGCCTGATTGGTTGAACCCGCCGAACGGGGCGATTGGCGACACCGCCCGGTAGGTGTTGATCCAGCACATCCCGGATCGAAGCCGCGCAGAGACCCGGTGCGCCCGCGCGAGGTTTTGCGTGAAGATACCCGAGCCGAGACCAAATTCACTGTCATTGGCCAACGCGATCGCCTCCTCCTCATTCTCAAAGGGCAGCAGCGACATGATGGGGCCAAACATCTCAACCTTGAGGGTCTCGGTGGCAGGGCTTTGACACTCCACAAGGGTCGGCGGCATGTAATTGCCAGCACGGTCGAGCGGCGCACCGCCAAACCGAACCTTGGCCCCCTGCCCCTTCGCGACCTGAAGCGTTGCCTTGATCCGTTCGATCTGAGCAGATGTGCAGAGCGGGCCGACATGCGTCTCCGGATCAAGTGGATCACCAACGACGATCCGGCCAGCCTTTTCCTCGATCTTCGCCACGAGCGCGTCATAGATCCCGCGCTGCACCAGCCCACGCGATCCCGCGACACAGCTTTGACCGGACGCGCCGAAATTGCCCGCGATAAGTCCGTTGGCCGCGCCATCCAGATCGGCATCGTCAAAGACGAGGATCGGGGATTTCCCACCGAGTTCCAAAGACGTGACCGCGAAATTCTCGGCGGAATTGCGCACCACATGGCGGGCTGTCTCAGGCCCGCCGGTAAAGGCAATGCGGTCGACATCGGGGTTACGGGTCAGCGGGATCGCGCAGTTGTCGGCGTCCCCGGTGACGATAGAGACCACCCCCGGCGGAAACCCTGCCTCATGCACCAGTTTGGCGAATTCGAGCATGGGTGCAGGGGCCAGTTCTGACGCTTTCAGAACAACGCTGCATCCGGCGGCCAGTGCCGGACCGAGCTTGGTCGCGGTCAGAAACATCTGCGCATTCCAAGGCACAACGGCAGCGACAACGCCAATCGGCATGCGCCGGGTAAAGACATGCATGTCCGGTTTGTCGATGGGCAAGACCGCGCCTTCGATTTTGTCAGCGAGGCCTGCAAAATAGCGGTAATAATCACCGACATAGGCCGTCTGGCTGGCTGTTTCGGCCAGCAATTTGCCGCTGTCGGTCGTCTCGATCCGGCCAAGGTCTTGGGCATGTGCCTCAATCAGATCGGCCAAGCGATAGAGCAGCTTGCCACGCGCCGTTTGCGTCAGATCGCGCCATGCAGGATCGCCAAGTGCGCGACCCGCAGCCGCCACGGCCCGCGCCACATCATCGGCTGATGCACAGGCGAATGTTGCCCAGTCCTCCCCCGTTGCCGGGTTCTGCGTCGCCATCGCCTGACCGTCGCTGCCATTACAAAACGCGCCATCAATGTAGAGTTGGTAGTGGGGCATCGCAGGGCGTCCTTCAGGAAAATGCAGGCATCACTTCGTCGATGAACCGGGCGAGCGAGGCACGCTTGCGCTCCGCACTCATCCCGGAGTCGATCCAGAATGAGTATTCATCAAAGCCGAGGTCTTCGTAACGTTTGATCTGATCAATCACGTCCTGCGCGGTGCCAATCGTCAAGTCCCGCGCCATGTTTTCAGGCGACATCATCTTGTTGGCCGCCATTTCGTCGTTTGACAGCGCAGCGATGTGGCCCTGGGTTACGGGCCGCTTGTTCTGGAACCACGCGCCAAAGTAGCAGTAGAAACGGGACAGCTCTTGCGCGCCGAGCGCCATATCGTCTGCGTCGGACCCGACATAGGTGTGGTGCAGCAGCATGATCTTCGGGCGCGGCCCGGCGTAATCGGCGCAGGCCGTGTTGAAGCGGCCCATCAATATCTCGATCTCTTCTATCCCTTGCCAAAGCGGGGTGACCTGAATGTTGAATCCCGACTGCACACCAAAAGCGTGAGAATTGGGATCACGGGCAGCAATCCAGATGGGCGGCCCGCCAGTCTGCGCAGGCTTGGGGGCGCTAGTCGTGGCCGGGAAGCTGTAGAATTCCCCCTCATGGGCGCAGTCTCCCTCCCACAGCTTTGGCAAGAGCGGCGTCGTCTCTCGCATCCGTAATCCTGCCTCCATCGCGTCCATGCCGGGCATCATGCGTTCGTATTCGTAGGAATAGGCGCCGCGGGCGATGCCGAGCTCAATCCGGCCCCCGGTCAGAAGATCGGCAGAGGCCGCTTCGCCGGCCAGTTTGATCGGGTGCCAGAAGGGCGCGATCACGGTACCAGTGCCAAGGCGCACGTTCTTGGTGTGGTGCGCGAGGTCAACAAGCGTAATGAACGGGTTGGGGGCAATGGTGAATTCCATGCCGTGATGCTCCCCCGTCCAGATCGCGCGCATCCCGCCGTCATCGGCCATTTTGCACAGGTCAATGAAATCGGAATAGAGCGTCTGATGGTCCTGCTCTGGCGTCAGACGTTCCATATGCGCGAAAAGGGAGAAGTCCATGGCAGGCTCCTAATGCGGACAGGTTTCGAGGAAGGAGAGAAGGTGCGCGTTGACCTCTCCCGGGTGGGTCATCGGCATCATGTGGGCGGCACCGGCCACAATCCGGGCCGTACCCTGTCGGGCCAGATCAGCCATGGTGCGAGACATGGCCGGGGTCGAATTGGGCTCGTCCTCACCGGTGATGAACAGCGTAGGGATATCAAGCGACGAGAGGGCGGCGCGGTCCGGCCCATCATGGTGGGCAAAGGCCGTGTAGGCGGACTTGTAGGCGGCTGGGTCGACGTCTGTAAGCCAGCGGGCACAAGCCTCCCGCTCTGGGGACGGGGCATCGCCAAACCAGCGAGTGAGGGTCACGGTCGGATCCGCAGGCGTGACCCCGTCCAACGCATTGGCGCGCGCTTGTACGGCCACTGACGCCTCGGACGACCGTTCAAAAATGGCATTCAACGCCACGATTCCGGCGATCACTTTCGGATACCGCAACGCCAAATCAAGCGCGATCACGGCGCCCATGGAATGGCCGATGACGATGCATCGTTCCGGCCAGACCTGTGCGACGACGTCTGTGTAGTCCGCGAGGGAATCTGCCGGTTGCGCCGGGCTTTCCCCATGGCCCGGCAAATCAATGGACATGACGCGCGCGACGCTTGCCAACGCATTCGCCTGCGCTGAGAATGCCTCAGCCCGTAATCCAACCCCGTGGATCAGAACGACAGACCGGCCCTCCCCGGCTTCGATGGTGGCGAGCGGGCCGCGCCTAAACCGCGGCCGGGTTGTCCACGTCATGGCCCAAATCCTTGAGGTCCTGATACCGGTCGCCGATGCGATGGTGCGGCCGTCCGGAAAGCGCAGCCCCTAGCACCACGACCACTTCATCCGCCCGTGGGGCGTCCGGAATTGAGAATTGTAGCGTCAAGTAATGCGAGCGTCGTCCAGCGTCGTTCTTGTCCATGAGCGGCACCTGAATGGGCGCATTGGCCGGGCCACGAGTGTTGCTGAAAGCAAGGTAGGACTTCGCGCCAACGGCCTCGCGGTAGTGGTTTCCGAACCGTAGGGTGTGGATCAGGCCCGAAGCATGCTCAATCTCCCCGTCGAGTCCTACAACGGCAGCTTTGCCATAGGCCTCGATCCTCTCAGCGCCTCCGACCAACGCCGCGATCCGATCGGTCAACAGTTTTCCCAAGACCGGACCGTATGCGCGTATCTCCGGGGATAGATCTTCGACAAACCGACCCGCCCACGGGTTCTCAACCACCGCCGCCACTGCGCAGGTGCGCCATGGCTCCGCTGTGGTCTTGAAGCCTTCGATCAGGGTCGTTTCGTCATACGTGACGATTTTGCGGATCGCGGGCTCCATGGCGGGTCTTGCTCCTGAATTAGGGTCGTCGAGACCATCAATTGCCCAGTCTCTTTTGACAAACGAATGAATCACAGGCTTAGGTATTAGTGATACTAATGACCGGCTTACGCTTGGATTCGGAAAATGAAATCCCTTCCGCCTCTCACCTGGTTCCGAACGTTTGACGCGGCGGCGCGGCACCTGAGCTTTACCGCCGCCGCACAAGAGATTGGGTTAACGCAATCGGCGGTGAGTCAGCAGGTCAAGGCACTGGAAACACATCTGAATGTGACGCTCTTTGTGCGTCGGGCGCGTGGGCTGGCCCTCACCGATCAGGGGCGCCGATTGCTGCCGCAGATTGGCACTGCACTGAAGACCTTGCAGGAAGCCACGCGTCCATTCGTCGTCGATGCAGACCAACCGGTCTTGACCGTCGCGACCTCGGTCAGTGTCGCGCAATGGGTGATCCTCCCCAACCTGGCGACCTTCGCGCAGGCCCACCCCGAGGTCGCGATCCGCTTTATCAGCACAATCTGGCCCGACGAAGTCCAGACAACCCGGGCCGATGTGGAAATCCGGTTCGGGTCAGCCGCCCAGATTGGGCACAATGCGTTGCCGTTGGAACCAGCAGAACTTATCGCCGTCGCGGCCCGGGATCTGACCGGGCCGCTGACGGAATTGCCGTTGATCGAAGCGGTTGGAACGTCTGACGGCTGGCAAAGCTGGGCCGAAAGGATCGGAACAGCGGGCCAGCCGCGATTCTTTGCCGACAGTTTCGGCATGGCGTTGCAAATGGCTGTTGATGGCGTCGGAGTGGCGTTGATCAGTCGCCTTCTCGCAGCATCCGCGCTCAATTCAGGACGGATGAGGCAAGTGCACCCGGCCAGCCTTACGTCGCAAGACGGGTACTACATGGCAGTGGAGGACAAGCACCCGGCGGCGGGATTGTTTGCAGAATGGGTCCGTTCATTGACGTGATCATTGCCCTGCGGTTCTTGGCACTTATATCGTGTGCCGACGAAAGAGGACGTGGAATTGGACATGATCCGCCAACTTCTGGCTGCCCTGACATGCGGTTTGGCACTGGCACTTCCGGCCGGTGCCGGATCTGACATTGCGCCTTCGTCCATTCAACTGATCGTGAACCGCAGCGATGACAACGTCGACATCTATCTCACGCTGCCAGCGTCTGAGATTGCTGATTTGTTCGGCTCTGAGCAAAACTTGTGGGCGACAGAAGACGGTCGGGTCGACCTCAATCAATTCCAGGTGGACACCGCGCCGTTGGGCGACGCGATCATTGAGCCCGTTAAGGTTACAGTCGATGGCCAGCCGGTCATCGCTGAGGCGATTTCGGTGATGATGCATGAAATGACAGTTTCCGTCCCGTTTGACGCGCCATGGGACGCAATCCTTGCAGTGACACTGTGTTCCGTGCCCATCACCAACCCAACGCCTGCGGTTAGCGAAGTCCAAGCCTACCTTGGCTATAACCTATACGAAATCAATGGTTTGGGGGAGATATCATTGTCGCCCACAAGTTTTGCTCAGAGCCGAACAA
>JBCBCS010000134.1:0-9256 GCA_038530475.1 Pseudomonadota bacterium
CGAGAGGAGACGCCACAGCGCGATGGCGTCGAACATGTTGCAGCCCAAAGGGGTTACATAACGGGATTAAGGTTAGAGGCGATGAGACGCGAGATTTGGGTCTCCAACCACGTTCGATGCAGATCGATCTGCTCCAGTCGGCACAGTTCGCAAGCCCCTTCTCCGATCAACTCTCGACGCCAGTTTTCAAGTTCGGAGAATTGTCGTTCGAGCCAAGCAATTGTGTCCACGTGCGTCGCAAGCATTTAAGCCTCCTATTGCGTTGGAATGACCTCAACATAATTGCGAATGATTATCAAGTGCAAATAGGAAGAGAAACGTCAATTCCACAATCGCGGCCAGATACGGCCAGTCCGAGCCACATAGACTTGATACGCATCCCCAAACTCCTTGCGCATCATCGCCTCCTCAATCGGAACGCGCACGACATACATGATCGCAAACGCTACAATTGCAGCAGACCCCACGATCCAATTATGAATCAAAAACGGGTAAGACAAAAAGATCAGCCAAATTGCCGAGTACATTGGATGACGAACGCGGTTGTACACGCCGCGCGAGACCAGCGTATGCTCCTCCCTCAACTCAGTCGTGACACTCCAATTGCGTCCGAGGTCTGCATGGCTCCGCCAGAACAACCAAAGACCTGGAATCAAGAGCAGAATGCCGATTGCGGCGAGCCAATGCGGTGCATTGAAGTTTGCGATGCCTAAGAGGCCAGTGGAGAAATGCACGACCGGTAGTAACGTTCCGCCAACCGTCACCAAAAACAACAAGACTCGCTCCGTGTTTATGGCGAACTGCTCCGAAATCACATTCTCTTTATTCCGCGCCGCATAGGGGGCTCGGATGACCATCATAAATATGGCTGATGCCAGCCAAACGATTGAGCCCCACCCATTAATTTGCCACCTCCAAAGAATGAGGGCCATGAGTCCGATCATAAGACCTGCCGCGATCGCGCGCAGAACGATCTGACCGCTCATTTTCTTGGAACACCGTAGAGCTCGAGCCGGTGGTCCTTTAGGTGGAATCCAAGTCGTTTCGCGATCTCAATTTTTAGGGCTTCAAGACCCGGGTCTTGAAACTCAATAATTTCGCCAGTGCTGAGATTTATCAAATGATCATGTTGCGCTTTCTCGGCCTCTTCGTACCGCGCCCGACCATTGCCAAAGTCGTGTTTCTCCACCAAGCCCTCTTGCTCCAGGATCCGCATGGTTCGGTAAACAGTCGCCTGAGCAATGGTAGGATCGTAGGCTTTTGCACGGTCATGCAACACAAACGCATCAGGATGATCTTCAGAGTTTTCCAGCGCACGCAAGATCGCCCGTCGCGCAGTGGTCATACTCAATCCAGCATCAAGGCATTTCTGAATCAGATCACTCACGAATGCTCCAGCCTATTATTGCTTTTGCAACTCATTCGCATGTTTAGGATCGTAGATCAAGTGCTTCTAATTCATGGTTCTAACAGGCGCGTCGCTGAATATATCTTCTAACGTGTCGTGCAGCAGACTATTTCAACAGAAAGTCAACTAAATCTGCGAATGAGATTTGAGAGGATTTTGGCGGACATCAGCATCTCTGGAGACTGTAATTGATATTGTTTTGAGAGCGCCGTTTTAAGATTGGCCATATCAAATAACAATTCTCGATCATCTGGGCGTTGGACGCGGCTTTCAATCCATCCGACACACGCAAGGCGCGTTCCCGATACAACTTCACTTACGCTGTGCAGGCTGGTTGACGGATAAAGAACCAGATCGCCGGCTCCCGGCTTCAAACTCATCGATTGCCCAGCATGCTCGACTTGTAATTCGCCGCCTTTGTAGGCTTCTGGGTCAGACAGAAAGAGCGTGTATGACAGGTCTGTTCTCATCTTTTCAATGCCGAGGGGCATCAGCGCATTGTCGATGTGCAGTCCATACCCTCCCCCCTTGTCGGTTTTGCTGACGAGAAGTTTTGAGAAACGAAGAGGTTGCGCCGCGGCCTGCAATACAGAATTATTCGTAACGGCTTTCGCGATCAGATCACGCAACTGCGTGCCAGTTCGGGTCGTCAGATCAGCTTGGAGGTTTCGCTTGACCCCACGCGCAGTTTTACCCGCGGTCTCAGCGCCATCCGTCCAACGAACAGTCGCCATCAAGTTCTGAACCTGCTCGAGAGCGTCCGGATCTAATGCGTTTGCAATTGTGATGAACATCGATTCCCCCACTTGCGAATGATTATCAATACGGTCATACTAGCATAGTATTCCAAGTAAACAGTCTAGGATTTTGACTATGACAATAACTCTAAAACGCTGGTCCCAACTAGGACTCGGGGTTGCGCTTGCCAGCGGCACGCTCGCGGCTTGTACACCGACAGAAGACGCTGCCGAATCGCCGGAAACAGAGATTGCAACCGCGACGCCTCTGATCGAGGCGGAGGAACCAGTCGCAGCTGAAGCGGGAGAAGGCGAAGGCGGCGTCGTCATCTCGCAAGCTGTCACCGATCCGGTTGTATTCCTCTCCATCCTCGCCATCACCGAGGCACATATTATCGCGGCCCGCGATGCGCACGCACTCGGTGAGAATGATGCAGCGGCGGAAATGTTCGCCCACCCAGTTTCCGAAGTTCTGTTTGAGAGCCAAGACGTTTTCGCCCAGCTCGGAGTTGTCGACTTTAGCGATAAACTGACCGAAACATCGGCCGCGATTTTCGCCGGTGAAACGCCCGAACAAATCAATGCCCGAGCCGGTGATATAATCGCGGCCCTGCGCGCAGCGGCGCAGAAGGCCCCTTCAACCGATGCTAGTGCGGCGAGTGTGTCCGCCGGTGTCGCGGTGGATCAGATCGAACGCGCAGCGGATATGTATCGCATTGCGCTGGAATCGGATGCGTACGAGCCATACCTCGACGGCTACGGATTTCTTAAAGCCGGCGAAGCGGTCTTTCTGGAAAGCGCTGATGCGATTGAAGCAGTAGACCAACAAGCTGCGACAGCAATCAAAGACGCAATCGCAATACTCGACGATGCATACCCAAGCGCGGTCCGCCCAGATGCTTTGGACGCGGATTTGGCGACTGTGACGGTCGCAGCGTCAAACGCTGTGCTCGCAGTTCAGAACTAAGTTTCTCGCATCACTCAGCAGGAATAGCGGCGGCTTCAGGGTCTGCCGCTATTTTTGTGTTCGAACGTCGTTTTGTTTTCCGGTCAGCGGGAGATAGATATCCAGCTGCGACGGTCGTCGCGCCGCAAATTAACATTCCTAGATCAACCCAAGCGGCAACACTGTGCTCCGCGTTTAGGTGCGAAATGAACCAGTCGCCTGTCGCAATCCCGTTCAACACTGGAATACCCATGGCGAGACCCCCTGTGAGCATCAGCAGCTCGCGCGTTGTTGAATAGTCATTCCGGCGAACGAAGGCATAGGCGAGCCCTAAGACCCAAACGCCTAAATAGACTGACCCGGTCGCTGCCAAGCGCGCCGACTCTGCTCCCACATAGAGCTTATCGAGATAGAATATGGAGATCGCTGCGACCGGCAGGCCCATGATCACACCCGTGTTGAAATTGCCCAGTCGATTGTAGAAGGCTTCGGATTTGTTGCCTTCGTTTCCATGCTTGCGCCGCTCTATCCACATCATGCATCCCAGGGCCGTGATCACAGAAAGCGACAGACCAAGTGCAAAGTACAGGAATTTCAGCCAGATACCGCCATAGGTCCCATAGTGCAGCGGCGACATTGCATTGACGAAATGGCCCGCCAGCGGCTGTACTTTGAATGGGTCATCGGTAATGGGCGCACCAGTTGCGCCGTCCACAGAGATAATTTCCACAGTCGAAAGCTGCGTATCGGGCGCATAGAAAATATCGATTTCAGAGGTTTCGTCGCCATAGTTTCTGACTACGAAACTCAGTGGTGTTGCATTGGATTCCGGATGCCTCATTTGCGCGATTTCATCCGCGCTTAGCATTTGAACCTCAACACCCGTTCTCTCGGCTTCCGGACCGAGCACGGCACCAATAAGCGTGTCTATGTCACCTTTGAAAGCAATGGCTGCAGTCAGCTGAGACACTAGCCCGATAACGCCTAAGAAGGCCCCGGTGAAGGCGATCATGGAATAGAATGGAAGGCCCCAAAGACCGACCACTTTATGGCTGTCCTGCCACTTTAATCGCTGCGAGCGTTTCAGCCGCATCGCGTAAGCTTCTTCGCGGATTTTCGTATGCGCGATCACACCGGACAGGATTGCGAGCATCAACACAACGCCGATGATCCCAACCAGCCATCGCCCGATTTGTCGCCCGCCGAGAAAGCTTGGCCACATGAAATCACGATGGATATTCAAGGTCCAATAGGACAGGCCATTGCCGCGTTCAGCAATCGGCTCTCCTGTCTCGGCATGCCATTTCTGATTGGCATTCACATGCACATCATTCTCATCGTGATACTGAATAAAGCCCCAAAAATATGGCGTATAAGTCGTAGGGTAATTCAGGCGGACAAACTCCAGCTCCGTCCCGCCAGCTGACGTCTCTTCGACCCAGGTCGAGAACACATCCGCGATCGGCGGCGCTTCATCCGCGACCGCGACGCGCAGTGTCGGATCTTCCCAAGTTTTGATCTCATTATCGAACAGCGCGAATGTGCCGGTCAAAGCTACGATATAGACGATCAACCCGAGCGTGATGCCCGTCCATGAATGCAGATCATAATTTCTAAGGTGCCGCGCGCGATCCATGGTTTTTACCTTATACCGGTGGTGGAACGAGAGCGACGATGACGCCGCTAACGATTGAAATTGTTATCAAGGCGCTCGCCACACGCCAGCCTTTTTTGTCCCAGTAGCAAAAAAACTGAAAACCGAGCCATATTAAGGGGACGGCCAGGGACAACCACAACGCTAGAGAGCGAAACTCAAATGGCAGAGTCAGCAATAAGACGGCGCCAAAAAGAATGGCGGCGACGAGGGCCCAGAGAATAATACTGGTCAGGCGAGGTGCCTTCCACGTCGCGACTCCGAGCAGAGTCACAACAAAGAGCAAGATACCAATCGTCAAAGGACTCATAAAACCGCTCCCACGGTCGCAAGGACCCCAATCCCGCCGGCGATCATCGCACTCGGCGCGTGCCAGCTTGGCTTTTGTGCGGCGAGAAACAGTCCCAAGACAAAAGCTAAGCTAAGCAATCCGAGCCAGATCGGAACGCCGCGAAGCCATCCTTGCAGGGGCGCCATGATGAGCAATGAAATGACCAACAAAACGCCCGCGCCCGAACGAAGACAAAACCGGATTTGCGCTGACTTTTTCACCTGGGCGAATGACGTGCGGCGGTCATCAGCTTGGTACATGAGTGCACAAGCAAAATACAACAGGCAGAGCGATGATAAGATGATGAACATATTTCGCGGCGGGAGAGGCAGCCAGTGTGCCGCCCCTCCGCGTGCCGTCCCCTTAGAAGCTTGCTTCGAGCTGTAGTGCGAATGTCCGAGGGCGACCGAACCGGGCGAACTGGGGATCGTTGAAATTGTTCGCTGGGTCGAACGTAAACAGAGACGTCAGATACTCTTCGTCAAAGATGTTATCCCCGGTAAGATAGATCCCAAAATTGTCGTTTCTCCAACCTGCGCGAAAGTTTACCAGCGTCCGTTCGTCAATGGTTTTCTGTTCTTGCGGGCGGGCCAGCTGGCTGAACGAGGCCGATGCGTAATTGGCGTTGCCGTTGAAAATCCAATTCTCATTTTGCCATGTGAAACCGCCAGCGATTGTAAGATCGGGCGCGTTGACGAACGTATTTCCAGAAAAATCAAATCCGGTTGCCCCATCGACTTCGCACGTTTCAAGACCATCTGTGACCGCAATCGAGACCGTGGCACAGAAGTCGGTAAATTCTGACTCTGCGATACCGATTGATCCATAGACATCTAGGTTGTCAGACGCTCGATATTGCGTTTCCAATTCAAGGCCCATGACCTCAGACGCCCCAGCATTTTGGGTTTCTGTGTCAAACGTGTTCGAACTTAGCTGAACATTGACCTGCTGATCGCTCCAATCGGTAAAGAACGCGTTGGCATTTACCGTCAGGCGATCGTCCATCCACTTGCTGCGGAATGACGCCTCATAGTTCCAAGTAAACTCCGCATCGAAGGTGTATGAGCTGGCAGTCGCGACATTGATGCCGACACCGCCCGAGCGGTAGCCGCGTTGCGCGATGAAATTCAGGCTACGTTTATCGTCAATGTCCCAGCCAATTCCGAACTTTGGCAAGAACGCATCAAAGCTTGGAGACTGTAAGGTTGTCGCCTCCTCAGTTGCGTCAAGAGCATTCGCGACGAGCAGTCCGTTAACTTGCGTGAGCACAGCAGCGATGGGAGGAAACGCGGCAGGATCTGGAAGTGGAGTTAGAATGCTGACTTCATTTCCTGTCGTAATGGTCTGCTCTTCAGTATCGTATCGAAAGCCGCCAAAGAGCCTAACACTGTCCGTCAGGTCATAGGTGAAGTCTGCAAAAATCGCCTGAGTTTCCACTTCGACCGGGTTTTGTTGGACGGCATTGATCAGGAACCCACCCGCGTAGAGTGGAACCACAGCGGCAGCAGTTTGCTGCCCCTGAGCTTGTGCGGCTGCCAACGGAAAACCGGCCTCGACTAATTGTAGCGTGACCAGGCCGGCAACGGTTGGCCCTAAGTTCGCCTGACTGACGACATCAAATGTAAACGTGGATTCAAAGAATTGTTCGCTATCGATTTGCGAAATGTAACCACCCAAAACGCCCTCTAGTCGATCACCAGAGTAGTTGAGCAAAAATTCTTGAGTGAAAGACTCGGTCGCGATCGTCGAGTCGAAGAATTCAAGATCCAGAGCCGAGCGATCGGTGTCGCCACCACGATCGCGATCTAGCTCGCTAAACGTTGTTATTGACGAAAACGAGAACCGGTCATTTATGTCATAGTCGATTTTTGCAACGCCCAAATCATAGACAGTGTCATCTCTATACGGTCGATTAGACGGGATCTGGCGATTATCGTTTGCATCATCAACTGTGAATAGTGCGATCGTTTCTCCAAACTTCCGATCATCGTGGGTGTAGGATAATCCAATCTTTAAATCAGGAATAGCGTTAGGTTCGATCAAGAGTTTTCCGCGGAGGTTCAACGTTTCATTCTCATCGTCGAAGCCTCCAACCGTCGTGTTTTCGACGAGACCTTCAGTTTCAGTGACCTCGCCGCCCACACGGAACGCGACTTGATCGTCAATGATGGGCCCGCCTATCGACGCGCCAAATCTTCTCTCTTCTTCGCCCGACCCGATGACCGCACGCGCACGACCTTGCCAATCATAGCTTGGCTCAGCGGTGTTGATAATGATCGCGCCTGCCAACGCGTTTCGTCCCTGAAGCGTTGATTGAGGCCCACGTAGGAATTCGATTTGCTCGATGTCCCAAACGCTCAACGGGCCGCCGCGAACGGCGTCTCGTGAAATAGGAGCGCCATCTACGTAGATTGTTGCAAGATCGGAAAAGCCGGCGCCGCTGACATTCTCATTGCTGATGCCACGGATCGAAAAACCACGATCGTCAAAGCGCGTCGCAATGTTTGCGGTCCGAGCGATCGCGTCCGACAGATCGTTGATATTCTGTGTTTGAATATCAACTTGCGTCACCACCGCAACGCTCTCAGGTGTATCCTGAAGTGACCGGTCTATCTTTTGACCGGTGACGATGATGGTATCCTGACGCGCCTCATCATCAGCGTCGGCAGAGTTGCATTCTTGAGCTACCGCCCCTGCCGCCAGAAGGGCTGCAAGTGACGCCGTCGTTGCAAATTTGATCATTCCGATCCTCGTTGAATTTTCAATTTGGCGGTACGGCTATACTGTTATAAATGTGAATGCAACCTATTCTCAATCGCAAAATTTGCTCTTCACTTCCGTTTACTGGACGCTGTGGCATTGAAGCGACACGGCCCATCGTTTGGTGAGCTGGAAAATTCGTGCAAAACAATAAGGCGATGAGCCGTAACAAGACGAATCTTCGAACACCGCGCCGTGCCCCTCTCCGACGGACACGGGCATTCAATGTCGCAGAAAATCCACCCTTATCGCCCAGCAACAAATCCACCGCCCGTCGAAATCCGAAACGCCGGCAGATCATAGATGGAGCGATCAGTGCGATGGACAGATATGGGTTCACCGGCGCAACCGTCAGCAAAATCACCGAGGAAGCTGGCGTCTCGCGCGGCGCCTATCTCCACCACTTCGAAACCAAGCACGCGCTTTACGAACAGGTGGCTATCGTCATTGTAGATGAGTTATTCCAACGCTTTGCGCAGGCATGGCCAGAGCAATCTCGCTCCGAACCGGAGTTACGTCAGGTCCTGCACGATGCCTGGGACCAAGCGTTTATGCGCGCGGAGGGCAAAGTCTATCTGGAGCTTTTACACGCTGCGCGGACTGACGAGATCATAGCGCAGCATATGCGCAGACCAGCCCTCAGAGCCTTGCGCATATTCGGTTGGGCCGCACGCAGAAGAATAGCTGTTCGACCAGAAGGTTCGCTCTCTTCTTCAGACATCGTGCGCCTGACTCAATGGTTTTTAAGAGGCATGTCGCTCGATGTGTCACTAGCTAGGGATCCAAAATTCTTTCACACACAAATAGATCTGCTCGTTGAACTGATCGCGACCCAATTGGCAGCGTGAACCTATGCTCATGCGATGGCTAGTATCGTTAGGCGTCTCCTTGGCATTCACCCATTGCGCAAAGGCACAGCACTTCACTGACCAACGCATCCAAGATATCGACCAACTCATCGAAACCCGTCTCGATGAAACGCGTATTCCCGGCGCAGCCGTCGTTCTCGTAGAGGACGGTCGTATTGTGCACACACGCGGGTTTGGTCTCGCGGAAATTGAGACAGGAACACCGGCGACATCTGATACAGTGTTTGCGATTGGATCCGTCACGAAATCGTTCGTTTCAAATACTCTACTACAGCTTGAGCGCGACGGTTTGATCGACTTAGAAGCTCCGGTCATCACCTACTTACCCGCCTTCCAGAGCGCTTCGAAGGCCATGTCTGATACAATCACGGTTCGTCAATTGATGGAGCATACCAGCGGCTTTTCTACGTATGATGGAAATCGCAACCAAACCAACTCCCGTCGCACGGACGATGCGCTGGCGAAGGTTTCGGCTCAAACAATGAAGTACAAACTCAACCGTCCGGTCGGGCGTTCATTTGAGTACTCGAACGCGAATTACGAGGTGCTAG
>JBCBCS010000135.1:0-9223 GCA_038530475.1 Pseudomonadota bacterium
GTGTGCCATTGATCCCTCAACCGCCCGGTATTGAGCCGGAACGGTGTCGCCCGGCTTAACGCCACGGCGAGCGGTTTGGCCACAACCGGCATCATCCGCGCCTTGCCATCAGGGTGAAAAAACCCGCCATCCGCAAAAAAGCGTCCACCGGACCTGCCAGGCGCCAAAGGCCAACGGACAGGTTCCAGCGCGTCGTAATCCTGATCCGACAGATCGCTTAACTCCGAGATATCGAAATCCCGACCGAACCTGCCAGACAGCCTGGACAAGGCCGCATATTCCCGAAAAATCTCCGCCGGGGTTTGGTAATCGAACGCGGTCTCGAACCCCATCCGTCTCCCGACCTCTGCCAGTATGTCCCAATCGGCGCGGGCCTCGACCGGTGCCGCCAGAACCGCCCGCTGTCGGCTGATGGTGCGGTCGGAATTGGTGACGGTCCCGCTCTTTTCCGCCCAGGCGGTGGCGGGCAGAACCACATCGGCCAGTCGCGCGGTGTCGGTCCGGGCGGTGATGTCGCTGACCACGGTGAACGGGCATCCTGCGATGGCATTCCGCACTGCACTGGCATCGGGCATCGAGACGGCGGGGTTGGTGTGGATCACCCAAAGCGCCTTTATGCGCCCGTTGCCCACTGCGTTGAACATGTCGACGGCTTTCAGTCCCGGCGCATCGGGCACCGCCGGGGCCTGCCAGAAATCACGCACCGCCGCGCGGTGATCTGCATTCTCGAGATCTAGGTGACAGGCGAGCATATTGGCCAATCCGCCAACCTCTCGCCCGCCCATCGCATTGGGCTGACCAGTGACCGAGAACGGACCCATTCCCGGCTTGCCGATCCGGCCGGTTGCAAGGTGGCAGTTGATGATGGAATTGACCTTGTCGCTACCTGACGTCGACTGGTTCACGCCTTGACTGAAAACAGTCACAACCTTCTTGGTTTGAATCCAAAGGCGGCAAAACTCTGCAATTTGCGCATCGCTAAGGCCCGTGGCGTTTGCATCATCGCCCGACGCCGTTTCTAGTGCTGTTTCAAACCCGTTTACATGGGCCAAATACCCCTCATCGATGGCACCGCTTTCATGGATTGCCGTGAGCAGCCGATTGAAAAGCGCTACATCGCCCCCCGGTGCGATCGGCAGATGCAGATCAGCACCGTCGCAGGTTGCCGTTCGGCGCGGATCAATCACGATCACCTTCGTGCCGTGCGCAGCCCGGGCGGCCATCAAACGCTGATAGAGCACCGGGTGGCACCACGCGAGGTTGGACCCCACAAGCACCACCAAATCCGCTTCGTCCAAATCCTCATACGTCCCCGGTACCGTATCCGTGCCGAAGGCGCGTTTATGGCCGGCCACGGTGGACGCCATGCACAACCGGGAATTGGTGTCGATATTGGCCGAACCGATGAACCCCTTCATCAGCTTGTTGGCGACATAGTAATCCTCTGTCAGCAACTGGCCCGACACATAGAAGGCGACGCTGTCCGGTCCGTGCGCTGCGACGGTTTGTGTGAATTTGTCAGCGACCAATGACAGCGCGGTATCCCAATCCGCTTCAACGCCACTGATCTGCGGTGCCAGCAATCTGTGGCCCAAGCCTACCGTCTGCCCCAGTGCTGAGCCCTTAGAGCACAGACGTCCCTTGTTCGCCGGATGATCCGGGTCACCCCGCACCGACAGACCACCCTGCCCGTCTGGGCGCAGCAGCACCCCGCACCCGACCCCGCAATATGGACAGGTTGACCGGGTCTCGGGCTGGTCCGCGCCGTCCATCAGGCCGCACTCCGCGCCATCAGCTTGGAGCCGTCAATGAGGATGCGGTCCCCGTCCACGCGGACCGGATAGGTCGCGATCTGCCCGTCCTCGCCATTGGCTTGGCCGGTGTTGAGGTCAAACACCCAATTGTGCAGTGGGCAAGTAATAGACTGTCCATGCACGATCCCTTCAGAGAGCGGCCCGCCTTTGTGGGGGCAGCGATCCGAGGCGGCATAAACCTCATCGTCGGCGGTGCGGAACAGCGCCACGCAGCCCAACGCCGTCTTGATCTTGCGCGCCCCACGCAAGGGAATGTCGTTGATGTCGCCAATGTCGATCCAGCTCATTCTGCGGCCTCCAGCGTCAAATCGGCCAGCGGCTGATAGGTCTCTGCCCTCTCTTGGGCGTGCTCCGCCCAGGGGTCTTTGCGGTAGATCGATTGGCTCAGCTCAAACGCGTCAATCAGACGTTGGCGTTCGTCGAGATCAGCGATCTTGTCCTGCACCCAATCGAGCCCCACCTTCGCGACCCATTTGTAAGGCCGATCAAGGTATTTGGCGTTCTCACGGTAAAGCTGCACAAAGGCGACAGTGACATCGATGGCCTCTTGTTCCGTGGCCACATCACACAGACGTTCGGTTTCCTTCACGTCCATACCCGCCGCCCCAGCGACGCCCACCTGATAGCCAGAATCGACACAGATGATGCCCACGTCCTTACAGGTGGCCTCAGCGCAATTGCGCGGGCAGCCGGACACGCCAAGCTTCACTTTATGGGGCGTCCAAGACCCCCAAAGCGCCTGTTCCAGCTTGATACCCAGCCCGGTGCTGTCTTGCGTGCCAAAGCGGCAATGATCGGTGCCCACACAGGTCTTCACCGTCCTCAAACCCTTGGAATAGGCATGCCCCGACACAAGACCGGCCTTGTTCAGATCAGCCCAAATGGCAGGCAGGTCTTCGCCCTTCACGCCGAGCAAATCGATCCGCTGCCCGCCGGTAAAGTTGACGGTCGGCACGTTGTATTTATCCGCCGCATCGGCGATCGCGCGCAGCTCGGTCGGATTGGTGATCCCGCCCCACATGCGCGGCACGACGCTGAAAGTGCCGTCCTTCTGGATGTTGGCGTGCTTGCGTTCGTTGACGAACCGGCTTTGCGGATCGTCGCGGTATTCAAGCGGCCAGTCGGCCAGCAGGTAAAAGTTGATCGCAGGACGACAGACGTGGCAGCCGTTTCGGGTCTTCCACCCCAATTCCTGCCACACCGCCTCTTGCGACTTGAGTTCCTGCGATTTGATCAACCGCCGCACGTCTTCATGGGTGAGGTCACAACAGCCGCAGACAGGCTGGGCCGTGGGCACGACGAAATCGTCGCCCAATGTCACCTGCAAGACCTGTTCCACCAGCCCCGTGCACGTCCCGCAGGACGCGCTGGCCTTGGTGGTGGCCTTGATCGCGGCCAGATCGGTTGCGCCATTTGCGATGGCGTCGGTGATGGTGCCTTTGCAAATGCCGTTGCAGCCGCAAATCTCCGCCTCAGGCGGCAATGCTGCAACGGCTGAGAGGGGGTCCACAGTGTCGCCCCCCTGATAGGCCGGCCCGAAGATCAACGTCTCGCGCATCTCTTCGATGGACGTGCCGTCTTTGATGAGCTGGAAGAACCAGTTGCCGTCCGCGGTGTCGCCATACATGACCGCGCCGACCAACTTGTCGCCTTCGATCACCAAGCGCTTGTAGACGCCCCGCGCCGGATCACGGAACACGATATCCTCGCGCCCCTCGCCATCAGCAAAGTCACCCGCACTGAACAGATCACAGCCCGTGACCTTGAGCTTGGTGGACAACGTTTTCTGCACAAAGGCCGCGTCTTGCCCAAGCAAGGTCTGCGCCAGCACTTTCGCCTGATCGTAGAGAGGCGCGACGAGGCCGAAAAGGGCACCGTCGTGCTCCACACACTCACCCACCGCGTAAACATCGGCATCCGACGTGCACAGCTGATCGTCCACATGGATACCCTTACCTACCGCGAGCCCGCACTCAGCCGCCAACGCCGTGTTGGGACGGATCCCGACCGCCATCACAAGCAGATCGCAGGGCAGTTCTGTCCCATCGTCGAGCATCAGGGCCTTTACATGGCCGTCTTGCCCGACGATTTCTTTGGAGTTTGCCTGAAGCTTGATCGTGATCCCTTTGGTCTCAAGGGATTTCTTCAGCAAGTAGCCCGCGGCCTCATCCAGCTGACGTTCCATCAGGTGGCCCATGATATGCACCACCGTCACCTCAACGCCGCGCGCGGCCATCCCGGCTGCAGCCTCAAGGCCCAGCAAACCACCACCAATGACCACACATTTCTGACCGGCCTTCAGGCCCATCATCTTCTCAGTGTCTTCCAGATCGCGGTAGGCGATCACGCCGTCCAGATCATGGCCCGGCAGCGGGATCATAAAGGGGTTGGAGCCTGTGCCGAAGATCAGCTTGTCATAGGTCACGTGGCCGTTTTCGCCCTCAACCACCTTCATGTCCCGGTCGATCTTCGTGACTTTTTCACCAAAGCGGCAGGTGATCCCGCGCTCGGCATACCAGGCATCGTCATGGGTCACGATGTCCTCAAAGGTCTGGTCCCCGGCCAAAACAGGCGACAGCATGATGCGGTTGTAATTGCCGCGCGGTTCCGCGTTGAAAAGCGTGATGTCAAAGGCGTCGCGTGCCGCGTCCGTCAGGTGCTCCAGCACCCGGCCAGACGCCATACCGGCCCCAATCACAACGAGTTTCTGTTTCATCTCGGTTACTCCGCAGCGATGGCTTTGGGGGATTTCGGCGCAGACTTGGGTTTTGCGCCGTGCTCGTATTCCTCTAGGAAATCAAGCACGTCTTGGCGGTACTTGTAGTAATCCGGATGCTCCAGCAGCGCCTTGCGGGTGCGCGGGCGCGGCAGGTCTACGTCAACGATCTTGCCGATCGTCGCTTGCGGCCCGTTGGTCATCATCACCACCCGGTCGGCCAGCAGGATCGCCTCATCCACGTCATGGGTGACACAGATCGCCGTCACCTTGGTGCGCGACCAGACCTCCATCAGCACTTCCTGCAACTCCCACCGGGTGAGGCTGTCGAGCATCCCAAAGGGTTCGTCCAGCAGCAGCAGCTTGGGCGACAAGGCAAAGGCCCGCGCGATGCCCACACGCTGTTGCATCCCGTTCGACATGTCACTGGCCGGCTTGTCCATCGCATCGGCAAGGCCGACACGTTCCAGGTAATACTCCACCACGTCCTGCCGCTCCTGCCGGGACGCACGCGGGTAGACCTTGTCGACCCCAATCGCGCAGTTTTCACGAGCGCTGAGCCACGGGAACAGGTTTGGCGATTGGAACACCACGGCTCGTTCGGGATCGGCCCCTTCCACGTGACGTCCGTCGAGCTTGATCGCACCTTTGGAAATCGGGTTGAGACCAGCGGCCATCGTCAGCACCGTGGATTTGCCGCAGCCGGAATGACCGATCAGCGAAATGAACTCGCCCCGGTCGATCTTGAGGTCGAAATCCTCAACCACCGTGAGCGGCCCTTTGGGCGTCGGATAAACCTTGTGCAACATAGAGAAGTCGAGGAAGCGGTTGTCGATCAGGCCCTTTTGCGCGTCGGCCACCGCCGTCGGCACACCGTGGATCGGCGTCACATCCGGCAACAGACGCGAGCCTTCGACCTTCGCCTCAATCCCCACATTCATCAGGTATTTGGTGACGTCTGCGCGGAGCTTTTTGAACGTGTCGTTGTTGTTCATTTCCATCCGGTCGCGCGGGCGCGGGATCGAGACTTTGAACTCTTCCCCCAACGTCCCGTCAGGGTTCAGCGCGATGATCCGGTCGGCCAAAATAATCGCCTCATCCACGTCATTGGTGATCAGCACGCAGGTTTTCTGGTCGGCCTGCCAAATGCGCTCAATCTCATCCGCGAGGTTCGCGCGGGTCAGCGCGTCTAGCGCCGACAACGGCTCATCCAGCAGCAACATCTCAGGGTTCATCGCCAGGGCACGGGCCACATTGACCCGCTGGCGCATGCCACCCGACAGCTCCGCCGGACGGCGGGAGGCCGCATGGCTCAGCCCCACCATCTTGACGTAATGTGCGACCTTTTCGTCCTTTTCCTTGCCCGACAGCTTCGGAAAGACCGTGTCGACCGCCAACCGCACATTCCCCGTCACCGTGAGCCACGGCATCAGCGAATAGCTTTGGAAGATCACACCGCGATCCGGGCTCGGCTCTTTGATCTCGGCGCCTTTGAAGGTGGCGGTGCCGCTGGTCGGGCGTTCCAGCCCGGCCATCATGTTGATCAGCGTCGTCTTGCCCGTGCCGGAGAAGCCGAGGAGGACCAGAAACTCCCCCTCTGCCACGTCGAGGTTGATGTCTTTGAGGACATCCGTCCGCCCTGCGCCGTCACCATAGGATTTCGACAGGTTTTCGAGCTTAAGAATACCCATCTCGATCACCGGTTGTTCGTGAAGGTGAATAGCGACTGGAGCGCATACATGACCCGGTCCAGCATGAAGCCGATGATCCCGATGGTCAGAACCGCGACCATGATCTTGGCCAGCGAAGAGGAGGAGCCGTTCTGGAATTCGTCCCAGACGAATTTGCCCAGACCGGGGTTCTGCGCCAGCATTTCAGCAGCAATCAGCACCATCCAACCCACACCAAGCGACAGGCGCAGACCGGTGAAGATCAGCGGCAGCGCAGACGGCAGAACGAGCTTGGTGATCTTCGTATAGGTGTTCATTTTCAACACCTTGGAGACGTTGACGAGGTCTTTGTCGATGCTTGAGACGCCCAATGCGGTGTTGATCAGTGTCGGCCACAGCGAACACAGCGTCACGGTGATGGCCGAGGTCAGGAAGGATTTGGCGAACCAGCCGTCCTGGGTCACGTAGACCGCCGAGACGACCATGGTGACGATCGGCAGCCATGCCAGTGGCGAGACCGGTTTGAAGATCTGGATGATCGGGTTGAGTGCCGCGTTGGCCGTGGGCGACAGGCCCGCCATGATCCCCAACGGGATGGCCACGACAGACGCGATCAGGAAGCCAAAGAACACCGTTTTGATCGAGGTCCAGATCTGCTGGTAATAGCTGGGTGCGCCCGTGTAGGCCCGCTCAACCGGTTCTTGCCCCTGTTCGGCGCGACGTTCGTTCAGTGTGGCGACCTGTTCTTCGAACCGCGCCCGGCTTTCGGCCTTGTTCTGCGCGTCTTCGTGCAGGTTGACCGCTTCGGTCCAGACCTCGGACGGGCCCGGGATGGCGCCGAGTGACGTTTGCACAGTCGGGGCCAGCGTGGCCCACAGCGCGAGGAAGCCGAGGATCGCAATCACCGGCACCCCAAGGAGGCGCCAAATCTCGGAAACCTGCGCGCGCGGGTTGTCCCCGGCGGCGGCTTTCAGGATCGGTGTCATCCACGACAGGCCCAGAACCTGAAACCATTTGTCGGCGGCGTTGATGCGGGTGAAACGGCGTTCGCGGCGCGCTTCGCGGGCGGCGTCTACGTCAAAATTCGGGTCTGCGGTGCTCATGAACCTGTCTCCTGATGAGAGGTGCGCGGGCGACGCCGGGGCCGCCCGCGATTGGCCTTAGCCCTGGATCTCTTCGCCCACGACGATCTGATCGCCCTTCAGGCCGATCGGCAGGCTTTCGAGGTAGTCGTTGGGAAAGCGGCCGTCGTAGGGGATGCCATCGATGATGTCGGCGGCGGGTGTCGGCTCTTTGTAGCCGTCGCTGTCCCAGGGGAAGTCTTCGGCACTGGCCAGACCGTCATCGACAAGCGATTGCGCGGCTTCAAGATAGATGTCCGGGCGGTACACGCTTTCGGCGACATCCATGTACCACTGGTCCGTCTGCGGCTCAGCAATCTGACCCCAACGGCGCATCTGGGTCAGGTACCAGATCGCGTCGGAATAGTAGGGATAGGTCGCGTTGTAGCGGAAGAACACGTTGAAATCGGGCACCTCGCGCACGTCGCCGGGCTCATACTCAAACGTGCCGGTCATGGAGTTCGCGATGACCTCATAGTCGGCGCCCACATATTCTGGACGGGACAGGATCTCGACCGCTTCTTCGCGATTGGCGTTGTCGTTCTCATCAAGCCACATGGCAGCGCGGATCAGGGCACGAACTACGGCCTGGGTCGTGTTGGGGTTCTCTTCGACGAATTCCGCCGTCAGACCGAACACCTTTTCGGGGTTGTTGCGCCACAGCTCATAGTCGGTGATGACCGGAACGCCGATCCCTTTGAACACCGCTTGCTGGTTCCAGGGCTCCCCAACGCAATAGCCGTGGATCGTGCCTGCTTCCAATGTGGCCGGCATCTGCGGCGGGGGCGTGACGGACAGGAACACATCCGCGCCAATCTGGCCCGAGATGTTTTCGGGGCTGTAATAACCCGGCTCAATCCCGCCAGCGGCCAGCCAGTAGCGCAACTCATAATTGTGGGTGGAGACCGGGAACACCATGCCCATGTTGAACGGCTCACCATTGGCGTTAAATTCTTCGATCACTGGAACCAGCGCTTCAGCGCTTATCGGGTGCTGCGGGCGACCGTCGTCCATACTTGGAATGTGCGGGCGCATCATGTCCCAAACCTCGTTGGACACCGTGATGCCGTTGCCGTTGAGGTCCATGGAGAACGGGGTGACGATATGCGCCTCGGTGCCGTAGCCGATGGTGGCGGCCAGCGGCTGACCGGCCAGCATGTGTGCGCCGTCCAGCTGGCCGTCGATCACGCCGTCAAGCAGCACTTTCCAATTGGCCTGTGCCTCAAGCGTGATGAACAGCCCTTCATCAAGGAAATACCCCTGCTCATAGGCCACGGCCAAAGGCGCCATGTCGGTCAGCTTGATGAAGCCGAAGGTCAGCTCGTCTTTTTCAAGGTCAAGCAGATCGGCAAAGGCAGGCGAAGCAAGCGCCGTCGTTGCAGCAAGGGAGAGGAGGAATTTTTTCATGGGTCACCCCGTATTGTGCGCGACGTCAGGGAGGTTGCGTCCCGCGAGAACGAAAAAAGGCCGATCACTAAACGCCGGAGGTTCCGACGATCAGTGAGCGACCTTGCTCAGACTATCCCGATCACTGGGATGAATATCGTGGCGATCAGCGCCATTGCTGATCACACGAAGGTTGTGCCGCAGTGCAGAAAGAGTTCCGAGTCCGACGACCAGATATCCCACGGCATACTGCAGATTTGTTTAAATTTTGTGCGATATTTCTGCGGCCGGATCAAAAATTTGACCGTCAAAGAACCGATCCGGCATCAACACGATCTCACCTTTGGCGGAGGCGACCGGGGTTGGCTGCTGAATTGAACCTTCGATTTTCGCCGAAGCACCCGGCAAATCGAACCCCGGTGCGGCCAAATGCTGGCGGTGCAGGTCGGGCCGGATCACGCGGCGCAAATTCGTCTCGTCCAGGGCGGCAGTGCCATGGACCTTTTGCAACCGCTC
>JBCBCS010000136.1:0-9208 GCA_038530475.1 Pseudomonadota bacterium
GGCTGCATCGCAGGGAACTTCAGGAGGCCCATCCATGTACGATGCTGCAATTTTATGGGACTGGATCGCGTTTAGCGTACGTTGGCTTCACGTCATCACGGCGATGGCCTGGATCGGTGCTTCCTTCTATTTCATCGCCCTGGACCTGATGCTGAAGCCCAACGATGTTCTGCTGGACGGCGCTTCTGGAGGGGAATGGGAAATTCACGGAGGCGGCTTCTAGCACAAGATCAGATATTTAGTGGCGCCGGCACGGATGCCAGATAAGGCAAGACCGCAAAGGTTCCGTCCGGCCAAAATAACTACCTGACGGTGCCCGTCGTGTTCTTGATGTTGAGCAACTGCAATCCCCTGTCAGTCGGGACAGAATAGGCCTCGATTACTGTATCACCGGTCTTCCTGACCGGTGTGACCATCCGCCATTACATCAACACCATGCACGCCACCGGGACCGGTCAGCATTGGACATGGGCCGCCACGGTCATCCTGATGATCGCGATCGGATGGCTCAGCACAGTGCCTGGTCACGACACGCGGGAAGAAGCAGAAGCACGTGAACTTACGGCATATGAAGGACAGTTCGTGACTGTTGCGTCATTTGACGATGCGTTTCGCGCGGTTCGTGGCAATTGTTCGGTGTGCCATGCGCGCGAACCCGTCTGGAACAACATGCAGTGGGCCCCAAACAGGGGTGTTTCTGGAGATTGCACGTGACGTTGCCCGGAACGCAGTGGCAATCTACCTCCCAGCCGCGCTAAGTCCGGCGATGCTCCACCCAACGCCGTTCAGATTCCAGACGGAAACCGGCTCCCTATCGAGCAATGGGTCCTCAAAGGTCGCGCCAATACGGAGTGACACAACGATCCGTATTGGTCAGATCGGTGAAAGCGTGCATTTGACCCATCCGTGTCTTTTTGAACGCCTTCAAGACGTGAGGCGAAAATGCCCCCAAGACGTGGGTAGGGCCATGATGCCAGCTGGGCCGCTGGCACCATTGCGGCCTGACGTCCTCGGGACCGCGCCTATTCCGCGGGAACCCTGTTCGGCTCGTCTTCTACGCCAAAGAGCAGCCCAAGCATGCTGCCCAATCCGGTCGTGATCCGATGGATCAACACGAAAAACGCCGGGATTGCGAAGATGATGACCCCGGTTCCGATCAGCACGCCGTAACCTATTGAGACAGCCAGCGGGATCAGGAATTGCGCCTGAAGGGACGTTTCCATGATCAGCGGATACACCCCCAAGAAGGTCGTCACGGACGTCAGCAATATGGGGCGGAACCGGTCCTTGGTGCCTTCCACGACGGCGTCGACCACATCATATCCCTTGCCAAGATATTCGTTATAAAGGTCGATCATCACGAGGCTGTTGTTGATCACGACGCCGGCAAGGCCGATGATCCCGAAGATGCTGAGCAAACCCAGCGGGATGCTCAACAGGTAATGCCCCGTGACAGCACCAATGAGGCCCAGCGGAATCGCGATCATCACGATGATCGGCTGTACGAAGCTGCGGAAGACGAGCGCGAGCAACGCGAAGATCACGAAGAGCGCGATGCCCAGCGCCTGACCCAATGCAGCCTGCGCGTCGCCCTGGGTCTCTTGCTCTCCGCCGAAACCGGCGTTCAGCGCGGGATTGGCCTCCAGAAGGGGCGGCAACAGCTCTTCGCGGATGATCCGATTGGCTTCGCCGTTTGTGGTCACACTCTGATCGACATCCGCTGTGATCGTGGTTACCCGACGGCCGTTTTGGCGCTGGATCTCTGACGGCGACTGACCCTCCTCCAATTGAGCGACAACGGACAAAGGGATCAGATCGCCCGCCGGTGTGGCAATGCGGGTGTCCAGAAGGTCCGACAGAGAATTGCGATCCTCGCTCGGGAAGCGGACCATGACGGCGACGCTGTCCTGGCCGCGCTGCACGGTCGTTGCCTCCACCCCGAAAAACCCGTTCCGCGTCTGCATCGCCAGGTCCTGCAACGTGACACCGTAAAGACGTGCCTCCGGTCTCAGGGCGAGCTTATATTCAAGCCGCCCGGACGAGGCATCGTCAAGGATCTGGAACACGCCGGGAATATTGGCGAGGCCGTCACGCAGCTCCGCCACGATCGGGGCGATGTCCTCTCCGTCAGGCAAAGACAACTCAATCGCGATGGCGTCGCCCGCATCCACCAAGGATGAGGAGATCGTCAACGTGTTCACGCCGGCTATGCGCCCGACCTCCTTCCGCCAGAGTGCTTCGAAATCTGCGGTTTCCCAGCTGCGTTCCGTCGCATTGGTGACTTCGACGACGACCTGCGCCAGCGTCGGGGCCGTGGGGGACGCTTCCCCTGTTGGACCACCGCCGCCCGCACCAATG
This sequence comes from Pseudomonadota bacterium, assembly GCA_038530475.1. Lineage (GTDB taxonomy): Bacteria > Pseudomonadota > Alphaproteobacteria > Rhodobacterales > Rhodobacteraceae > Octadecabacter. The sequence goes on from JBCBCS010000136.1 coordinate 2,359, forward strand.
CCGACGACAACATACTGACCGATGAGCACATTCGGCGCCCCGTCGGGCAGCGTGTCTTGCAGACGTTCGCCAGCGCGGATCGACGCTGTCCGCAGTACCTCAGCCACGTCTTCGGTGCGTTGAAAGGTCGTGCCGTCGGCCATTTCGACGTTGGCCGTTACAAACTCACCATCAATTGCGGGGAAGAACTGGAAGCGGACGTAGCCGTAAGACAACAGCCCGATCGTCAGCATCATCAACGCAACCACACCCGCAATTGGGATGAAAAAGCGCCGGACGCAAAACCGCAACGCCGCATCGAGCGGCTTTGCGATGATCCATTTGATCCCGCGATCAATGAAACCTCGCACCGCGCCAATGGCACGAAAGACGAGGTTCGGCCGGTAATTCGGCCCGATTTCGAGCGTCGACAGATTTCTCGGCAGGATCAAAAGCGCCTGCAGCAGTGAGAGCGACAAAACGATCATCACCACGGTCGGAATATCGCCTAGGAAGGACCCGAGCGGCGCAGGCATTTGCAGAAGCGGCCAAAACGCAACAAGTGTCGTTAAGGTCGAAAAGACCACTGGCACGGCGATCCGTTGGGTTCCTTTGACTGCGGCTTCTTGCGGCGACAGTCCGTCCTCGCCGTTCTTGTAGATGTTCTCGGAGACCACAATGGCGTTGTCGACCACGATCCCGATGGCGAGGATGAACCCGAACAGAGAAATCATGTTGATCGACATGCCCATCGCGCCCATCACGATGAACGTCGCGGCAAAGCTGATCGCTATGCCCGCAGCCGACCAGAAGGCCAGTCGAACATCGAGGAATAGCGCCAGACAGAGAACGACGAGCGAGAGGCCAATGATCGCGTTATTGGTCAGAAGGTCGATCCGCGACTGAAGCTGTGTTGCTTCATTTTGCCAAACGGTGGCTTCGATCCCCTGCTCCAGTGACGGACGATAGCTTGTGCGCAAATGCTCCTGCGCGAGGTCGACGATCCGGATGATCTGCTCGTCGCCCACCCGGTAGACATTCACGGACACGGCAGGCGCGCCGTTAAACGACGATGAGATGTCGGCATCTTCAAACCCGTCCGTCACGGTCGCAATGTCTCGAAGCAGCACTTGCGCGCCACGGTCAGACGACCGGACAACGATATTTTCAAAATCCGCTTGCGTGTAGTTGCGGCCAATGGTGCGGATCGGGATAGCAACGCTGTCGGTCTCGATCGATCCGCCGGGCAACTCAAGCGAGTTGACGCCGACGACGCGTGCAACCTCATCCAGCGTCAGACCATATGCGCGCAGCGTGTCTCGGTCGATCTCGATGCTAATCTCGTAGTCGCGTGTGTTGGAAACTTCGGCAAATGAAATGCCGTCGAGTGCGATCAACTCATCCCTGAGACGCCGCGCCTCTTCTTTCAGCACGCGCTCGGTGGTATCGCCATGAATAGCGATCTCCAGCACACGGGTGGAATTGTCGGACCTTACAACGACCGGGTCTTCGGCATCGTCCGGAAAGCTCGTGATGCCGTCGACTTCCGTTTTGATTTCATCGAGCTTCGCTTCGATGTCCTCTCCATCCAAAAACGTAACAGTGACCCCGCCGCGCCCTTCCGAGATGTTGGCGTTGATGTCGTCGATGCCATCGACGCCAGACAGCTCATCCTCAATCGGTCGAACGATGGAATCCTGTATCTCGGTCGGGGACGCCCCGTTGTAGGCGACAGAGATTGAGACCGCATCGAGTGAGAATTCAGGAAAGGTTTTCTGCGGCATGTTCGACGCCGTCAGAGCCCCGCCCACCAACAATATGATCATTGCCAGCCAAGCAGCGACGGGATGCTCTGCCATCCATTTGATTGCGGCGTTCATGGCGAAGCCCCCTTATTCGACAAACAATGTCGTCTGGACCGTCTCATCGCCCACGTCCCGCAGCGCTTCGCCTTCCTGCGGTGCTGCGAGAGTGGTCAGGATGAGCCTGTCATCAGGGTCCAGCCCCGTTAGCCGCACATAGGTTGTTTCGCCGTCGACATGGACTCGCTCAGCGGGATGGAACGCCAATTGTCCGTCCCGGAGGACCCAAACCACATCACCCGACCGCATCGCCGTGGACGGAATGGCGTAGGTGTTTTCCGGCTGGATGCCTTCAATGACCACCTTGGCAAAAGCATTGATCAGGGCGGGCGGTGCACCTGCGGCAAACTCGGTCTCGCTTTCCAGCCGCTCGCCGAGCGCGACCGTCGTGGTCAGGGTTCGTGTTTGTGGATCGAGCGCGGGATCGATGCGCACGATTTCAGCGTTCCATACCTTAGTCTCACCGGCAAAATCGATGAACACCTGCGCCGGTGCCGGGCGGCCGTCAAACAGGCCAGGGATCAACACAGCATCCGTTTCGCGAATGGCAATGCTGACTTCCATCTGATCGTCCGTGTAGATTTGCGCGATCGGAGCACCACCCGCGACAACATTGCCAATCTCCGCCTCTTTCGATTGCACCGCTCCGTCAAACGGGGCGCGGACAATCCGGTTCTCCAACGCGATTTCAGCCGACAAAAGCTGCGCCCGCAGGCCTTGCAGATTTGCGACAACCTCATCGCGCTGGCCGATCAGATCATCGACGGCGGATTGCGAGACGGTGTTGCTGGCGCGCAGGCTTTCGGCCCGCTCCAACTGGGTTTCCACAAGATCAAGCCGCGCTTCTGATGCGGCAATGCTGGCGCGGGCTTGCTCAATCTGAGCGCGTTCCGCACTGGCGTCGATTTCAACAAGGATCTCACCTTCCAAAAACGGACCCCGATTGGTGATGGCCGGATGCAGCGACAGAATGCGACCGCCCGTCGGCGCGGAAAGAGCTACGGTTCTGAATGGCTCAACAAAGCCTTCCCCACGGATCGGGAGGGGCGAGCGGTATTCGTCAAAGACCATCGTCTCAACCAGGGTCTCCGGGCGCGGGACCGGCTCAGCCTCAACGATCTCTCGATTTTCGCCAAGATATGTGAACCCGGCATAGCCGCCGCCAATGATCACGACAGCGACCAGCACCCAAAAGACTTCCCGAAGAGCGACACCAATATACCGAAGTGCCTTACGCATGCTGATGATCCTTTGGTCAAATGATCTGACGCAGTGGTCAGTGCTTGTCTGGTAGGTACTACGCCCAAGACCCAGCACTGGATGTGATTGCCGGTCTTCGAGTGACCAGATCATTTCCGTCTTATCCCCGCCCGGCGCCAACGATGCCAAAACTGGCAGACCGGTCCGACTGTTTGCCAAAAAACAGGCGCTTTGAGAACGGATGACCGTCAGGAACTGCCGACGCCGCCATCAGCGGCACCGTTTGCTTCGGATTTCACCGCGCATGTCCGTAAGGCTGCGATCCGTCGTGCGTTTTTGTCGCCCGCAGAGACCGACAGCGGCAGCTTTCAGAGCTTACAGCAGGAATTGCGTCCCCAATGGCCGTGTTCCGGCACCGATGGCACGGGCTTTCTGGCCGATGGTCCCGGCCTCGATGCGCGGTGCGATCAGGCCTCTTGTGTCTTGCGTGCTCACATAGCGGCGGACCTGCTCAACAAGGTCCGAGCGGATGTGATCGGGGAACGCGCCATCTATAATAATGGCCTCGAAATCAATGACAGCGCAGACGGCGAGAGCGGCTTTTGACAGCTCTTGCGCGGTCTGGCGAAGCCAGGGTGCCACGTAGCGGCGCAGATCGGTCCAACTGTCGGGGTCGTTCCAGAGCACGCGACTGTCCAGATCGACTTCGGTCAATCGCGCCTCAAGCTGACGGATCGACGCCATCTCAAGCAGCTGCATGCTTTCGCCATTGGGCCCCAGGCTTGGCAGGGAGCCCAATGCGCCAGCATTGCCTTGGCGGCCCTCATATACAGCGTTGTCGAGGACAATTCCGCCCCCAATATAAGCCCCGATGAAGAAATAGGCGTAGTCCTGAAATTCCCGCCCGCGCCCATAAGTGTGCTCCGCCTGACAGGCCGCCGTCGCGTCATTGAGGAGCGACACAGGCAGCCCTGTCCGGCTGAGCAACACCTCCCTTATGTTGATGCTGCGCCAGGCTTCAAGCTCGGCGCGCCCAACCCCGCCCGTCTCCGGCCAGTGCCAAAGTTCAAATGCAGCCCCCACGCCCAAGCCGCAGACGCGGCTTGCCTGTTGGGATGACAGCGCGGCCTGAATTTCGGCAATCCCTTGTTCTGCGAAGCTCAGGATCGTGTCCGGGTCTGGCAGATCGTAGGTGATGGTGCGCGCATCCCGCATGTCACCGACGAAATCGACCAATACCAGTTCCGCCGACCGCCGCCCGATTTTCAGTCCGAACGCAAAAGCCCCATCGGCTGCAAGCATCATCGGCGTCGACGGTTTACCGACCTTGCCGCGCACGGGCTGCCCCCGCTCAACCAGCCCCTCCCCTTCAAGGCGGCGCAGGATCGTAGACACTGTCGGCGGTGACAGACCGGCGCGTTTGGAAAGGTCGCTTGCCGGTAGCCCGCCATGACGCTGGATCAGCGACAACAGCAGACGTTCGTTGTGATCGCGCACGCCGCTTTGGCTGAGCCCAGCGCTGATCTCTCTGACCGATCCGTCATCCATGTGCACGTTCTATAGGTCTCCTCCAGCTTTCTGCATAGCCGATTCCTATTAATAAAGAAAGTTAACTAATTAATTGACACCCTCCAACGAATCGTGCCTTTTCGGGAGCGTGGCGACGTTACGTCATGCTCTGGCAGAGTGGAGGCTCTGCCATCAACGTCTGGGAGGACAGTATGAAAAAGCTTATGATCGGAACCGCACTTGCGGCCATTACCTCGGCCGGATCGGCGATGGCTGACGGCCACGCCACATCCGCATGCCTGATTACCAAAACAGATACGAACCCCTTCTTTGTGAAGATGCGTGAAGGCGCTGAAGCAGCCGCAGCTGAGCTTGGCATCACGCTGAACTCCTATGCCGGGACGGTCGATGGCGACCACGAGAGCCAGGTTGCTGCTATCGAAGCCTGCATCGCAAACGGCGCCTCCGGTATTTTGATCACAGCATCTGACACGGCGGCCATTGTTGAGCCGGTGCAGGACGCACGCGATGCGGGCCTTCTGGTCATCGCGCTCGATACGCCGCTTGATCCGATTGATGCCGCCGACGCGACCTTCGCCACCGACAATTTCCTGGCCGGGCAGTTGATTGGTCAGTGGGCTGCTGCTGCGATGGGCGACGATGCGGCTGACGCCAAGATCGCGATGCTCGACCTCGCCATCAGCCAGCCAACCGTTGGCGTGCTGCGCGACCAGGGCTTCCTTGACGGCTTTGGCATCGACACGATGGACGTGACGCGATGGGGCGATGAGACGGATGAGCGGATCATCTGCAACGAAGTGACCGCCGGCAACGAAGAAGGGGGCCGCACCGCGATGGAGACCTGCCTTGCCGCGGATCCGGACATCAACGTTGTCTACACGATCAATGAACCGGCTGCCGCTGGGGCCTACGAAGCGCTCGTCGCGATTGGCCGTCAGGATGACGTCATGATCGTCTCCGTGGACGGTGGCTGCCCTGGCGTGGCTGACGTCGCAGATGGTGTGATCGGCGCCACGTCGCAGCAATACCCGCTGCTGATGGCGTCCTTGGGTATCGAGGCCATCGCCCAATTCGCCGAAGACGGCACGTTGCCGGAAAACACCCCGGGCAAGGATTTCTTTGACACCGGCGTAGGCCTTGTGACCAGCATGCCTGTCGACGGCGTGGAGTCGCTGTCCGTCGAAGAAGGCACCGCGCTCTGCTGGGGCTAAGCCCATAGGGTCAAACGACCCGGTATGATATGATCGGAGGGCGGGCCATGGTCCGCCCTTTTGATAACTGAAACCCTGCTGCGTGCGATTGGGGGCACTAGATGGCGGACAAACCCGACAACTACGAATCCGGACTGAGCGGCGCATCACAGGATGTCGCGCGGTTCGAGGTGAGCGACAAATCCTTGATGATGCGTTTTCAGGGGGCGTTGCATAAGAACCCGTCCCTGGTGCCGCTGATCGTTCTGATCTGCGCCATCATGATTTTCACCGGATGGCTGGGCCCGCGGTTCCTCCCGCAGATGTCGTTGGTGTTTCAACAAATTCAGGTGGTTGGCATCCTTGCCCTCGCACAGACATTGGTGATCCTGACCGCCGGGATCGACCTGTCGGTCGGGGCCATCGCTGTTTTTTGCTCCGTCGTGATGGGAAAATTCACTTTTGACTACGGGCTACCCCCGGCCATTTCTGTGGCCTGCGGCATCGCTGCGGGTGCCGGCATCGGTGCGATCTCTGGCTATCTGGTGACCCGCATCAAGATCCCGCCCTTCATTGCCACGCTCGGCGTGTGGCAGATCGTGCTCGCCGCGAATTACATTTATTCCCGCAATGAAACGATCCGGGCCCGTACCATCCGCGAAGAGGCACCGATGCTGCAATGGCTCGGCTTGAAGCCCAACGAGCAGTTCGTGATCTGGATCGAAAACCTGCGCGGCATCACCTACGAACGCATCCGGCCGAATGACACCGGACAGTTCATGCTCGATCTGATCTGGCAGACCAAGATCACCTACGGGGTTCTGGCGCTCATCGGGCTGACCATTCTGCTGGCTTACATGCTGCGCTCGACCGCATGGGGTAGGCATGTCTATGCCGTGGGCGATGACCCGGATGCGGCGGAACTGGCGGGTGTGAACGTCAAACGCACGCTGATGTCGGTCTATATGTTGGCCGGCGCCATCGCCGCCATCGCAGGCTGGTCCCTGATCGGGCGCTTTGCGTCAGTTTCCCCCTCCGCTTCCACGGGTCTCGAAGGCAATATTGAATCCATCACCGCTGTGGTGATCG
>JBCBCS010000137.1:0-9188 GCA_038530475.1 Pseudomonadota bacterium
ATCACCAGCATGTTTTCACCTTCATAAAAACAATCGACGGGGCAGACTTCAACGCAGTCTGTGTATTTGCAGGCGATGCAATTGTCGTTGACGATATAGGTCATTCGGGGAGGGTCCGTGTTGCTCGTGAAGGTGTCCTAGCCGGACTACGCGCCGACAACAAGGCCCAGCGGCTACAGGTCGCGCTGCGTCAGGATCGGCTGCCTTTCAATTGCTCCATGTCCCGACGGTCTTTCTTGGTCGGACGCCCACCGACCCGCAGTTCGAGCGGGTCGATCCGGGGGGCTTTGGGTGGGGTTAGGTCCTCGTACAGAGCCTGCGCCTCTGGGGCCGGGCCGCGACGAGAGCCGAGGGCGACAACCTTGATAATCCGCACTTCATCAGCCTTCGGAAACGTCAAAACAACGCCCGGCTTGATGGTGCGGCTCGGCTTCGACACCGAAGTGCCGTCAACCCGGCAGCGGCCCGATTTCACCAGATCAGCGGCCAGGCTGCGCGATTTGAAGAACCGCGCCTGCCAGAGCCATTTGTCCAGCCGAATGGCCCCTCCATCGTCTTGCGCTGTGTCGCTCAATCCTTCTTGAACCCCGCCAAAGCGGCGGCAAAAGGGTTATCAGGATCGATTGCTTTTTCTTTCTTCGGCGGGCGGGCCTGAAAGCTCTGCGGTTTGCCGCCCTTCGGCCCCTTGCCGCCCTTCTTGCCCTTCGGACCGCCGCGGCGATCCTGCTGTCCGCGTGGCTGGCCCTTGCCCTGGCGGGGACCGCCCTGCCGCTTGGGCGCCCAGGCGAAGGTGTAGAACACCTCCATCTCCGGCCCCTCGGGCGTCTCCCCTTCGGGGATCGGCTTTGGCTCCGCTTCTTGGGCGTCAGCGTCGGCGGCGGTTCCGGTGTCAGCCGGGGTCGTCGCCGCGTCTGCTACAGCCGCCTTGACCTTCTCGCGCTCGCCCTTCTCAGCCTTATAGCCAAGGCCCTCCATCAGGCCCGCGAATTGCTCAAGCGTCATGCCGGTGATCGACAGCATGTCTGCCGTCGCCTCAAACCCATTCCGCGTATCCTGGTCACGCAGCATATCTGCGAGACGTTCGAGCATATCTATGCGGATCGCACGCTCCCCTGCAGCGCGGTAGCCGGACATGGCGTAGGTGCCAGGCTCCAGCCCCTGCACCGTCGGCACAGTCACCAGCCCCGGAGGTGGGGCTTCGGGGAATTCGGCCAAGCCTTTGTTCAGGCTCCACAAAACCAACCGCAACCGCGTCGGCGCAGGCTTCAGCAAAAGAGGCATGAAGATCGTGAACTGACCAAAGCGGACGCCATGTTTGCGCAGCGCGCCGCGCGTCTCTTGGTCGAGGGCCTTTACCTCTTGCGCCACCTCGCCCCGCGGAATGACGCCAAAATGCTCGACCAGACGGAACGCAAAGCCTTTGGCATCCTGCGGCAGCTCCGCATCCGCTTGCATCTTCAGCATCGGCTCAAACAACGCCGCGACCTTGCGGTCGATGAAATGCTGCAACCGGCGCTGCACTTTTTCGGCGACCTCGGTGCCTGCCTCATCGTCGACAAAGGCCTCAACGCGCGGCTTTAAAGGATCGTCGCCCTTGACCAGCTTGCCCACCGCATCGGTGCCCCACATCAGGCCACCCTGTTCGGTGAAATCGATCTCTGTGTCGGGCGCGTTGTAAAACCGATCTGCCCGCAGCACGAATTGCGGCGCCAGCGCCTGTAAGGACGCGGCGCGAATGGTCTTCGCCTCATCCGCGCTGGCGCTCTGGTCCTGGCGGAACCGAAACCCTTCGATTTTCCCAACAAACTGCCCCTCGACAGTCACTTCTCCGGTCTCGTTCACGTCGGCCACAAGGCCCTCCTTCTGGTTGAGCCGCCGAAGGAGCACGCTCGTCCGCCGGTCCACAAATCGTTGCGTCAAACGCTCATGCAAGGCGTCTGATAGGCGGTCTTCTACAGCCCGCGTCGCGTCGCGCCAATGGCTTTCGTCTTCAACCCAGTCTTTGCGCTGGGCGACGTAGGTCCATGTGCGGATATATGCCAACCGTTTCGACAGCGCATCAATGTCGCCTTCGGTGCGGTCGATCCGATTCACGCGGCCTGCGAGCCAATCCGACGGCACCCGGCCCTTTTGGTGCAGAAAGCCAAAGATATCGGTCAAAAGCTGCGCATGTTCGTTATGGCTGATGCCCCGGAAATCCGGGATCCGGCACACGTCCCACAGCAAACGCACCGATGGCCCATCCGTCGCCCGCGCCGCCACTTCGGCGTCTTGGCTCACGGCCTTCAGCGCCATAAGATCATCGCTTTCACGGACCCGCGTCAGCCACGGATCGTCAGTCTTTTCTTCCAGGGTCTGGATCAGCCGCTGGACGGAGCCAAACTGCAGCTGCGCATTGCGCCATTGCAATTTCTTGACCGGCGCGAAGGTGTTGGACGTGATCGCCTCGACCACATCTTCATCCAGCAACGGCGCTTCCCCAGTGACACCAAACGTGCCCTTGTTCATGTGCCGCCCGGCCCGTCCTGCAATTTGCGCAAGTTCATTGGGCATCAGATGCCGCATCCGCCGCCCGTCAAACTTGGTGATGCTTGAAAACGCCACGTGATCGATATCGAGATTGAGCCCCATCCCGATGGCGTCCGTCGCCACGAGGTAATCGACATCCCCGTTTTGATACATTTCCACCTGCGCATTGCGCGTGCGCGGGCTGAGCGCGCCCATGACCACAGCCGCGCCCCCCTTTTGGCGGCGCAAAAGCTCAGCAATCGCATAGACATTTTCAACCGAAAACCCGACGATGGCAGCCCGGGCGGGCATCCGACTTATCTTTTTCGAACCTGAATACGTCAGCGTGCTAAAGCGCTCGCGTTTTACGAACTCCGCATCGGGCACCTTGGACGCGATGGCGCCCCACATCGTCTCAGCGCCCATAAAGAGCGTCTCATGCAGCCCACGCATCCGCAGCAAGCGGTCGGTGAATACGTGGCCGCGTTCCGGATCAGCACAAAGCTGGATTTCGTCGATGGCTACAAAATCCGCACCCATGCCTTCGGGCATCGCCTCTACCGTGCAGACCCAGTAGGCAGCACGGGGCGGCACGATCCGTTCCTCGCCCGTCACCAGCGCCACCACACCGGGACCCCGCACCGCGACGATGCGGTCATACACCTCCCGTGCCAAAAGTCGCAGCGGCAGGCCGATTACACCGGTTCGATGGCCCAGCATCCGCTCAATCGCGTAATGGGTTTTGCCTGTGTTGGTCGGACCCAAAACGGCCGTCACCCGCCCTCGATGCGTGGCTGAGGTCATCATCGTCTTCCCCGACTTCAGCGCGTCAGAGCGCTTGTCCCTCAAGTTGAACCATCAACCGCTCCACCATTGCGGCCGTTTCGGGGTCCGCTGGCATGAACTCTGCCACTTTCTGCCAAACCTCAAGCGCGTCCTCTGGACGCTCCAGTTCTTCAAGGATGATCGCAACACCGCTCATCGCCCCAAAATGGCGCGGCTCCAGCACCAGAACCTGCCGCAGATCATCAATCGCTGGGCCGTAGAGCCCGAGCAGATAATAGGCTGTGGCCCGGCCATGATACCCTTCGGCAAAATCTGGCGCATGGTCGACCAAAGCGGTGAAATGCTCCACCGCCACCTCAGGCGCTCCGTCTTCGATGGCGTCTTCCCCTCGTCGGTAGAGCAGATCCATCGACGCTGACCCCGTGCGGGTCCATTCATTCACGATCTCCGCCTCGATCCGGGCCACGTCCTCCGGGCCCGCTTCGGCCAATTCGGCGAACAACTCGTCCAATCTGGCCGATTCGCCGGTGTCCTGTGCGTGAACAGGTGCGGAAAACCCCACTCCAATGAGAAATGCCGTGACGGTACAGGTATACAGAAGTCTGAGAATGCGCATACATGGCACTGTAGCGCACACCGCGCCCGATACCAGTGGCCTCTCAATACAACCCGGGCCGCAGACTGAGATAAAGGATCACAATACCATGAGCGACATGATCAACGAGGCCGTCGCGGCCCTGAACGAAAAGATGGGTGGCGGCATCGATGGCACCGCGAAATTTGTCCTCGAAGGCGAAGGAAGCATCATCGTTGATGGCGATGGCGCCCGCGTTGGCGATGACGACGCTGACGTGACTCTGACCGCAGACGCCGAAACGTTCAAAGCCATCCTCGATGGTGAGGAAAACCCGACCGCAGCCTTCATGTCGGGCAAGCTGTCGGTGGATGGCGACATGGGCATGGCGATGAAGCTCGCAGGTTCCCTCGGCTAAAGCAGACGCGACGACATGACGGAAACGGCCCCCTATTTCGACGACATTGCCGCCAACGATGACGGCGTCTGCCATTGGCTGACAACGTCCGATGGGGTCCGGATCCGCGTCGGCCACTGGCCGCTTGAAGACGCGAAGGGCACGGTCCTGATCTTCCCGGGCCGCACCGAATACATCGAAAAATACGGCCGGGCGGCGAAGGAATTGGCCGCCCGTGGCTACGCCGCTGTGGCGATTGACTGGCGCGGTCAGGGCATTGCGGATCGGTTGCTCGACAACCGCGCCATCGGCCATGTCGAAGATTTCAGCGATTACCAGAAAGACGTCGAAGCGGTCATGGCGCATGTCGAAACGCTCGACTTGCCGAAGCCCTACTTCGTCATGGGGCATTCCATGGGCGGATGCATCGGATTGCGCGCCCTTTACAATGGCTTACCTGTAGAGAAGGCGGCATTCTCTGCGCCGATGTGGGGGATCAAGATGTCGCCCGCGCTGCGCCCCATCGCTTGGGGCCTGAGTTCTGTGAGCAAGCAACTCGGCTTCAGCGGCGTCTTTGCGCCCGGTCAGCAAGCCGAAACCTATGTGCTGCGCGCCGAGGCGGAGGACAACACGCTCACCTCGGATCCGGACCACTTTGAGATTTTGCAGGACCAGCTTCGCGCCCATCCTGACCTAGCCCTTGGCGGGCCGTCGCTGCACTGGCTCAATGAAGCTCTGCGTGAGATGCGGCTGCTGGCCCAAATGCCATCCCCCGACGTCGAAACCATCGCGTTTCTTGGATCTGACGAAGCCATCGTCGATCCTGCCCGAATTCACGACCGGATGGATCGTTGGCCCGGTGGCACGCTGACGGTCCTTGATCAGGGCCGGCACGAAGTGATGATGGAAACCCCGGAAATCCGCTCTCGCGTCTTTGACGAAGCGACCGCCCTGTTCTCAGGCGAAGCACCCCAGGCCGCCTGATCCGGGCTTAAATCTCGTGCACGCCTTTGGCCGCCGCCGCGGCCCCGGTGCGCATCCAGGTATGTTCTGATGCAACGACAAAGGCGGTCATACCGTAGGCCAGCCAGTCCGCCGCTTTGGTGGCGTCCGGCACCCAGGACACATATCCCTTATCATGCGCGGCGCAGGCTTCGCCCACAGCCTCAAGTGCACGCGGCAAATCAGGGTTGTCGAGACTGCGATGCCCGTAGCCGACAGATAAATCAGCCGGACCCGCAAACAACGCGTCGATCCCGTCAACGGCCGCAATGCCGTCGCACACTTCGACCCCGGCTGGCTCTTCGATCTGCGCCATCACGATCGTCTGATCGTCCTGATCCAGCACATCGCCCATGCTGCGTGTGGCGAACCCTGCCCACCGGGTGGAGCCTGCAAAGCCACGACCGCCCTCACCGAAATGCGCGGACCGTGCAAGCGCCTCTGCCTTCGCGACCGTGTCGACATGCGGGACAACCACGCCGACCGCGCCCGCATCCAGCGCCATAAGCACATTTTCCTCTGACCCGCCGGGGATCCGCACCAGCGCCGGGAAATCAAGCGCCCGCGCGACCGCCAGACACGCATCCAGCCGCCCGCGATCATAGCCGCAATGCTCTGCGTCGAGGATGATGAAGTCGAGCCCTGACAAGGCCAGCACTTCGACCACAGTCACCTCTGCCGTCTTGACGAAGGTGCCCGCCAGACGCTCACGGTTCAGGAGCTTCTTGCGTAAGGTGGCTGTCTTCATGTCATGTCCTCTTCATTCTTGGTGCGACGGCACCATATCGCGCCGCGCGGGGCAAGCGGGAACAGCGCCCGGACGGGTGTTTCCCCCTCGCCACCGCCACCGGGTGGCCTATTGTTGCTCTATGGCGGACTTGCTGACCTTCACGCCCGAGGGCATCTATTGCCCAGAGGGCGATTTCCACATTGACCCGTGGCGCCCCGTTGATCGCGCGCTGATCACCCACGGCCACGCCGACCATTCGAGGCCCGGGATGGGCCATTACCTCGCGACCGAGGCCGCTGCTCCGGTGATGCGGCACCGCTTGGGCGACATCCCGATTGAGACCGTGGCTTACGGGCAGACGCTGACCCGGAACGGCGTCACCATTTCCTTTCACCCTGCAGGACATGTACCCGGCTCAGCTCAAATCAGGATCGAACACAAAGGGGAGGTTTGGGTCTGTTCCGGCGACTATAAGACCGTCGATGATGGCCTCTCCGAACCGTTTGAACCGGTGAAGTGCAACGCGTTTATTACGGAATGCACCTTCGGCCTGCCGGTGTTCAATTGGACGCCCCAGGATATCCTGGCCCGACAAATCAACGACTGGTGGGCCGCCAACGCCGCCAATGACACCTATTCGCTGCTTGGGTGCTATGCCTTGGGCAAGGCACAACGCCTTCTTCGAACCGTCGATCCCGGCATTGGCCCCATCCTCACGCATGGGGCCATCGAGAACACCAATGCGGTCCTCAGGGCGCAAGGCATCGACCTGCCCGATACCATTCACGTCACGCCAGATACAGACGTGAAGGCCCATAAAGGGGCCCTTGTCCTTGCCACACCGTCGGCGCTCAATTCCACATGGGCGCGCCGCTTCAAGCCTGCCTCAACCGCCTTCGCCTCAGGCTGGATGGCGCTGCGCGGGGTCCGAAGACGGCGTGCAGCAGACCGCGGCTTTATCGTGTCCGATCACGCCGACTGGACCGGACTTAACGACGCCATTTCCGCCACAGGTGCCGAACGGATTTTCGTAACGCATGGATACACCTCAATCTTTTCAAAATGGTTAAGCGAGCAGGGATACGACGCGAAAATCGTGGAGACGGAATTCGACGGCGAGACCCTCGATCAGGGTGAGGCTGAATGACGCCGCGATGAAAGACTTCGCCCGCCTCTTCACTGCCGTCGATCAAACGACAAAGACGACCGTCAAAGTCGCCGCGATGGCTGACTATTTCAGGACAGCGTCCGACGATGACAAGCTGTGGTGTATCGCGCTCTTTTCCGGTCGTCGTCCGCGCCGGGTCATCACTACAACACTGCTGAGGCAATGGGCGGCGGAACAGGCGGGGCTGCCATTGTTGCTCTTTGAAGAGTGCTACCCGATTGTCGGCGATCTGGCTGAAACGATCAGCCTCTTCCTGCCTCCCTCAGAAGGGAATGAAGATCGCCCGCTAAGTCATTGGATTTCTGAGCTTCAACGCCTATCAAGCTTAGATGAAGACGCCCGCAAAGCAGGCATTATCGCCGCGTGGACAGCTCTCCCGCAGATTGAGCGATTCCTGTTCACCAAGCTGCTCACCGGCGGCTTTCGCATCGGCGTCAGCCAAAAGTTGATGACGCGAGCTTTGTCGCAAGCAACAGGACAGGACGAAGCGGTTTTGACCCACAAACTGATGGGCAGCTGGACGCCGGAAACGTCGTCTTGGGAGACGTTGATTGAGGCCGACGACCCGACCGCCGACCTGTCGCGACCTTATCCATTCTACCTCGCCTACCAGTTGGAAGACCTGGATCAACTTGGACCTCCAAGCGATTGGTTTATTGACCGAAAATGGGATGGTATCCGTGGCCAACTGATCATACGCGGCGGCGAACATCACCTCTGGTCGCGCGGCGAAGAATTGATGACCGACCGCTTCCCTGAGCTTGGCCAGTTGCGTGATTTCCTGCCCGATGGCACCGTCATTGATGGCGAGGTTCTGGCCTTTCGGGACGATGCCCCGTTGCCCTTCAATGCCCTTCAAAAACGGATTGGCCGGAAGACGGTGCCGAAGAAATTGCTGAGCGAGGCCCCGGTGATCCTCATGGCCTACGACCTGCTCGAACAGGATGGAAAAGACAGTCGCAGCGAAACTTTAGAAAAACGTCGCAAGCAATTGGAAGATATAATTAAATCCTGCCCGGAAGAGGCGCCGATCCGGATCTCTCCGGAGGTCAAAGGCGATAGCTGGAACGCACTGCGGGATGAGCGCGCGCGGTCCCGTGATCTGAACGCTGAAGGTCTGATGCTCAAACGGCGGGACAGCCCGTATCTGGCAGGCCGCAAGAAGGGCGATTGGTGGAAATGGAAAGTCGATCCGCTCACCGTCGATGCGGTGATGATCTATGCGCAGTCGGGCTCCGGCCGACGCGCCAACCTGTTCACCGATTTCACTTTCGCCGTGCGCAACGGGAATGAGCTGACACCGTTCACCAAAGCCTATTCAGGCCTCACCGATGCCGAATTTCGGGAGATTACAAAATGGGTCAAGAAGAACACGCTGCAACGGTTCGGTCCGGTCCGTCAGGTCCCGCCAGAGCTGGTGTTCGAGATCGCGTTTGAGGGCATTCAAGAAAGCCCGCGCCACAAATCGGGGATTGCGCTTCGGTTCCCGCGCATGCTCCGCTGGCGACACGACAAACCTGCGGACGAGATCAACACGCTATCCGATCTAAAAAAGATGTTGGAGCTCTATGGCTAAACCTGTCGCCCAGATGCCGCCTTCACCAAAAGCGCCAAAGATCGCCCCGCCGCTGGGGGCTTGCGATGCGCACGTTCATCTCGTGGCCGGGCGGGATGAGTTTCCGCTTTGGGAGAAGCGGGTTGAGGACCCTGCGCGGGATGACAGCGGGGCCCCGGATTTCGACGGCTGGCTCACGATGTATCGCGACCATCTGGCGACACTCGGCTTTGAAAAGGGGCTGATCGTCCATTCTATTCTCTACGGCACTGACAACACGGTCACGATTGAAGCGGTGAAACGCCTCGGTCCGGGCTTCAAAGGCGTGGGACTTTTGGGCGATGACGCGCTGGAGACCGACCTCGACCGGTTTGTTGATTTAAATCTGTGCGCCGTCCGGCTCAACTACGTGCATGGCGGTGTGCTGTCATGGGACGGCGCGAAAGCACTCGCACCGCGTCTGGCCGA
>JBCBCS010000138.1:0-9162 GCA_038530475.1 Pseudomonadota bacterium
TGATCAAACGGTCTCAGCGGCGGACCTCATCGCAGCACTTGATGAACAGAACTCAAGCTCCCTCTCCGCACTCGAAGCTGCCCTCGGCGGGACCAACATAGCGATGAGCGGACTGATTTCCGGCGCAGACACTGCACTGGGTCTGACAGTGGCGAACCAACTGACCGAGATAAACCTCACCGCGTTCGATGTGCTGGCAGCAACACTGACCACCGTGCTGGAGGATCGGACGATGGGTCTTGATCTGTCCTTTGGTTTGGGTGGTCTTGTTTCTCTGGACACAACGCTATCGACGAACAGCGCGCCGGCACATTCAGGTTGGATCGCACTCGGAGAAACGGGCACGCAGTTGAGCCGGTCAGCAGTGACGATCCAGTCCGACATTGAGCTCGATGCCAGCACGCTGAGTGGCCTCGGCGCGAGCGTTGAGGTCGCTGAAATCCATATACCGCTTTATACCGAGATAGCGGGTGCAACCGCGACCCTTGATGAAATTGGCTGCCAAAGGAGCACCCCAAATGCGCTTGCGGCCCGGTTCCTGACCGCGCCGACGCCGCTCAATCCCGCCAACGGGACGGCCGTTGCCGCGCTTTATTTGGGACAATTCACCAGCGGCATGCCGGATGCCGGAACGGCAGACCCGTCCGCTCTCGACTTTGCGGATTTCGTTGACATCAATCTGGTGATCAGCGTGCCGCTCGCCGCCGATATCCGGATCGACGGCATCACAATTCAGGCGCGGTCCCATGTCACTGTTGGGACATCTCAAACCGAGACGATCACGTTCACGCATCGCGATGTCGCTGACGGCGACACGGTGCGGAGTTTCGGTTCTGCAGAAATGCTGACCACCGCAGTGACCAGTCTGTTGTCGAGTGAAAATACCGAAATTCGGATCTCGCCCGACGACACTTCACTGATTTCGACCTTGGCCGCCCCGATCGTTGCTGACGCCCTCGCAGCGCTTCCGGCGGAGGTTGCGGCAGCGCTTGTCGCACCGGTCGATGCCGTGCTGGACGAAACTCTGTCGACACTGGGCTTGGAACTGGGATCGGGCGAACTGACGCTGACCGGCCATCATTGTGAACTGATCAGACTGGTCCGTTAAGCAACCTTCCGGATCGATCCTGGAAGAGGCAGGACCTTTCGCGTTTTCCTCTGTTCTGGGGCAGCGCTTGGCAATTTTGCCATCGTGACAACCTCATCAGTGACGAAAGCAATCAATTGGTAGCGGGTTTGAAGCCCTGATTTGCTGTAGATCCGCCCCAACTGGGATTTCACAGTCGCAATGGCGCAGCCGCGCATATCGGCAATCTCGCTATTTGAAAAACCCTTGGCGACAAAAATGGCGACGTCGGCTTCGGCCTGGGACAACCCCCATTCTGCCGCGTGACGCAAAATGACGGTTTCTTTTGCAACCGGCTCTCCAGATCCCGGGGCGAGCTTCTCTTTTCTTTGACGAACCATCAGGGCCCGCAACTGCGTAAAGGCAAAATATGCGACGCCAGCAGTCATCGCCAAGAATAGCGCGAAGAGGCCTGAAACGATCGTCAGATTTGTCATTTGGTGAGGCATGGCAAAGGCAAGTACGAGGTAGGTCTTGATCCCTGCAACCCCAGCCACAAACGCGATACCGGTTATCCAGATACGGGACATTTTGAACCTCCTACACTGTTGGTCAGTAAGGATCGAACGTGACGGATAAATATGTCATCACTGTGTCTCCAAGCGTCAACATCCCGCTTTACCCTGCCTTAAATCCCTGTTTTTGATCAGTTGGTTAACATCGACTTACTTGAGCAATGGCTCTGGGAGCACTACCGTCGCGGATAGAAAAGAAATTGATCGGAACCCCTGTGACCGAGCCGTCTGCCTCACCCGACGAGACTACAAAACTCGATCCGTCGACCCTGATCGGCTGCCCCAACTGCGATCAGGTCTATCACGTTCGAGAGGTCAAGACTGGCGAACGCGCGACTTGTCATCGCTGTCACACAGTTCTGATCGCGCCGCGGGCAACAGCGCTCACCCAAGTTCTGGCATTCACCTTAGCCAATCTCGTACTCGTCGTCGCAGCCGTCTTTTACCCGTTTCTAGAGATCAGCGCTGCGGGCATCGTGAACGCGGTTTCGTTGCTTGATGTCGCGACAAGCTTCCGATCTGGCACGCTCGTTGCCGTGTCGGTTGCATCCGTGGCGATGATCGTGCTGGTCCCGCTCACCCGAATGATCCTGGTATTCTACGTGGTCGCTCCGTTGGCGATGGATCGCCGCCCCGGCGCCTACGCGGCCACAGCGTTTCGAGTGGCTCAGGAGCTAAAGCCCTGGGCGATGACGGAGATTTTCATCATCGGCTGTGCCGTGGCCCTCGTGAAAGTCGCGGATCTTGCGCAACTCCAGTTCGGAATTGCATTCTGGATGTTCATCGCCCTGTCCATCTTCGTGGTTTTTGTCGATCGTACACTTTGCGATTGGTCTATCTGGTCGGCCTTGGAACGCCGGGGCCATCGAAAAGCGCCAAAGGTCAGCGCATGACCACCGCGCGTGAGGCCGGATTTGTCACCTGTCGGATTTGTTCGCGGGTCTGGGACAGCGCCGAAACCGAGTGCGGTCGTTGCGGCGCGGCTCTGCAATCGCGGGATACCCGCAGCCTCGACCGGGTCTGGGCATGGTGGTGTGCTGGTCTCATCTGCTACATTCCTGCAAACCTCTACCCGATGCTGGTGACGGAAACGCTGACCTCTCGCACATCTGATACAATCGTCGCCGGCGCGATCGAGATTGCCAAATACGGCGATCTTGGCATTGCCCTGATCGTATTGACCGCGTCCGTAGTCATACCAGTGGCCAAATTCATTGCGATTGCCTATCTCGCGCTGTCAGTCGGGCGCGGGTCGGTCAAAACCGTCACCGGTCGAATGCGACTGTATGAAGTCATTGAATTCATAGGGCGTTGGTCAATGATCGACGTCTTTGTTGTTGCTATATTGAGCGCGTTGGTTCAGCTGTCTGTGGTGGCCAGCATTGAGCCTGGACCTGCAGTCTTAACCTTTGCGCTCTCGGTGATCTTTACCATGCTGTCCGCCAAATCCTTCGACACAAGGCTGATCTGGGACACCCCGAAAATTCGCCAAGCGGGACCCATTTGATGGCCGACATCGACGAGCTTCAGGTTGAAAGTACGCCACGCCGAAGGCCATCGATGGTTTGGTTGGTCCCGCTGCTGGCCATCGCCATCGCCCTCGGCGTCGCATGGCGCAATTACGCCGACCAAGGCCCGCTGATGAGCGTGAGCTTTACAGATGCGTCAGGCGTGCGCGCGGGCGAGACGGAGCTGCGCTATCGCGATATCGCCGTCGGACTCGTGGAGTCCGTTTCCTTTTCCGACGCTTTGGACAAGGTGATCCTGTCCATCAGGCTTGATCAGGACATTGCACCCTTCGTCGATGAAGAGTCCGTGTTCTGGATTGTGCAGCCCGAGGTCACAACGCAAGGCGTAAGCGGATTGGAGACGGTGCTGTCCGGCGTTTACCTTGAAGGTGACTGGGACGGTGAGGCCGGCGCGCCCCAAACCAGTTTCGAAGGCCTGCCCGGTGCGCCTCTTCTGTCCGGCAATGAAGACGGCACTGCTTTTGTTCTGCAATCACCGACCGGTTTGCCTCCGGCCTCCACCCCAATCCTGTATCGTGGTGTCGAAGTCGGGGTTATGGGCCGCTCAGATATCACGGCCGACGGGTCGCTGGTGCGGGCGCAGGCGGTCATCTTCGCGCCCTATGACGGGCTTGTCTCAAGTTCCACGCGTTTTTGGGATATCTCAGGTGTCAGTTTCAATCTGGGTGCATCGGGCGCGTCACTTGATTTCTCGTCACTCGCGTCCTTGATCGCTGGCGGCGTAACCTTCGAGACACTGGCCTCGGGCGGCCAGTCCTTCGACGATGGTGATGTGTTTGAATTGTTCCCGAATGAAGAAACGGCGCGCCAGCAATTCATCATTATGGGGGAATCCGGCGGGATCGAGTTTCAGGTTATCTTTAACCAGAACCTCCCGGGCCTCAGCGTCGGCTCTGCCGTCAACCTAGGTGGTGTACGGATTGGTGAAGTGGTCACCATTGCGGGCATCGCGGATGAAGAACGATTTGGTGATGGCCGCGTGAGGCTTGCGGCGACGATCAGGCTTGTTCCGTCCCGGATCGGATTTGCGGCAGAAGATGAAGACGTCGAATTTATCGAATTCATCGACCGCCAGATACAAGATGGTCTGCGGGCGCGATTGACCACAGCGTCGCTGCTTACCGGCGGGCTCAGCATCGAGCTGGTGCAATCAAAGCAAGTTGACACGATCGGGCTCGACCGAGACGCGGAACCTTTTCCTCAAATCCCCACGACGGCACCAAATGTCACGGACGTGGGTGCGTCAGCCCAAGGGCTGCTTCAACGGGTCGAGGCCTTGCCTGTCGAGGACGTTCTGACAGGAGTGATCGAGTTCCTTGATGCCGCCACTCGACTGGTAGAAGGTGAAGACATTCAGGCATTGCCCGCTGACCTGAGGGCCACGATCGAAGGCATCAGGGCTGTTGCGCAAAGCGAAGAGGTCGCCGCGCTGCCCGGAGAGATCCTCTCAGTCACTGAGGGGCTGACCGCAGTCACTGAGCAAGTCAGTGCGTTGCTGACAGATGCAGAGGACGCCGCCTTGGTCGACACACTGACCAGCACGATCGACAGTTTCGGAAGTGTTGCTGAGAGCCTGCCCGCATTGGTTGAACAGGCCTCGGGTGTCTTGAGCGAAGCCGAGGCCCTCGCTCTTGATGAACTGGTTGCAGAGATGACCGACCTTGTGGAGACAGCCAATGCCTTGTTGGCGCGGGACAGCTTGCAGACCCTCCCGGATGAGATGAATGCCGCCGTCGTCAGCCTGCGCACCCTGATCGAAGGTGAAGATGTCGCTGGCTTGCCCGGCGAGGTGTCCGAGCTGATTGCCGATCTCGACGCGGCAGTCGGTCAGGTCAACAGCATTCTGGTAGAAGTTGAGGAAGCGGCGCTCGTCACAGCACTGACCGAGACGCTCGAAAACTTCCGGGTGGCGGCGGACGGGTTGCCCGCTTTGACCGAGCAGGCAAGCGCAGTTCTAAGCGAGGTTGAAGAACTTGCTCTGCAAGACCTGATCGAGCGTGTCACAACGCTCGTCGATGCGACGACAGACCTTGTCGATCAGGACAGCACGCGCGCCCTGCCGGCCGCCCTCAATGAAAGTCTCGATGAACTTCGCGCGACGCTTGCAGCGCTCCAGGATGGCGGACTGGTCGAGAATGCAAACGAAACTCTGGCCTCGGCCCGGGATGCTGCAGAAGCAATCGCGGACGCGAGTGAAAGCCTTCCGGCCCTGTCCGCGCGGCTTTCAACGCTGGCAAATGACGCCAGTGCTGCCTTGGCCGACTACGGCCGAGATGGAACAGTCGGGCGCGATCTTGCCGCTGCACTGAGGCAAATTGAGGCCGCAGCGGTTTCCATCGATCGGCTTGCGCGGCAGATTGCCCGTGACCCTAGTTCCCTGCTGACAGGACGCTGATATGACCCGAACGTTACTCTTGGTACTGCTGACCGCACTGATCGGTTGTTCCTCGCCCGACATTCGCGTGACGGACAGAGGAGCAAGCGCCTCGGCCACGTTTGATCCCGTTGCGATCCGTTATGGCAGCGTCGAAGTGACCTTGGCGACCATGCCAGCCTATGCGCAAAGCGAAGAGATCTTTGTTGAGGCCCCGGATGGCACATTGTCCCCGCTCGGGCCGCTCTGGTCGGACGAACCGTCGCGCAGTGTGACGTTGCAAGTGGCGCAAGATCTCAGTGCAATGTCTGGCGCACTGATTGCCCCTGAGCCATGGCCATTCCGTGACTTTGCGGATGCCATTCTTGATGTTCGCGTGAACGATTACTTCGTAACGGCCGATGGCGCATTCCGCCTCTCCGGCCAGTACTTCGTTGCACCAGAGGATGGCGGACCCGATCGGGCGGAACCGTTTTCGATTGAGGTGCCGATTGGAGGCGAAGCCGCCCTTTCCGATATCGCACGCGCGCGAACGTCTGCTGTCGCACAATTAAGCCGTCAAATTGCTACTGAGGGCTTGCGTTGATCGGTCAGACAGGCCGCGTCGTGATCCGGATTGAGCGTATCAATGGCAAAGATGCATTTCGCGACCCCAGCCGGACTGTCAACGGTCGACACGAACACGTCTTCGACCCGGCTCATTTCGCGCAGCAAGGCATGTTCTGAGTTCCCGATCTCAACGGACGGACTGGCACAACTCGAACGCGGTCTCAGATACGGGCAGGTCAGACACAACTAGGGCATCTAACACGGAGAGGCATTAGGGGTCTGATCTGTCCCGGCGTTCGAACACCACAATAGACTGCGCTTCGATATGAGTGCTTGACTGGGCCGAAATGATCCCGTCATGCGCCGTGTCCAACACCCGCGCCCAGACCAAATCCTCCGCCGTTTCTGGCAATGTGATATCCACAGCGTCCCCATTGTTGATCGCAATATAGAGCGCTTCGGATGTCAGGTCGTAAGACGGCGTATCATGCGCAACACGTAATTCCACACCCAGAAATTGCAGATAATGCCGGGTCCAGTGGCTTTCGTTCATCCTCTCGCCGTTCGAAGTGAACCAACGCAGGTCTTCCTGCCCGTCCGAGGGGCTGGGACGGCCGTGCAAATATCGTTTCTGGCGCAGCACGGGATGTTCTTTGCGGAAGGCGATCAGCTTGTGACAGAATGCAAGGAAGTCCGCATCGGCGTTTTCCCAGTCGACCCACCCGATCTCATTATCCTGGCAATAGGCGTTATTGTTGCCGTTCTGCGAATTGCCCAGCTCATCGCCCGCAAGGATCATCGGCACACCCTGGCTGAGCAGTAGGGTCGCCATCATGTTGCGGCGGCGCTGGGTCCGGCGGGCGTTGATGTCCGCGTCTTCCGTGGGCCCTTCGACCCCGCAATTGTCGGAAAAGTTGGTGTCGTGTCCGTCGCGGTTGCCTTCGCCATTGGCCTCATTGTGCTTCTGGTTGTAGCTGACCACGTCCATCAGCGTGAAGCCGTCATGGGCGGTCAGGAAATTGACGGAAGATGTGGACGGACGGCCATCATGGTCAAAATACTTCGATGAGCCTGCGATCCGTTTGGCCAGGGTCCGGACTGAGCGCGGCTCCCCCCGCCAGAAGCGGCGGATGCCATCGCGATACTTGTCGTTCCATTCGACGTAGGGCGCAGGGAAGGCCCCCAGTTGGTAACCCCCGCCGCCGACATCCCATGGCTCCGCGATCAGCTTTACGGTGCTAAGCACCGGGTCCTGCCGGACCGAGCGCATGAACGGCCCGTCGCGGTTGAACACCCCGCCGGAGCGTCCGAGCGTCGTGGCGAGGTCGAAGCGGAACCCATCCACATGCATCACCTCAACCCAATAGCGCAGCGAATCCAGCACCATACGCGCCACGAACGGATGATCGAAGTTGAGCGTATTGCCCGTGCCGGTGTCATTGACGTAGTAGCGGCGGTTTTCGTTCAGGCGGTAATAGCTCGCGTTGTCGAAGCCACGAAAACACAAGGTCGGCCCGGTTTCATTGCCCTCGGCGGTGTGGTTGTAGACCACATCCATGATGACCTCGATGCCCGCCGAATGGAACCGCGCGACCATCTGCTGAAACTCGGCGATTTGACCGAAGCTCATATAGCGGGGCTCTGGGGCGAAGAAGCCGTAGGTCATGTAGCCCCAGTAATTCCGCAAGCCTTGATCGACGAGGAACCGGTCATCGACAAAGGCCTGTGCAGGGAGCAGCTCAATCGCTGTCACGCCAAGCTTTGTCAGGTGATCGAGGATCGGGTCAGAGGCGAGGCCCAGGTATTTGCCTGCATGCTGAATATCGTCGCGCCCTTTGGTGAGGCCCTTAATATGGGCCTCGTAAATGACCGTGTCGGTCCATTTGTGCCGCAGCGCCAGACGTTCCCCCCGACCCCATGTAAAGGCCGGGTCCGCCACAACGGAACGCGGCATGTAGCGGGCGCTGTCGCGGCGATCAAAGCTAAGGTCTTTGTCATTGCTGGCGATCCGGTAACCGTGCAGCGCGTCGTGCCATTTCAGACTGCCCGACAGCTGCTTTGCATAAGGGTCGATCAGAAACTTGTTGGCATTGAAGCGGTGGCCCTGTTCCGGCTCGTACGGGCCATGAACCCGGAACCCGTATTGCGCCCCGGGCCGCAGGCCAGGCACATAGCCGTGCCAGACATGGCCGTCCCGTTCAGCAAGCTCAATTCGCTGCGTCTCCTGCCCGCGCTCATCGCACAGGCACAACGTGACTGTGGTGGCGTGCTGGGAAAAGACCGCAAAGTTGACGCCTTCACCGTCGAAGGTGGCGCCAAGCGGTGTAGGGCGTCCGGCAGTCAGCGCGTAGGTTGTCATATCGGATCAGGTCAGCCAGTCAAAAAGCGATAGAGGTCAGCATAGCGCTGGCCCGAAGCCTGCCAATCAACCGGCTGCGCCATCGCGTTGCGCTGCATTTTTGCCCACACTTTCGGCTGATCGTAAAGGTCGCAAAGCTGCGAAAGCGCCGTCTCAAGTGCTTGCGCGGTCACCGGGTGGAATTGAATACCCGTTGCCACGCCCTTTGCCATCGCGGCCGGGCTTGCCGGGATCACCGTATCGGCAAGGCCGCCGGTGAGGGCGACAAGCGGCAAGGTGCCGTAGCGCAGCCCGTACATCTGGGTCAGACCGCACGGCTCAAAGCGCGAGGGAACGAGGATCGCATCGCCGCCGGCCATCATCCGGTGCGACAGCGCTTCGTCGTAGCCGATCTTTGCGGCAACGCCCGGATGATCATACTCAGCGAAAGCGCGTTCGAGATACGGATCGCCCGACCCAAGAAGCGCCAGTTGACCGCCGCGATCCAACAAGGCTGGCAGCGCGTCGAGCAAGAGGTCGAGACCTTTCTGTTCAGTCAATCGCGACACGACCACACATAGCGGGCCATCGGAGGCTGGCAGACCGAATTCCTCCTGCAGTGCCTTCTTGTTGGCGGCCTTGCCCCGCGCTGTCTTGTAGGTTTTGATGTGGCCGTCGATCTCAGGCGACCACACATCGGTCCCAATATTCCAGCTTGTCCGGGGTGAAAT
>JBCBCS010000139.1:0-9150 GCA_038530475.1 Pseudomonadota bacterium
ATCTACGCGGCGTTCAATTTCACGCTCGGCGATGCGGGCCAACATTTCTGCATCTGGGGTGGGGGGTTCGGCCCCGAAATACCTGTCATCGGCTGCCAGATCGCGGAAATACTCCGCGATGGCCTTCATCGTGTTGAAGGAATCATCGAACCCTTCAAGCGTGCACGAAAAAGTGCCGTATGAGACGGTAAGAATCTTGCTTGTTCCAACCATGTCTTGCTCGCTTTCTACCCAACCAGTGACGTTCCGTTTACCATCAATTGGTTCGCAATCCGGAACGAAACCGCGTTATCTTGGGTATTATTTCGTGACCGTTTTAGGGCATGTTTCCAAATCCGGGATAATCAAACGTGAAGACACCCATTGTTTCAAGCCACCGACCCGTACTGCTGATCGGCGGCGCTGAGATTGGCCCAGATCGTCTTACAGAAGCGTTAAAATATGGCGAAACGGTGGTTTGTGCCGATGGTGGGGCAAATGCGGCGCTGGATGCGGGGTTGGAGCCGGCGGCGATTATAGGCGACATGGACTCGGTATCGGTCGCATCCCTGTCTGCGTATCGGGACGTTCTGTATCCCATCGACGAACAGGACAGCACGGATTTCGACAAAGTCCTGCGGTCTGTCGAGGCGCCGCTTTATCTCGGGGCCGGGTTTCTCGGCGATCGGTTTGACCATGCGGTTGCAGCGCTTCATGTCCTGCTGAAATACAGCGATAAGCCGGTCATCCTGATCTCCGACGATGATGTGGTGTTCCTCGTCCCTCGGGCGCTGACGCTTCGGCTTCCCGTCGGGACGCGGGTGTCGTTACTGCCGGTCATGCCTTGCGAGGTCACAACGCGGGGGCTGAAATGGGACATCGATGGTCAGTCCATGTCGATGGCTGATTTCATCGGTTCTTCGAACGAAGCGGCTGAGGACGTGATCTCGATCTGTGCCCATGAGGGCTTGGTTGTCATGCTTCCGCCGGAGGCGTTGGCGGCTGCGGTCGCGGCGTTGCAAGACGGCGCTCTCGCAGGATGATGTAAAGACCGGCGGCGATGGTGATACAGATGCCGAGAGCAGCCAGACCGTTCGGCAGATCCCAGAAGATGAAGTAGCCGACGACGGTGCTGATCGGAATTTCCAGGTATTGCATCGGCGCGAGGGTCGCAGAGGGCGCATACCGCAGTGACCACGTCATCATCAAATGGGCGACGGCGCCCAGAACACCAAGGATCGCCAATAATACCCACTCGAACCCCACAATCGGCGTCATCGCAAAAAGCGTGGTCTCAGGCCAGATCAAGAGGCCGAGGCCAACAAATGGCACCGCCATCAGCCCGGATTGCGCCTGAAGCCCGATCGGATCGACGTCCTTTGCGATTTTCCGGGTCACAAGCATGAAGAACGAAAAGAACACAGCCACTGCGAGGGGAAGCAATGCAGGAGCGCCAACCTCTGCAAAGTTCGGTTGCACCACGAGAAGGGTGCCGACAAAACCGACCGCACAAGCCGCAAGACGTTGCGGGCCAACCTCTTCCCCCAGAAAGGCCCATCCGAGCAGCAGCATGATGAAAGGCATGACGAAAGCAATCGCGATGGCATCGGCCAGCGGCAAATACTGGAGTGCTGCGAACATTGCGCCGAGCCCCGCAATATGAAGCACCGTCCGCAATGCCGTCATGCCGATGAGCCAGCGCCCTTTTGGCATCGGGCAGGACAAAAGTGCGACCAGCGCCAAGAAGATCGCAGCCTGCATCGCGAACCGAACGAAGACCAGAAAACCGACCGACATATTTTGCCCCAGGTACTTTGCCGTCGCATCGCCCAGCGGGGCGAGGATGCAAAAGCCCAGCATCAAAAGGATGCCGACAAAGGGGCGATCTTGGGTCATTGGAGGAGCCTAGATGCAAGGCGGGATGGCGTCCAGCGACCGCAAACGCAGTGCCCTATTATCAAGCCGCGATCAGAACACTGTGACCGGTGCGCTATTTCGAAACGTCGCTTCATCTGATTAGGTGGACGTCAGACCACTCAAAAAAGGGCGCGAGGCCTGCATGAAGGCATTGATCTATGAGGGGCCGCGCAAACTGGCCTATGCCAAATCGGACAAGCCCGTGCCAGAGGCTCACGATGCATTGGTCCGGGTGGCGGTTGCTGGCATCTGTGGATCTGATCTGCATGGATATGTGGGGGAGGACGACCGCCGCTTCCCGCCGCTGATCCTCGGCCACGAGGTCGCGGGCGTCGTGGCCAACGGAAAAGAGGCCGGGCGCCGCGTCACCATCAATCCACTGATCACCTGCATGGAATGCGAGTTCTGCGTCTCCGGCCGCACCAATCTGTGTGACCTGAGGGAAGTCCTCTCGGTGCCGCCCAGACAGGGTGGCTTTGCAACCTATGTGGCGCTGCCGCGCGGCAACCTTGTCACGGTTCCCGACGACTTCAGCCTGTCCCAAGCGGCGCTGGTTGAGCCCATTGCTTGCGGGTGGCACGCAGCGCGTCTTGCGCGTCGCGCTGTGCCGTCGGGACGGCGGGCACTTGTGATCGGGGGCGGGGCCATCGGCCTTGGCGCGGCGCTGAGCCTTGCGGCGCAAGGCGTAACCAGCGTCAAGATGTACGAAACCAATCCCTTGCGCGCCGACTTTCTGCGTGACAGGTGCGGGCAGACGGTGCTGGGCGAACCCAACTTGTCAGAGCATGACGGTTTCGATTTGGTGATTGACGCGGTGGGCTCGGCCGCGTCGCGTGAATTGTCCAGTACGCATGTCAGAACAGGGGGCGTGATCGGGCATATCGGGCTTGGTGCGGACCGCGATGCGCTCGATATCCGGCGGATGACCTTGCAAGAGGTCGCATTCATTGGGACCTATCTCTATACCGCTCAGGACTTTCGGCAAACGGCGGCGGCGCTTTTCGAAGGCCGGTTGGGCCCCGCCGACTGGGTCGAAACGCGGGCTTTGTCCGACGGCGCGAACGCCTTTGCAGACCTAGAGGCCGGACGCGTCGCAGCCCCCCGGTTGCAACTGCTTCCTGATCCGGCCTGACCCTTCAGCAATTGGGGATGTTGACAGCCAGACCGCCCAGGGCGGTTTCCTTGTATTTCTCTGACATATCCGCACCGGTCTGGCGCATCGTCTCAATCGCGGCATCAAGCGGCACGAGGTGGGTGCCGTCACCGCGCAGCGCAAGCGACGCCGCAGAGACCGCTTTGATCGCGCCGAGCCCGTTGCGTTCGATGCACGGCACTTGCACCAGCCCGCGCACCGGATCGCAGGTCATGCCAAGATGGTGTTCCAGCGCGATCTCGGCGGCGTTTTCGATCTGTTCCGGCGTGCCACCCAGAACGGCGCACAATCCCCCGGCAGCCATGGCCGAAGCTGATCCGACCTCAGCCTGACACCCGGCTTCCGCGCCAGAGATTGAGGCGTTGTATTTCACCAGCCCGCCAATCGCAGCCGCTGTCAGCAGGAAATCAGCGACCTTGCTCTCTGACGCACCGGGGACGTGCATCATGTAGTATTTGAGGGTCGCCGGCACGACGCCGGCGGCGCCATTGGTGGGGGCCGTGACCACCTGACCGCCCGCCGCGTTCTCCTCGTTTACGGCCATGGCATAGGTCGACATGTAGTCATTGATCGTGTGCGGCGCGCTGAGGTTCACACCCGCTTCGGCCTTCAGCGCCTCATGGATGCCCTTGGCACGGCGCTTGACGTTGAGCCCTCCGGGCAGGATGCCGTCGCTTGCAAGCCCCCGTTCGATGCAGTCGTTCATCACCTGCCAGATCCGGTCGAGCCCTTTGTCGAGCGACGCCCTATCCAATCGGCTGAGTTCGTTCCTGCGCTTCATCTCAGCGATCGTGAGGCCGGATTGAGCCGCCATTTCGAGCATTTCGGCGGCTGATTTGAACGGGAAGGGCACGGGCGGGCCGTCATCTGTGTCGGCCCCCGCGGCCAGTTCATCCTCAGTCAGGACGAAGCCGCCGCCGATAGAGTAGTAGGTGACCTGTGTGACCACGTCGCCCTGCGCGTCGGTCCCCATGAGGATCATACCGTTGGCGTGACCCGGCAGGGCCGGGCCGAAATCGAAACTCAGATGCTCTTTGGGCCGGAAGGTGAGGGGGTCAAAGCCGTCAGGCTGCACCGTGCCGTCTGCGTCGATCCGGGCGAGCTCAGCATCGGCCTTATCGCGATCGTAATCGTCGGATCGGAACCCAGCGAGGCCCAGGATCGTCGCGCGGTCCGTCGCATGGCCGACCCCTGTGAAGGCGAGCGATCCGTGCAGCGACGCCCGAAGGCCGGCCACTTTGAAAGGCTGCGTGCGCAGATGGTCTAGGAACCGACCCGCCGCCACCATCGGCCCGATCGTGTGCGATGATGACGGGCCGATGCCCACCTTGAACATGTCAAAAACCGAGAGGAACATGGCTTGCCCTGCTGTTGTCGCTGCACTTTACGGCCGCGGCTGTTGAACTGCCTCCCTCAAAGCGACGCCTGATCCGCCATTTCCGCAATCCTCAGAGCGCGTTGCCTTCGGGTGGATCGGGCAGGGTGGGTTTTGTGAAGGGGTGGGGACCAAGGCCTTCCGCTTTTTGTAAGACGTTGGTGCCAGGATGGCTTTCATTCACTCTGGCGACCCTCAACAGGCGCGGGTAGTCCGCCAGCATCGGTTTGTCGCTCAGATTGTCAGGGTAGATCTGCATCCAGCGCAACATCGGACACAGATAACAGTCGAGGAGAGTGGGCGCGCTTTGCCCAATCCATGAAGCGCCGTCCAATGCCTCTTCCAGCGTTCCCAGGTGTCGGCGCAGAGCGTTTTGCGTAAAGGTCCGAAGGGCGTTGCTGTGCTCTGCATCGATATATTGTTCAGGGTAAAACAACCGCTGTAACGTCGGATGAAGCGTGTTGGCCATCCAGATGAACCACTTGAGCGCTGCTGCACGGGGTATGGGGTCGTCCGGCAGCAGGGATGGATACCGTTCCGCCATCCACAGCAAGATCGCCGCCGTCTCAAACATCACGCCGTCTGGCGTTTCCAGAACCGGGATTTTGCCGTTTGGATTGAGGGACAGGTATGCGTCCGACCGGTGCGCCTGCGCACGGCGATCTACGAGGTGGGTCTGGTAAGGGGCGCCGACCGCCTCAAGTGCAAGGCGGATACAGAGCGACGCATTGTCAGGGGCATAATGCAGGATCAGCGTAGTCATGGTCCGAAAATGACCTTGAGAGGCTTCACATAACCCGCGCTTTGCGACCTCTTCTGCGGCAATCGCGCAAATTGAATGCATCGCACCCCTCGCCTGTCCGCCGTGGCTCGCCTATAAGGGCGCTAACCCCTTTCGCGCGTTCAGGAGCCACGCCATGCCCACCGACCTTTCCCCGATCGACAAGGCCAAGTTCGTCGCTGCCAAACAGGCCAGCCAGTATGTCGAAGATGGCATGCGTGTTGGCCTTGGCACCGGGTCCACCGCCGCCTGGCTGGTCAAGTGCCTTGGTGAGATGGTTGAAAAGGATGGGTTGAAGATCAAGGGTGTGCCGACATCGACCCGGACGGCTGAGCTCGCCCGTGAAGTCGGGATTGAGGTCATATCGCTCGATGAGGCGAAGTGGCTCGACCTGACGATTGACGGGGCGGACGAATACGATGGCAACCTCAACCTGATCAAAGGCGGCGGCGGCGCGCTCTTGCAGGAAAAAATAGTGGCGACCGCGTCTGATCAGATGATCGTGATCGCGGATGCGTCCAAATCCGTGGAAACGCTGGGGGCATTCCCGCTGCCCATTGAGGTCATTCCGTTTGGCTGGCAAACCACCAAGACCCTTGTCGAGGAAACGCTGATCGGCATGGATGTGCTTGGCCGCAAGGTGACATTGCGGATGAATGGCGACGCCCCGTATTACACGGATGAGGGCAACCATATCCTCGATCTCCACCTCAACCGGATCGGCAATGCGCGGCAATTGTCGCTTGTGATCAATCAGATCCCCGGCGTGGTTGAGAACGGCCTCTTCATCGATATCTGTGACAAGGTCGTGATCGGCTACGGCGATGGTCGTGTCGAAATGCGCGACATCAATGAGGGGTCGGTCGAAGAGGGACGGATCGATTTTGTTGAGAACGACAACCTGTTTGCCGACATCAACGACTGAGTGAGGGTGGCCGCTGTCTGGCTTTGACTCTGTTCGGATTGTGCGTCGCTTCAATGCTGAACCAGACCCAAACGCCCGACTCGCGTTTCGGTAGGGCTTGTGCTTTACCGCTGACACCATCCGATTTCTGAAAGGCCCGCCCATGTCCGACTTTGACTATGACCTCTTTGTCATCGGTGGCGGTTCTGGCGGTGTCCGCGCGGCGCGGGTGGCTGCAGCCACGGGGGCCAAGGTCGGATTGGCCGAAGAATACCGCATGGGCGGGACCTGCGTCATCCGCGGCTGTGTGCCAAAGAAACTGATGGTTTTCGCCTCTGAGTATCGGGAGGTGTTTCATGATGCACGGGCCTATGGCTGGGGTGTTGAGGATTGCGACTTTGACTGGTCGAAATTTCGCTCTCGCCTGCACACTGAACTGGACCGGTTGGAAGAAGTGTATCGCGGGCTGCTGCGCAGTTCAGACGTAGACATCCATGATGCCCGCGCGAAAGTGAGCGGCACCCATGAGGTGACGTTGGATGACGGCACGACATTCAGCGCCAAGCACATCCTTGTCGCCAGTGGCGGTCGGCCAGTACGACCCGACATTACCAACGCGGAAATGGGGATCGTGTCCAATGATATCTTTCTGATGGAAGAGCTGCCGAAATCGATTCTCATTATCGGCGGCGGTTATATTGCCTGTGAATTTGCATGCATTCTCAATGGCCTTGGCGTGGACGTGACGCTCTATTATCGCGGCGCGCAAATCCTGCGTGGCTTCGATGATGAAGCGCGGGGGCTGATCGCCGACATGATGGAAGAGCACGGGATCGACATCCATGTCGGCACCAACATCGTTGAGATGGGACCTGCGGATAGCAATCCCGGTGGGCCAACTCCTACCGAGAGTGACGCGGCCATGGGCGCGCCGTCCGAAGACGCCAAGGGCATCGGCGACAACCCGAAATCCGACACCGATGCCGCTGCAAAAGGACCGATTTGGGTCAAGGCGACGAACGGTAAGGAAAAAGTCTATGACAAGGTGATGTTCGCCACCGGGCGGACACCGAACACCGATGACATGGGCCTTGAAGACGTGGGCGTTGAAATCGGCCGTCGCGGTGAAGTCGTGGTGGATGAATACAGTCAGACCAAGGTGCCCAGCATCTATGCCATCGGCGACGTCACGAACCGGGTGCAGTTGACCCCGGTTGCGATCCGCGAAGGCATGGCTTTTGTGGAAACGGTCTTCAAGGGCAATCCTACGCCAGTGGATCACGATTTGATCCCCTCCGCCGTCTTCACCCAGCCTGAGATGGGAACGGTCGGCCTCACCGAAGAAGAGGCCCGCGATCAAGAACCCGTTGAGATTTACTGCACGTCGTTCCGTCCGATGCAGACCGCCTTTGCTGAGCGTCCCGACCGGGTGTTGATGAAGCTCGTGGTGAGCAAAGAGACACGCAAGGTGCTGGGCTGCCATATCGTCAGCCCGCATGCAGGCGAGATGATTCAAATGGCCGGAATCGCGATCAAGATGGGTGCGACAAAAGAGCAGTTCGATCAGACCTGCGCCGTTCACCCCACCATATCCGAGGAGTTGGTGACAATGCGCGATCCGGTGCGGACCGCCTGAGGTTCCTTGAAAAAACGGACCCAAGGCACACTTAACATCCATACGCGACGCCGACTTGGGCGTCGTGTCACAGCAACTAAGGGAAAACAGGCTTAATGGCTGGAAACAACGGTGGCCCCTGGGGGGGCGGAGGCAATAATGGGGATGACGACGACGATCGTTTTCGTCCCAATGGCGGGCGTGACAACGATCGCGGCGGGCGGCGTCCCGACGAGCCGCAGATCCCCGAATTCGATGAAATCGTGAACAAGACCAAAGACCAGCTGCGCGTCCTGATGGGCGGCGGTGGTGGTCGCAATGGCGCTGGTGGCGCAGGTGGCGGTGGCGGCGGCCCGCAGATCACCCGTGGCATGCTCGGGCTTGGTGCACTGGCTGCCGTGGCGCTTTGGGCCTTGTCGAGCTTCTATACCGTGCGTCCGGAACAGCAGTCGGTTGAGTTGTTCCTGGGTGATTTCTACGCCACCGGTCAGCCCGGCTTGAACTTCGCGCCTTGGCCGCTTGTCACTGCCGAAATCGTTGATGTGACGACCGAACGGACCATCGACGTCGGTGTGGGCACCGGTCGCAACGCCGAGGCTGGTCTGATGCTGACGGGCGACGAAAACATCGTCGACATCGATTTTGAAGTCGTTTGGAACATCACAGAGCCGGACCAGTTCCTGTTCAACCTTGCTGATCCTGAACCAACGATTGCTGCGGTTGCTGAATCGGCCATGCGCGAGATCATTGCGCAGTCCGATCTTGCTCCGATCCTGAACCGGGATCGCGGGATCATCGCGGACGGCGTGATGATGCAGTTGCAGTCAACCTTGGACGAATATGAGGCGGGCATCCGGGTGATCCGGGTCAACCTTCTGGAGGTTGAACCGCCAGAAACCACAATCGCCGTGGAAGACATTGACGGCAACGTCCGCCAGACTTCGCCGCTCGCGGCGTTCCGCGATGTGCAGGACGCTGAACAGGAACGTGACCGCTTGCAAAACCTCGCTGACGCCTACGCCAACCGTGTGACTGCTGAGGCGCGTGGTCAGGCCGCGCGTATCCTTGAAGACGCCGAAGCCTACCGCGCCCGCGTCGTCAATGAAGCCGCTGGTGAAGCGTCCCGCTTCCTCGCCGTGCTTGGTGAATATCAGCAAGCCCCGGAAGTGACGCGCCAACGTCTCTATCTGGAAACTGTTGAGGCCGTGTTCGGCTCAACCGATATCATCCTGCTTGACGAAAATGGTGGTGGCAGCGGCGTGGTGCCGTACCTGCCGCTGAACGAAGTGCGTCGTCCGACGACCGGAGGGTCCAACTGATGAACCGTTCGACTTATATCCTTCCCATCATCGTGATTGCGATCGCGGGTGTCCTGTCCTCGATCTTTATCGTGGATGAACGCGAAAAGGCGCTGGTCTTGCAGTTC
>JBCBCS010000140.1:0-9118 GCA_038530475.1 Pseudomonadota bacterium
AGCCGCAGCGCCATTGTGCCGGACCGGCCGCAGCCGCCAAAGCAATGCGACAGAACTCGTCCGCCACGCGCGAGAATGCCATGCGCCAATCGCGATACATGCGGCCAACTGGTAGTGATCTCAGCGCCGGGTGCTCCGAAATCCACGATTGGCAGATGCCGCCAAGCGATCCCTGCAAACGCCAGATCATCGCCAAGGTCAGTGGCTCCCATCCTGTCGAGCTCTGCCTGTGTTGTCATCGTCAGCACCAAAGCAGGCTCCCATCGAAGCAAGGCGGTCAGATCGGTTTCATAGGACCCAGAGCGGCCCGGGATTGGCGACAGGGCGATCTGCCCTGCCCCGACTGTCACGGGATAGATGTTGAATTCAGACAACGCCGTGCTCCACCACTTGGCCTGGCCGCGCAATGGCCCAGTCCCGCAGGAAAGCCCGGATCGCCGGATCGCCCGCCGCTTCGATCCCTTTGCGCGGAAGCGCCACGCCCTCTTCAAGCACCAGCTGCAGACAGCCGACATAGTCCCCCTTCGCTTTATCGGGGTTGTTGTCGGCCCCGTGCAGGATGGTCGAAAACAGCGTGCCATCATAGCCGTTTACATGGGACAGGTCTGGCTTCAGCGACAGAAAATAGCCCATCACCTCCGGTAGCCCCATCCAGCCTGCGACCTGCACCGGCGTCAGCCCCTCGGCATCGGGTCGATCCCATTCGAGACCGATCGCCACCAGCGCCTTCAGATGCGGCAGCTTGTCGGGCAGATGAACAATCTCACGCAGGATATTGCGGTAAGCGTCAGGCAATTTGTCCGGGTCGATGAAGCCGTCGCCCACCTCGCCCCGCGCCGCTTGCGCCAGCAAAGCCTCATCTCTGGTCAGGGTCTGATCGGCGCCGCGCGCGACCAACCGCTCTGCCAAGTCCCGATTTCCGAATACTGCCGCGAATGCGTAGGCGCTGAGGCCTTTCCAAACGGCATTCACATCCGCACCGTGATCCAGCAATGCATCCAGCACCCGCGCCGTATTCATCCGCCGGGCCGCTTGATGAAGAACCGGCACGCCGCCTTCGACACCTGTGCCCTGAGTCCAGGCGTCTGACCCTTCGTTGGGATCGGCCCCGCCCTCA
Organism: Pseudomonadota bacterium; assembly: GCA_038530475.1. GTDB lineage: Bacteria > Pseudomonadota > Alphaproteobacteria > Rhodobacterales > Rhodobacteraceae > Octadecabacter. Next base: position 1,118 of record JBCBCS010000140.1, read on the forward strand.
AGCAGCATCCGCACCATGTCCGCATCGTCAAAATCCATCGCCCGCGGAAGAGCGTTTGTGCCCTTTGGATCGGCCCCGTGCTGAAGCAAAAGGGTAAGCCCGTCGGCATGTCCCAATTCTGTCGCGTGATAGAGGCTTTCCCCATCATTGGGATCAGCCCCGTGCTTCAAAAGCCAACCCGCGAGCGGCAGGTTTCCGGCATAGCCCAACGCCCAATAAAGCGGCGAAAGCGGATCACCGTATTCAAGACTGCCAGCATTCACATCCGCACCTTGGGCCACCAGCAGCTCAGCAATGGCGAGGGCAGCGTCTTGTCGATCGGTCCACACGCTGTGCATCTTCGATTTGCACAGATGAATGAGCGGCGACCACGGCCCGATCAACGTGACCGCCAACTTTGGGTCGGCCTCCAGCATCGCCGCGACGGCAGGGTGATCATAAAGCGCGCACAGCAGACCGAACTGCCCCGACGCAAGATCGGGCGTGTCTGCCAGCAAACGCACTGCCACGCCGGTATGGCCGTTATGAACAGCAGCCTTCAAGCGCTGCAACTTTTGCGCCCGGTCCAGACCGTGCGCCTCAATCGCGGCCTTCATTGCGGGCCAGCTGACGAAGGTGTTCTCTCGCGCGATGACATGCAGGTAATCGGCGTGTTTCAGATCAGCTCCGGGGCCCGGATCAACCGACGCGACACGCGCCCGCGCGTCAGCATCGCCCGCCTCAAAGGCGGCTTTCAAAGTCTTCGCATCACGGCGAAACGGCTCAAGGGGATCTTTGGTCATAGGACTTCCTCATCAAATCGGCTCCTACAGGTTCGCTGGGCAGGAGAATGAGAAAGACCGATGGTCTGTCTTTTTTGGGTCGTCTCAAGGGTGCCGATCTTCGGCTTTCCGCGAACCAGGATGCCCCCCTTAGGGCAGCATCACGCTAAGCGCCCTGTTCGCCAGACGCAAGCACTGTGCTATGTGCGAAGTCATGGGACAGTCTGAAGAAATGGCCAAAGACCGCACCGATTGGGCGGAAGACCGCACGATCATGGCGAATGAACGCACGTTTGCCTCCTGGCTGGGCGGCGGCATGGGGGCGATCGGCCTCGCGCTGGCGTTCAAGGCGGTGTTCGGGGATTTTGAACCAACGTGGATTGCCAGAGCCGTTGCATTGATCCCACTGCTTGCGGCGATCGTCCTGTTCTGGTCGGCCCGGCGGAAGGCCTGCCAAACCATCGACCGGCTCACGGAACGTGAAGTTGAAGCCTCGGGCACGAAAACTTTCACCGTCATTACAGCGCTGATGATCGCCACGGCCATCGGCACCGGCTTCATTCTGTGGTTTGTGTAGGTTTACCCTGAGAGGGCCAAGGCATACCCTGTCGCAATGACCGAATCCGACACTCAGCAATACCAAGTCCTCGCTCGGAAATACCGCCCCGAGACGTTCGCCGATCTCGTGGGGCAGGACGCCATGGTTCGGACGCTGAAGAACGCCTTCGCCGCCGACCGGATCGCGCAGGCCTTCATCATGACGGGCATTCGCGGCACCGGTAAAACAACGACTGCCCGGATTATCGCCAAGGGGATGAACTGCATCGGGCCGGACGGCACCGGCGGCCCGACGACAGAACCCTGCGGCGTGTGTGAACATTGCGTGGCGATCATGGAAGGCCGCCATGTGGACGTGATGGAGATGGACGCCGCATCCCGCACCGGCGTGGGCGACATCCGCGAAATCATCGAAAGCGTGCATTACCGCGCGGCCTCGGCCCGCTACAAGATCTACATCATCGACGAAGTTCACATGCTGTCGACAAGCGCGTTCAACGCGCTGTTGAAGACGCTGGAAGAACCGCCAGAACACGTCAAATTCATCTTTGCGACCACGGAAATTCGCAAAGTCCCGGTGACGGTCCTCAGCCGGTGCCAGCGATTCGACCTGCGCCGGATTGAGCCCGAAGACCAAATCGCCCTGCTGCGCAAAATCGCCACCGCCGAAGGGGCCGAGATCACGGATGATGCGTTGGCGCTCATCACACGCGCCGCCGAAGGCTCTGCCCGCGACGCGCAATCCCTGCTTGATCAGGCGATCAGCCATGGCGCGGGCGAGACCACCGCCGAACAGGTCCGCGCGATGCTGGGTCTGGCGGATCGGGGCCGGGTCCTCGACCTCTTTGACATGATCCTGCGTGGTCAGGCGGCAGAAGCACTGACGGAACTCAGCAGCCAATATGCCGACGGCGCCGACCCGATGGCGATCCTGCGCGATCTGGCCGAAATCGCCCATTGGGTCAGCGTCATCAAGATCACGCCCGACGCCGCCGAAGACCCCACGATCAGCCCCGACGAACGGGTGCGTGGTGCGGCAATGGCGGGCGATCTCCCGATGCGCGTTCTCACCCGGCTGTGGCAAATGCTGCTCAAGGCGCTGGAAGAGGTCGCGATGGCACCCAACGCCATGATGGCCGCCGAAATGGCGATCATTCGCTTGACCCATGTGGCCGACCTACCTAGCCCGGAAGAGCTGGTGAAGACCCTCAAAGACGCGCCCACCCCGCCCCCCGGCGGCGGTGGCAGCGCGCCGCGACCTGCCCCTTCGGGCCAAACCGTGGCGCAAGGCACCCCCGCACCGACGCATCCCGGCCCGTCCGGTCCCTCCGCCTCTCGCGGCGGAGCGCAACTGGCCGTGGCCACCGAAGAGGCACTCGCCCACTACCCCACCTTCGATCATGTCGTCGAACTGATCCGCACCCACCGCGATGTGAAACTGCTGGTGGAAGTGGAAACCGGCGTGAAACTGGCCAACTACCGCCCCGGCCGGATCGAGTTTGAACCCAGCCCCAGCGCTGTCCCGGACCTCGCCGCACGGCTCGGATCCCGCCTGCAGGCTTGGACCGGCAACCGCTGGGCCGTGACGCTGGTGAACGAAGGCGGCGCTGACACGATCGCCGATATCCGCGACGCAGAGGCCAATGCACTCAAGGCCCGCGCTGCCGACAATCCGCTTGTCAAAGCGGTGATGGACCAGTTCCCGGGCGCCAAGATCAGCGACATACGCACCCCCAAAGCCCTTGAGGCCGAGGCCCAGGTCGAAGCCCTCGCGGAAGTCGAAGACGAATGGGATCCGTTCGAAGAAGACTGACACCTTGGCTTCCCGCCACGGCACGCATATCTAAAGGCCAACCGGCAAAGGAGACACCGACATGTTCAAAGGTTTGGGCCAGATGGGCGACATGGCCAAGATGATGAAGTCCGCACAAGAGCTTCAGCAGAAAATGACCCAGCTGCAGGAAGACCTGCACGACATGATGGTCGTCGGCGAAAGCGGCGCCGGTCTGGTCAAGGCGACGGCCTCTGCCAAAGGCGAACTGAAAGCGCTCGACATCGATCCCAGCATCTTCAACGGCGACGACAAGGAAGTCGTCGAAGACCTGATCCTCGCCGCGATCAAGGACGCTCAGTCAAAGGCGTCGGAAAAGGCCCAGTCCGAGATGGCGGAACTGACCCAGGGCATGGGTCTACCGGCAGACATGAAGCTGCCATTCTAAACTCACCTTGTCCCAAGCCCCCAAGGACATCGAAGCGCTGATTGATCTGATGGCCCGCCTGCCGGGCCTCGGTCCCCGCTCTGCGCGCCGGGCGGTCCTGCACCTCATCAAGAAACGGGGGCAGCTTCTGAACCCACTGGCCGAGGCGATGGCCACTGTCGGCGCCACCGCCCGCGAATGCCTGAATTGCGGGAATATCTCCACCGCTGACATTTGCCCGATTTGCGACAGCGAAAAACGCGCCAACGGGCAGATCTGCGTTGTCGAAGACGTGGCCGACCTGTGGGCGATGGAACGGTCCGGGGTCTTCAAAGGTCGCTACCACGTCCTGGGCGGCACCTTGTCCGCCCTCGACGACATCGGCCCCGAAGAACTCCGCATCCCGAAACTGCGCGACCGGATCACCTCGGAAGAGATCACCGAAGTCATCCTCGCCTTGGGTGCCACCATCGACGGCCAGACCACGGCCCATTACATCGCCGACGAACTCAAAGGCGTTCAGGTCACATCGCTGGCCCAAGGCGTCCCTGTGGGCGGTGAGCTCGACTACCTCGACGACGGCACCATCACAGCAGCGCTCAACGCCCGCAAATCCCTCTGAACGCCCCCTGTCTTTGGTTCGCAAATACCTCCCGCCGGAGGCAAAACTACGGATCAGCCTGGGCCGACGCCTGACCAACGCACTGCCCCACCACATCGCGCCAATCAAACAAGAAACGCAAAAGGCCCCCCGCGCAGCGAGGGGCCTTTTTCATTCAGATCAAGCATCGGTTACTTGTCGTCGTCGTCCTCATCGCCAGCATCGTCTGGCAGGTTGAAGAAGCTGTCGGCATCCGGAACGCTCGTATCCTCTTCCGGCTCCGGTGTGTCGTTGCCCAGAGTAAAGGTCTCAAGCCCGGCCATTGCGGCAGGCATCTTCGGCTCCGGTTCCATCGACAGCGACTGCTCGGTCGACACCAGCTTTCGGCGCTCGTCATCCGACATCACGCCACCTTCCTTGGCTTTCTTGGCGTTGGCCTTCTGCACCGCCGCGTCCAGCTCAGACTGCTTGCAGAGGCCGAGGGCCACCGGGTCGATCGGTTCGATGTTGTTGATGTTCCAGTGCGTCCGTTCGCGAATGGCCGTGATGGTCGGCTTCGTCGTGCCGACGAGCTTGGAAATCTGGCCATCGCTCAATTCCGGATGGAACTTCACCAGCCAATAGATCGACGCCGGACGGTCTTGCCGCTTGGACAGCGGGGTGTAGCGCGGGCCACGGCGCTTTTCCTCTCCGGCAGAGGCCGGGTTGTAGAGCAGCTTGAGCTTATGAGTCGGATCAGCCTCAGCCTTGTCGATCTCGTCCTGAGTCAGCTGTTTGTTGGCGATCGGGTCAAAGCCCTTGACGCCTGTGGCTACATCACCGTCCGCGATGCCCTGCACTTCCAACTCATGCAAACCGCAAAAATCGGCGATCTGCTTGAAGCTGATGGTGGTGTTGTCGCAAAGCCAGACGGCGGTCGCCTTGGCCATGATCGGCAGATTCTGTGCCATGTCATCTCTCCTATGCTTCGACACGCCTCTCCCACGCCCTTGAAGGGGCAGACCGTTTCAGGCCGGGTTCACGTTGTCGGGGAACTTGAGGGGTATATAGTCGGGCAAAGCTTGCGTGGAAAGACCCGAAATGTTGCGATTGATCCTGGTTCTGATGACCCTCGCCATGCCTGCCAAAGCGCAGGATGTTGCGGGCGAGTTCGACTATTACGTGCTGGCGCTGAGTTGGTCGCCCACGTGGTGCGCGCTTGAAGGCGATGATCGCGGCTCCCCGCAATGCGATCCAGAGGCCGATTTCGGATGGGTCCTGCACGGGCTTTGGCCGCAATATGAACAGGGCTGGCCGTCTAATTGCCGCCACATCTTCCGCAATCCATCGCGTGGGGATACGGCGGCGCAGGCTGGTCTGTATGGCTCCTCCGGGTCCGCGTGGCACCAATGGAACAAGCACGGATCGTGCTCAGGCCTTGCGCCGGATGATTTCTATGCGCTGTCGCGGCTGGCCTATGACAGCATCACCCGGCCCGAGGTGTTCCGACGGCTGGAAAACCCCGTCACCCTGCCTGCGAGCCTGATTGAAGAAGCGTTTCTGCGCGATAATCCGCAGCTTTCCGCAGATCAGATCACGATCACTTGCCGATCCTCGCGCATCCAGGAGGCCCGCATCTGCCTGACCCGTAATCTGGAGCCGCGCCGCTGCGGCAGCGATGTGATCCGCGATTGCAGTCTTGAGGATGCGCTGTTCGACCCAATCCGCTAAGGATCGGGCCACCAAAGAAAACGGGGCCGATCTGGCCCCGCTCTGTCCTATTTGCCTTTGCCCTTATCGGCGTCGTTCTGGGGTTTCAGCGTACCCTCACCGACGGGTGATCCGTCTTTCTTGATATCTTTCTTGTCGCCTTTGCGTGCATCCGATGCCATCGGACCCTCCCGAAAATCTGTTGCTCCAATCAAATTGGGTTTCCCCGCGTTATCGTCGCACAAATTCGGAAAAACACAAAATTGGGTGGTTCAGATCGCCAGAACGATCTTTCCAATATGTTGGCTGCTTTCCATTCTGGAATGGGCCGTTGCTGCATCGGCAAGCTCAAACGTCTGATCCATTACCGGCTTCACCCGTCCCGCTGCGATGAGCGGCCAGACATGGGTGCGAAGAGCATCCGCAATCCGCGCCTTGGCGATGTCCGATTGGGGCCGCAGGGTGGACCCCGTGATCGTCAGCCGCCGCATCATGACCTGAGCAAAGTTCAGCTCAACCTTCGGGCCTTGCAGGAACGCGATCTGCACCAGCCGCCCGTCATCGGCCAGCGCCTTAACGTTGCGGGGCAAATAATCGCCCCCGACCATGTCGAGAATCAGGTGCGCCCCGCCCGCGCTCTTCATGACCGTGACGAAGTCTTCGTCCCGGTAATTCATCGCGACTTCCGCGCCGAGATCTAGGCACACGGCGCATTTGTCGTCAGAGCCTGCCGTAGTAAAAACCCGTGCTCCAAAGGCCGAGGCCAACTGAATAGCGGTCGTCCCGATGCCAGACGACCCGCCGTGGACAAGAAAACGCTCGCCCGCCTGAAGACCGCCCCGCTCAAACACATTGGACCAGACGGTGAAAAACGTCTCCGGCAGACAGGCCGCTTCCTTGAGGCTCAGCCCCTCCGGCACAGGCAGGCAATGGGCCGCCGGAGTGACCACATATTCGGCGTAGCCCCCACCCGGCAGCAGCGCACAGACGGCATCGCCCACAGACCAGTTGGTTACACCCGGCCCAACCGCATCAACCTCCCCGGCCGCTTCCAGTCCGGGCAGGGGCGACGCGCTGGCTGGCGGGTTGTAAAGACCGGCACGCTGCAAAGCGTCCGGCCGGTTGACGCCCGCAAACGCCACCTTGATCCTGACCTCACCGTGCCCCGGTTCAGGCATGGCCACATCGGTGAACCTTAAGACGTCCGGCCCGCCGGGTGCGCTGATTTCAATTGCCTTCATCGCATTTATCCCCGGGGTGATACCCAAGACCCCGGCAGATCAGAGCGATCCGATTTCGGTGCCTTGATCCCGCTGGTCAGAGACCCCAAGAGCGACGCGAACGGCTTGGTCACCGGATTGCTGCTGACGGCGGCCTTCACCTTTTCGAATTGCATCACGTTGTCGATGCGTCGGTCGATGAAATCGACCGTGGCCTGTCCGTCGACGCTGTCATCGCCCAACCAGAAGAGCACCACGGACCCATATACCGCCGACAGCGTCGCCCGCTTGGTGTACCAATTGATGTCGTCCGAACTGTCCCCCAAGGACCGCCAGATGGCGTCCGCTGTTCCCCAGATCAGCGCCGATCCTTCAGGCGCCATATGCGGCAAGGAGAAGAGCGTCGATCCCCGGCGCACAGCCTCTTTGTCCTCAACCGCATCAAGACGCAGCCGAATCGCGTGGGCGACCTTGTCACGATACCGCATGTCGCTGAGATCCGCCTCTTCCATCGCAGTCATCATTGCCGCATCGCCCATCTTGTGGAACGTCACCGCTAGATCAACGGCCCCTCGCGGACAGGCGGCGCGGGCCTCTTCCAATGTCATGTCGGCATCTGCCGCAGCCGCCTTGAACGCGGCATAGGACCAGCCGTCAAATGCCACGTGAGGCAGAGCCGCTTCGGTCAGTTTTATGCGGATCGGGTCGAGTTGGGGCGTCATGTCGGGCTCCTTTCGGGGGCGTTGGGACATACTAGACAAGTTAGCAGGGGGTTGCTATACGGCCACCTCCTGCAAATCCTTGCAAATCCAACTTAGAAAGGTGGTGAAAACCACATGCAGGTTAGTGTTCGCGACAACAACGTCGATCAGGCGCTCCGTGCCCTGAAGAAGAAACTGCAGCGTGAGGGCGTCTTCCGTGAGATGAAGCTCAAGCAGCATTTCGAGAAGCCTAGCGAGAAAAAGGCCCGTGAA
>JBCBCS010000141.1:0-9079 GCA_038530475.1 Pseudomonadota bacterium
GGTTTGAGAGTGTCCTCGATTTCGCGCAGTTCCGCGAAGGGCAGGCGGCATGAACGCGCTTTACCTTGCTTTCGCCTATTTGCGGTATCACTGGGCGCGCAGCCTTGTGCTGGTGCTGGTGGCTGCGCTCATCATGTTCGTGCCAGTGGCCACACAGACGCTGCTGTCGACCAGCGAACGCGCTCTGGTCGCGCGGGGTGAAGCGACGCCGCTTTTGCTGGGCTCTCGCGGATCGCAACTCGATCTGACGATGGCGGCTCTGTATTTTTCTGATGAACGCCCTGAGCCTGTCGCCATGCGCGAGGTTGAGGCTGTCTGGGACAGCGGTCTTGGCGTTCCGATCCCGGTGCATACGGCGTTTTCGTCCAGCGGATTTCGGATCGTAGGCACAACGCTTGATTATTTCGACTTCCGCAGTCTCGACCCCGCTGAGGGTCGCGGCCTGTCTGTTTTGGGTGACGCCGTGATTGGCGCGGATGTGGCGGAGGCGCTGGGCAAGGGGGTCGGGGATACGCTGGTTTCAGCGCCCGAGAACCTCTTTGATCTCGACGGGGTCTACCCGCTGGAAATGCCCATTGTCGGGGTGCTCGCCCCGACCAACACACCGGACGATCAGGCGATTTTTGTGGACATCAAGACGGCGTGGGTCATCCAAGGGATCGGCCACGGGCACGAGGACGTGGTGACCGCTGCTGAGGTGGCGGACGGCACCGCGGCCCTGTCGAATGCGGCTGTGGTTCAGTACCAACGGATCACGGATGACAACATCGACAGCTTCCATTTTCACGGCAGCCAGGATGAGTTCCCGGCCTCCGCCGTGATTGTCGTGCCCAATGACACGCGCGCGGCGACGATCCTGAAGGGCCGCTACCTTGACGGAGAGCTTCCGACACAGCTTGTCGAACCGGCAGGCGTGATTCAGGGGCTGGTGGACCGAATCTTCCGCATCAAGTCCCTGCTTGATGTCGTTACCGCCATAATCGCCGTGGCCGCCGTTGCGGCAGTGGGGCTTGCGCTGTTCCTCAGCTATCGCTTGCGTGCCCGCGAACTCACCACGGCGGTCAAATTGGGGGCACAGAAAGGCATGGTTCTGCGTCTCTTGGCGGCGGAAACCGTCACGCTATTGTTAGTCGCAGGAAGTATTGCGACGGTTGCGGCGACCATTGTGTCGCGCAACGCTGAAACGTGGGTGGGCTGGTTGCTTACCCTGGGTACGTAGTCAACGGGAGGTTCCATGAAACGACATTTCTTCACCACATGCCTCACCGCTTTGATCGCCGCCACGCCTGCGCTGGCGCATTACGGCATGATCATCCCGGACGATCCGATGGTCTCTCAGGAAGACGGGCGCGACGTGTCGCTCACCATGTCGTTTTCGCATCCGTTTGAGCTGGATGGGATGATGCTCGACACCCCGGTTTCGTTTGCAGTGACCCATGACGGGACCACGACAGACCTGCTGGGCAGCCTGCAAGACGCGACCGTGATGGACGAGCAGGGCTACACGCTCGACTATCCACTGGAGCGTCCGGGCACCTACATCTTCACGATGGAGCCGCAGCCCTATTGGGAGCCTGCCGAGGATGCGTACATCATCCACTACACCAAGACCTATGTGACAGCCTACGGCGATGACGAGGGCTGGGATACGGAGCTGGGCCTGAAGACTGAGGTCGTGCCGCTCACCAAGCCCTTCGGTCTGTGGGAGCACAACGTGTTCCAGGGCATCATCAAGCTCGATGGCCAGCCTGTGCCTTATGCTGAGGTTGAGGTTGAGTTCTATAACGAAGGCCTCGCCGCGACTGTGCCGGATGACCTGATGATCACCCAGACCGTGAAGGCCGACGCCGATGGCGTGTTTACCTACGCGCCGCCAGCGGCAGGTTGGTGGGGGTTTGCTGCGCTCAACACCGCTGATTACACGATCACCGAACCTGAGAGCGGCGAAGAAAAAGCTGTCGAACTCGGCGCTGTAATCTGGGTGCATTTCGAAGAGTGGACGGGCCAGTGATCCGGCTGGCAGCCCTTGCTATTGGTGTTGCCGTAGCCCCCATCGGGGCCGCGGCGCATCAGCTTGTTGTCTTCGCGTCGTCCGATTGTGAGGCTGTAACGGTTGAGGCGAAATTCTCAAACGGGAAGGCGGCGCAACAGGGCGAGGTGCGCGTGCTGGATGGCGACAACACGCTGCTGCAGACGCTTGAATTGGCCGAAGACGGCACAGCGCGGGTTCTGCTAGATGAGGTTGATCATTCCGGCGGGTTGCTGATTGAGGTCGATACCGGCGGTCACGACAATTACTGGATCGTGACGCCCGAAGACATTGCGCGGAAATGCGGGAGCTGAGGACGGTGCCAATTCTAGGACGCGGGTTTGTCCTTTCGATGGGATTGTGGGGTGCGACGGCCGTCGGGGCGCAGGACGTGCCGCGCGTTGTCGCCGTCAACGATGCGCTGAGCGATTTTGCCGAGCGTCTGCTGGGCGATGCGGCTGAGGTCGTCTTTCCCGTCCCCGAGGGCGTCGATCCGTCGTTCTGGCGGCCCTCGATCTCTGACATCAGTGCAATCCAGTCGGCTGACCTGATCCTGCTGAACGGTGCGGGCTTTGCCACATGGATCGACCGTGTGTCGTTGCCCCGGTCCCGCGTCGTCAACACCTCGGCTGCGATCGAAGACCGGTTCATCGTCACCGAAAGCATTACGCACAGCCACGGCGACGGCGGCGAGCATTCCCACGAAGGACTTGCGTCCTACACCTGGCTTGATCCGATGCTGGCCCTCGCACAGGCAGAGGCCATTGCAGCGGCGGTGATTGCACGGGATCTGGCACCGGCAGATGACGTTGACGCCCGGCTGGCTGATCTGCGAACGGACCTGACCGCTTTGGACGCGACCGCTCGGGACGCATTGCAGGTTTTGGATGGCGTCGCGATCATCGCCACGCATCCGCGCTATCAATATTTTGCCAGCCGGTATGACCTGACGATCTCGTCGCTCGAATGGGAGGCGGGTGCGCTGCCAACTGATGCTGATTTCGCGGATCTCGCTGATCTGATGGCAGAAACCGAGGCCCGTATTCTGATCTGGGAGGCGCAGCCGCCCGGGGACGCGATTGAACGCGCGGCTGCGCTCGGATTGCAAAGCGTGGTGTTTGAGCCCTGGGCCAGCCACGGATCAGGCGAGGGGTTCATCAATTCCTACGCGAACGCGGTGGCAGATTTGTCCGAAACGGTGGGTGAGTAATCAGACCCTCACACGGATGCCCGACGCTGTCCTTGAGACTGCGCCGGCCCGCCCAGCCTATGAATGCCGTCCGGCCAGCTTTGTCGCAGACGTTTCACGAAGCCAACTTGACGTTGCCCGGTCAGTGAAATAGCAAACTCAAACACGGCGCGGGCGTTGTGTAGTGGTAAGACCTTAGCCTTCCAAGCTAATGACGCGGGTTCGATTCCCGCCGCCCGCTCCAATCCTCTACATATTTGTATATGAGACATACGCGGCGCGGCGAAGAGTGCGGTTGTTCCAGCGCTTTGGGCGGTTTACATGACCCCCACGCAGATATCAGCCGCAGGAGTGGCCAGTGGCCGAGGCCTCATCGACACCCCAAATACAGGACGCGACCTCCGGACCTCGACAGGCGCGGGAAGAACGTGCGAGCTCCCGCAGAGTGGGGGCGCTGTCGGCGTTGTGGCCGTTCATGCGACCCTACAAGGTCCTGATTGCGGTGGCGCTGTTGATGCTGACGGTGACGGCGGCGATCTCGCTGGTTCTGCCGCTGGCGGTCCGTCGGGTCGTGGACAATTTCGAAGGCGCTGATGTGGCGCTGCTCGATCAATATTTCACCGCGGCGCTTGGACTTGCGGCGTTGCTCGCAGCGGGGACCGCGCTGCGCTATTACTTTGTCACGCGGCTCGGCGAACGGGTGGTGGCGGACATCCGGGTCGCGGTGTTTGACCGCATGATCGGGATGAGCCCCGCGTTTTTCGAGCGGTTGAAGACCGGCGAAGTGCTCAGCCGGATCACCACGGACACCACGTTGATCCTGTCTGTTATCGGCTCCTCTGTCTCAGTGGCCCTGCGCAATATCCTCATCCTCGTGGGCGGCATCGGGCTGATGCTGTTCACCTCGATCAAGATGTCGCTGATGGTGCTGTGGCCGATCCCGGTCATTATCTTTCCGATCATCATTCTGGGCCGCCGCGTGCGTCGGTTGAGCAAGGAAAACCAGGACTGGATCGCCGAAAGCTCTGGCGATGCGTCTGAACAATTGCTGAGCGCGCAGACCGTTCAGGCGTTCACCCATGAGGCCCCCAGCCGGGCGAATTTTCACCGTGTGACGGAGAATTCCTTTGTCGCCGCACAGCGCCGCATCGCGACCCGCGCGGTGTTGACGGCGATCGTGATCTTCATCGCGTTTTCGGCTGTGGTCGGGTTCTTGTGGATGGGTGCGGCGGACGTGCGGTCCGGCGTCATTACGGTGGGCGAGCTGGTGCAGTTCATGATCTATACGATCATGGTGGCAGGTGCCGTCGCCTCCCTGACCGAGGTCTGGTCCGAGGTGCAGAGGGCCGCCGGCGCGACCGAGCGGTTGGTTGAACTGCTGACCGCTGAGGACAGCGTGGAAGACCCGGATGCAGCGTCGCCCCAGCCGGCCCGTCGTATTGGTGAGATCACGTTCGACGACGTGACTTTTGCCTACCCTGCGCGCCCCAAGGTGAGCGCGATGGACGGGGTGAGCTTTACGGTCGCCCCCGGCGAAACCGTCGCCTTGGTCGGGCCATCGGGGGCAGGCAAGACGACGATCATCCAGCTTTTGCTACGCTTTTACGACCCCGCGACCGGTGCGATCCGTTTTGATGGCGTCGATCTGCGCGACATGGCCCGCGCAGATTTTCGCCGTGACATCGCGCTGGTGCCGCAGGACCCGGTGATCTTTGCCACCACCGCGCGGGAGAACATCCGCTTCGGCAGGCCCGATGCGACGGACGCGGAGGTTGAAGCCGCAGCGCGCGCGGCGGCGGCACATGACTTCCTGACAGCGCTGCCCGATGGCTACGACAGCTATGTTGGCGAGCGGGGTGTAATGTTGTCGGGCGGTCAAAAGCAGCGCATCGCCATTGCCCGCGCAATCCTGCGGGACGCGCCTGTTTTGCTGCTGGATGAGGCGACATCGGCCTTGGATGCTGAATCCGAATTCGCCGTCCAGCGCGCTGTCGAGGAATTGTCAAAGGACCGCACCACCCTCGTGGTCGCCCACCGACTTGCGACGGTGAAGAAGGCAGATCGTATCCTCGTTTTCGAAGAGGGGCGCATTATCGCCCAAGGCACCCATGACGCCTTGGTGGCCGAAGGCGGGCTCTATGCGCGGCTGGCTCGGTTGCAGTTTACCGACGGCGTCGCCGCCGAGTAGGGCGCATGTCAGCGGGCACGCCACCCATCAAGCGTCTGTCGTAACATGAGCGTCCCGGCGGAGGCCGGGTTGTCGGCCTGTCCAAGACATTGCGCCGCAAGGGCACCCCATAACAAACAGACCAAAAACTCCGCCGCACTCTTGGGTTCGACTTGATCGACGATCCGTCCGGCGGCCTTGTCCCGTTCCAACGCCTCTTGCGCGTTACGGACGAGCATGGCGCGATACGTTCGCACCAGTTCCAGATGCCACGGCTCGATGGATTTGCTCTGTGTGGCTGTCATCACCATCAGGCATCCGGCTGGTTGCTGCCCGGTCGTGTCGGGACCGGTCATCATCGCTGCAATCGCGTCGAACAGGCCTTCGCTGCCGTTCTTGTCGATATTGGCGGCCATCTGCGCTTCGACGGTGGCGTGATAAAGCTCCAGGCTCTGGCGAAACATCTCGGGCTTATTGCCGAATGAATTGTAGAGGCTTGTTCGCACAAGTGACGTCGCTTGCTCCAAGTGGCTTAGGCTGGTGGCTTCATATCCCCGCACCCAGAATTCCCGCAGAATGATCGCGCGGGTCGCTTCAAGGTCAAATTCGACGGCTCTGGGCATTCTGTACCGATCAAAACAAAATTGTTGACGTTCTGCATCTTGGGCCATTAACAATATTGTATCGACCGATACAATATCTGTTTTGATAGAAAAGGACCTCTTCGTATGACCCCTGAAATCCTCTCTCTTCTTGTGTTTCTGGCCACAATTGCCGGGCTTTTGCTCGTCCAACCGCTGGTGCTCGCCCGTGCGCGCGGCATGGCCTTTGTCACGTCGAACCGGGCTGAGCCCGTGGGTGGCGATGTCCCGGTGTCAGGACGTCTGGACCGGACCGTCCGCAACAGTATCGAGGCTGCCGTATTGTTCGTGCCGCTGGTGCTGATGACCCAGATCCTCGATCTGTCGAATGTCTGGACGCAATGGGGGGCGATGATTTTTGCAGGCGCGCGGATCGCCTACGCCGTCTTTTACGCGTCAGGCATTACAGGATTACGGTCGGCGGCGTGGAATGTCGGGTTCGCGGCGACGGGTGTCCTTGCTTTCGGGCTGGTGACGGGGTGATCGCTGAGCCGCCCAACACCGACAGACGAGCCAAGTTTCGCAGCGTCTCTCTTGCATCACAGACGCATCCTAACCATCCTCACCGGCAGGGAACTGCCGGTTGGGGCCGGCCAAAACAACATGAGGGAGGACCGACCATGACCTTTGCAGGTATGGCCGACAGAGACGCAATCGAGAATGAAATGCCGTGGGAGGACCGGGACGTTCCGTATTCCGTGTGGTCTCAGTTGAGCGAAACGGCCGCGAAGTTTCCCAACCGCAAGGCGGTCACCTTTCAGATGTTCTCTGGTCCCAAGGATCCGGCTGAAACGCTGACCTGGTCTGACTTGCAGGGCAAGGTCGCGCAAACAGCCAATCTGTTTCGGTCTCTCGGCGTAGGTGAGAAAGACGTTGTCGCGTTCTTGTTGCCCAACTCGATGGAGACCGTCCTCACCTATTTGGGTGGTGCTGTCGCGGGGATCGTGAACCCGATCAACCCGTTGCTTGAGGCCGATCAGATCGGCGCGATCCTGAAGGAAACCGGCGCCAAGGTGCTGGTCACCCTGCGCGCCTTCCCCAAGACCGACGTGGCCCAGAAGGCGGCAGAGGCCGTCGACATGGCGCCGAACGTTAAGCATGTGGTTGAGGTCGATTTGCTCAAATACCTCACCGGTCTGAAGAAATTCATCGTCCCGCTGATCCGCCCCAAGGTTGAGGTCAAGCACGGCGCGAACGTGATCGACTTCAACAAGTCTATCGCCAAACAGTCCACAACGCTGAGCTTTGAGGACCCCAAGACCGACCGCGTCGCCGCCTATTTCCACACCGGCGGCACAACCGGCATGCCCAAGGTCGCGCAGCACCGCAATTCGGGCATCATCTACAACGCGTGGCTCGGCAACCGGCTGCTCTTTACCGAAGAAGACGTGCAGATGGTGCCGCTGCCGCTGTTCCACGTCTTTGCGACCATCGTGGCGATGGGCGCGTCCCTGTCGTCGGGCGCGCATATCGTTTTTCCGACGCCTCAGGGCTATCGGGGCGACGGTGTCTTCGACAATTTCTGGAAGCTGTGTGAACGCCATGGCGCGACCTTCATGATCACCGTGCCGACGGCGATGTCCGCGCTGATGCAGCGTCCGGTCGATGCGAATATTGAGGCGCTGCGTTTGGCCTTCTGTGGTTCAGCGCCGTTGCCGCTTGAGCTTTACAAGAAGTTTGAGGCCGCCGCTGGTGTGACCATCTGCGAAGGCTATGGACTGACCGAGGCGACCTGTCTGGTGTCGATCAACCCGGTCGACGGTGAAAAGAAGGTGGGCTCTATCGGGGTGCCATTCCCCTACACCAAGATCCGCATTGTCGACCCCGCGACCAACATGGATGTGGGCACAGATGAGATCGGTGAGATTTGCGTTTATTCCCCCGGCGTCAGTCAGGGCGATACCTATACCGAGGCGGCCAAGAACGCCGACCTCTACTACCCGGGCCTCAACGTCGAAGGGCGGCACTATCTGCGCACGGGGGACTTGGGCCGGGTGGACCCTGATGGTTACCTTTGGATCACGGGCCGCGCAAAAGATCTTATCATTCGTGGCGGTCACAACACTGACCCGGCAGAGATCGAAGAGGCGTTGGCCGGGCACGCGCAAGTGGCCTTTGCCGGGGCGATTGGCCAGCCGGATGCCCATGCGGGCGAGGTGCCTGCGGCCTACGTTGAACTGACCGACGGCGCGACGGTCACCGTCGACGAACTGATGGAGTTTGCCAAGAACCACATCCACGAACGCGCGGCCTTCCCCAAGCACCTTGAGATCATGGATGAGCTTCCGAAGACCGCCGTGGGCAAGATCTTCAAGCCAGACCTGCGCAAATCCGCGATCACCCGCATTTACAACAAGACGCTTGCGGATGCTGGGGTGGCCGCTGAAGTGACCAGTGTCATGGAAGACAAAAAGCTCGGTCTTGTCGCCCATCTGAGCAAGACGGGTGAGGTCAGCGATGACGATGTGAAGGCGGCGCTTGGCAGCTTTACCCGGCCGTGGGCCTGGGCTGGCTGACCTGATCCAGCGATCTGAAAAAAGAAGGCGCGGGGATGTTCCTCGCGCCTTTTTTACGTTTCGGCACGTTTCTTTGAACCGGTGGCAGGCGCCGCGCGACCCTTTTCTGCGCTGTCGCACAGGCGTTGCGCTGACGCGGGGGGCTGCAAATCAGTGTCCGTCCGCTAGATTTGACCGAGAGACATTGAAGGATCCCGCCGATGCTGTCCAACACTCCGACCCGTTATGGCCTTGTTTCACGAACGTTGCATTGGGCGGTTGCTGTGCTTGTCCTGTCTGCTTTGATCCTTGGCGTCATTGGCAAAAACATCCCGCGCACGGCGGAGAACATTCAGCTTCTGACGACGCTGTATTCCACCCACAAGACCATAGGGGTCACGGTGCTGGCGCTTGCGATCTTGCGGATCGGGTGGGCGCTCTCGCAGCCGCGCCCCGTGCCGCTGCATCCGGACCGACGGCTTGAGACTTTTGCGGCTGAGGCGGCGCATTGGGTTCTTTATGCGGCGCTTTTTGTTTTGCCGCTGTCGGGCTGGGTGA
>JBCBCS010000142.1:0-9041 GCA_038530475.1 Pseudomonadota bacterium
TCCCTACACGACGCTCTCGATCTCGTTCAACTCAGGCTTCAGCAGGTGATGTTCAATCCGGCAGGTTGGCTGATCCTCCCCCTGCCGGAATACGGCAATCTTTATGCCTCGGACGCGTATAAAGCCTACCTTGCCCGGCTGGGGGAGGATCAGCCAACCTGCCGGATTGAACATCACCTGCTGAAGCCTGAGTTGAACGGGACCGACGTCCTCATGGACCCGGATGAGCCGTGGGATTTCATGGACGGCGCCGGGGTTCTGTCGGGACCGGCGGAGGTGCATGAACAGTTCTTTGTCGCGAATATGGCCTGTGATGCGCTGGCAGAGTTAAAGGACCACAACCAGCCCTTTTCCATGGTGATCAGCCTCTGGGGGCCGCATCACCCCTATTATCCGTCGCAGGCGTTTGCGGACCTGATCAACCCGGCGGACATCCCGCCTTACCCGAGCTTTGATGAAGACCTGGACGCGAAGCCCTGGCGCTACCGCATCCAGCGCGACCTGCGTTGCCAGCACCGCGCGTTTGAGCGCTGGCCGGATTGGGGCACGTGGCAAACGGTCATGGCGCGCTGTTATGCATCCGGGCTGCAGACCGATGCGGCCATTGGGCGGGTGGCGCAGGCGTTGGAGGCGTGCGGGCTGGCGGACGACACGCTTTTGATCGTGACGGCGGATCACGGCGACGGGATCGCCGCGCATGGGGCCGGGTGGGACAAGTATTCGTCCTTCACGGAAGAGGTGGCGCGCGTGCCGCTTGTGCTGCGACAGCCGGGGCGGATTTCTGAGGGCACAAAGCTGGCCACCCCGGTGAGCCTTCTGGACGTGACGGCGACGATGCTCGATGCAGCCGGTGCGGCAGTGCCTGAGGGGGACGAGCCCTTGGACGGGGACAGCCTGTTGGGGCTGATCAGCGAGGACACCCCCCGCGACCATCTGATCTGTGACCATTTCGGGCATTCCGGCGACATCAGCTTTCAGAAGATCCTCTATAAGGACGGCTGGAAATACGTCGCCGTCTGGGGCGATGAGGATGAGCTTTATGACCTCAACGATGATCCGTTTGAGCTGTCGTGTCGCCTGAACGACCCTGCCACAGCCGACCGTCAGCACCAGATGCGCGGGATCATCATCGACCATCTGGAGGCCCGCCGGGCGGACCGGCAAGCGCGACATCCGATTGAGTTCTGGGAGGCGGGGATCGTCTTTTCCTCGCCCGAATGGCCGCGGGAAGAGACGTTGCTGCTCTATAAGTTGAAGGTGCAAAACGGGGCGGAGGTGTAGCCCCGCCCCGATTGTTATATTGGCCTGCTGATCAGTGCGCGGGCCTAATAAACGTGCCGTTGCGCAGCTCTCGCATGGCCTGCATCAGCTCTTCTTGCGTGTTCATCACGATCGGGCCGTGCCAGGCCACAGGCTCTTCAATCGGCGCGCCGGAGATCAGCAGGAACCGTGCGCCCTCTGGCCCCGCCTGCACCGTGATCTCATCGCCGGTGCCAAACCGGATGAGCGTGCGGTCCCCCGACAGGTCGCGGATGTTGACCTCTTCGCCCATCACCTCCTTTTCCAGCAATACGCCGGACGGCTGGCTGGCATCGGCGAAGGCGGCGGCCCCTTCAAAGACATAGGCAAAGGCGCGGCGGTAAGTGTCGATCTTGAACGTCTTCTTGACGCCTGCAGGCATGGAGACATCCAGATACTGCGGATCAGCGGCGATGCCATCGACCGGGCCGGTCTTGCCCCAGAATTCGCCCACGATCACCCGCACGGCGGTGCCGTCGTCATCCACGACGACCGGAATATCCTTGCCCTGCACGTCCTGATAGCGCGGCGCGGTCATCTTCTGGCTCGACGGCAGATTGCCCCAGAGCTGGAAGCCGTGCATCTGGCCCTTGTCGTTGCCCTGCGGCATTTCCTGATGGAGGATGCCGGACCCGGCGGTCATCCATTGCACATCGCCCGCCCCCAGCGTGCCGGTGTTGCCGAGGCTGTCGCCGTGCTCCACCGTGCCGTTGAGCACATAGGTGATCGTTTCGATCCCGCGATGCGGGTGCCACGGAAAACCCTTTTCAAAGTGCGCAGGCACGTCGTTGCGGAAATCGTCAAACAGCAGGAACGGGTCCAGTTCGGACGGGTCCTGAAAGCCGAAGGCGCGGTGCAGATGCACGCCTGCCCCTTCCATAGTGGGCATGGCTTTGCGGGTCTCTATAGTGGGTCTGATGGACATCGGGATGCCTCCTGAACGATTGTTGGCCCGTAGATAAGACCAGCGCAGGTGCAGGTCTATTGCCGCTTCGTCACCATTTCTGTGCATGCTTGCACAAAATGGGCAAAGTCCTTGCGCGGGGCATCCCCTGCGGCCTACATCGCGGGCATCATGCGCACACTGGATCAAGCCACGAAGACCGACTGGATCGTCGACCGCACGCTCCGCGGCATCATCGGCACCGCACTCGCCCTGCCGTATGAGCGTCGGGTGCGCTGGTTTGGTGCTGCGATTGAACGGGTCGTGGCGCCGCTCTCTGGCTACCTCAAACGAGCCAAGGAACAGATCCGACTGATCTACCCCGACATGCCAGAGGCCGAGGTGACCCGCATCGCCCGGGCATGCTGCAACAATTTCGGGCGCACGATGATCGAAGGGTATTCGCTGGGCGAACACACCGCATATCTGTCGGACATCACGCCCACTGGGGACGGGTTAGCGCCCTTGGCCGAGGCCAAGGCGCAAGGCCGCCCGGTGCTGTTTGCCAGCGGCCATTTCGGCAATCACGACGCCGCGCGCCATGTGCTCAACCGTCTGGGTTACAGCATCGGCGGCATCTACAAGCCGATCTCGAACCCGTATTTCAACGAACATTACCTTAACACCGTGCGGGACGTGTCCGGGCCGATTTTTCCCGTGGGCCGCGAAGGCGTCACCGCCTTCATCGACCACATGCAATCGGGCGGGATGGGGACGATCCTGTTCGACATCCGGGTCAAGAAATTCCCGCAGATCCCGTTCATGGGCCAGCCTGCGCATACCGCGCTTGGGCTGGGATCGATCGCGATGAAGACCAACGCGCTCGTGCTGCCCTATTTCAGCACCCGCCGCGACGACGGGCTGACCTTTGATATTGAGGTTGAGGCGCCGATCCCGCTGACCTCTCCCGAGCAGATCATGCTTGAGGCCACGCAACGGCTGGAACGCCACGTTAAGGCCCATCCAGAGCAATATTTCTGGGTCCACCGCCGCTGGGGATAGGCTCCGTCAGGTCGTCGACAGGATTTCGCCCACTTTCAGCGCCCGCATCGGCGATCCGTCAACCTTGAGCTTGCGGGTCATGAACGCGGTGCCGGGGTTTTGTTTGCCATGGGCGATGTCGTGAAAGACCTGGGCCTTGGCGGTGAGGGTCAGGTCCGTCTCAGCGTCACTTTCAACCGCGCCCGTTTCATCGACAAAGAGCGTGCACAGATCCGGCATTTCAAGCCGGACGGTGCCGCGAATGCGCCCCTTTGCGCGGGCGGTCACAAGGGCAATCATGTCGTCTTTGGTCAGGTCGGTCATGGCATCCTCCGGGTTGGGACCTGTCTGACCGCCCCTACCCCGGCTGTCACCCCGTGACGTTGGGTTGCATGTCGCGCCGCCCCCGTGGCACACCGAGGCCGAACTGATGGAGACCCCCATGAAGATCGCCCAACGAGAGATTGGCCCAGCCCATCCCCCGCTTGTTATCGCCGAGATCGGCATCAATCACGGGGGCGATCTGGCCGTCGCCAAGGACATGGTGCGCCTTGCCGCAGGGTCGGGCTGTGAGATGGTCAAGCACCAGACCCATATCGTCGAAGACGAGATGACGGAGGAGGCCAAGCAGATCTTTCCGCCCAATGCCGATGTGTCAATCTGGGACGTGATGGCGCAATGTGCGCTGTCCCGTGAGGATGAGGCCGAATTGAAGGCCTACGTGGAAGAGTTGGGGATGATCTTTATCTCAACCCCGTTCAGCCGCGCGGCGTGTGATTTCCTCGAAACGCTCGACGTGCCTGCCTACAAGATCGGGTCGGGTGAGGCGGATAACCTGCCGCTCATCCGGCACATCGCGTCCAAGGGCAAACCGGTCATCATGTCGACGGGGATGCAGACGATTGAGACGATCCGCGCGAGCGTGCAGATCCTCGAAGACAGCGGCGTGGAGTATGCGCTGCTGGAATGCACGAACCTCTACCCTTCCCCGCCTGAGATCGTGTCGCTGCAGGGGGTGACGGATTTGAAGGCCGCCTTCCCCAACGCGGTCGTGGGCTTTTCTGACCATTCCATCGGGCCGGAAATGGCGCTGGCCTCGGTCGCCTTGGGGGCGTGCATTCTGGAACGCCACTACACCGACACGCGCTACCGCAAGGGGCCGGATATTTCATGCAGCATGGACCCGTCAGAGCTGCGCCATCTGATTGACCGTTCAAAGGAAATTCACACAGCACTGCACAACCCCAAACAGCGCACCGAAGCGGAGGAAGACGTCTACCGCTTTGCCCGCGCGTCCGTCGTCGCCGATGCCGACCTGCCCGCAGGCCACACGATCACCGAAGCCGACATCTGGGCCCGCCGCCCGGGGTCCGGGGCAATCGCGGGCTATGATTTCGACAAAGTCGTGGGCCGGACGCTGAAGGTCGCGGTGAAACGGAACCAGCAGCTGACGTGGGAGGATTTTGAGGCATAAGCCCTCGTGATCAGCTAGTCCGTGACGGCCGCGTCGCCGAGAACTTTGCGCGCAAAGACATGGTTCGCTTTGCGGCATTCGTCCAGCGCGTCCGGGTATGTGCGGGCGGCATCAAGGGCGGCCTCTAATCCCGTGCTATCAAGATAGGTCGGCGCGTGCTTGAATGAAAACAGGCCGTTCTTGAACGGAACGCAGACCACTTTGCGATTAAGTAGGGTTGCCCAATAGACGCCGTGGTATGTGTTGGTCACGATGGTTTCGCAGCTGGCTAGAAAGGCCAACTTTTCAGCCAAATCTGAGCCGCGATTGGACTGGACTGGCGTTCGATCCGTCAGGCGGGCCCAGAGACCTTGCCCAGCTCGGATATGGCGGCGCAGATCGACGCGCAGGTGATTGTAAATGCCAACTGGCCGTGTAGGTGGGGCATCGCGGAAGTGGTCGAATTTGGGGCTCAGGCACGAAGCACAGGGCACCCAACTGTAGCGCGGGTCTTCATAGCCGTGTTCTTGATAGACCCGAGTTCCCACAAGATCGAAGCCCTCAAAGAAGGTCAGCAGCCGCTCCATATCAGCCGGGCCCTCAAGACGGCCCTTTTTGTCGGAGATTGTGTCGGCACCGACGCCCCAAGCGATGAGCCTGTAGTGCCGGTCCTTTTGGGCAAGAACCTTGAGCGCCTTCGCAAACGCCCCATCACGCCCGAGGCCACCGCCACCCACGACACACAATGAGACATCATCTGGCACCGGATCGCTGTTCAACACCTCGCCAACACGTTGTCCGAGGGGGTGGTACAGGAACGGCGGCGACGCCATATCCCCGATGTTTTTGGGGTCAATCCGGTAGAGGTTGAGTGTGTCCGTCATGGTGCCTGTATCATTTCAACAAGATGGTTCGGCAAAGGTCCAGGCCCTCGCCGAGTCGTGTACGGGCCGGTTGTGCTGCAGAGCGGTTCAGGTAGGGTCAGCGTCGAGAAGGGGCCTTTTGCGTGCATATTGTATTCAAACATATCCGGGATACCAATAACATCGGTGATCGTTGGTGCTCGCCCTTTGATCACGCACCGGCGCTGACCGATCATCAAACCGCATTGGACCTTGCGATCCCTGCACCGGCTTGCGACGCCGTTATCTTTGGCGGTGGCAAGATCGCCAGGAGCCTTCACAAATACGTTGGCCCAAACGAGCGCGCGGCGGCCCATCGCATTGCATGGGGCATTTCCACCGTTCAGAGCTTTCGCTTCTCACCCAGCTATTGGCGCAGCTTTCAAGCGATGTCTCTTGTAGGAAGCCGGGATTGGGGGGACAAGCGGTTTGAATATGCCCCCTGCGCCAGCGTGATGTCGCCGCTGTTCGAAAAGCGCTATGACGAAACACACGATACGGTGGCTTATCTGCATCGGTGGAAATCACCCAAGATGGCCGTCGAAGTCCCCGACCACATCCCGCAGTTGGATAATTCGGCCGCGACCTTTGAAGAGGTCATCGCCTTTCTTGGAAGCGCCAGGACCGTGGTCTCAAACTCTTACCACGGGGTGTTTTGGTCCCTCGTTCTAGGCAAGAAGGTCCTGTGCCTGCCGTTTTCGAACAAGTTTATGCATTATCGGATCGCGCCGGGCTACTCTACGCCTCAGGACTGGGTGGGCGATCTGACCAAGGCCCAAGACGCCCCCGAAATGTACGAGATTTGCCTCAGAGCCAGCGCGACTTTTACCCAAAAGGTGAAAGACCTCATCTACGGCTGATCAGGCCGGATCAACGTATCCATATTTAAGCCAGTTGTCTCGCACCCAAGGAACTGGACCCCGCCCATAGTGCGGAAATTCGCCCCAATACCCCGATGCGTTTGACACCAGTTGGGATGGATCGGGGTTGCCGTGAAAAGACACGCAAATGGCCTCTGGTCCGGGCGCGTTGGGCTGCAGGAAGAGGTCTAGCCCGACTGGTTGGCGCAGGTGGCGTTTGAAACTGACCACCCATGGGTCCGGAAAGGCGGCCCAGGACGTCACGGTAGCCTCTACGAAGGCTTGTTCCAATACATACTGGTGTTTGGCCGTTTCTGGATCTTTCAGGAAGGCCTGCAAAATCTGTGGCTGGGACCCAATGTCAAAGGCAAATACCGTTGTCGTCAATGTTGGGTTCGGGTTGGAAGAGCCCCTGCGCCAGCCTTTGCCCCCGCCCGCCGAAACAAAAGGTTTGTCCGGATCAAAGTCAAAGAACCGATCCAGCGGTCCTACGATCAGCATGTCCAGATCAAGGAACAGCGCACGACCCGACAGACCGTGCAGGTCTTCCTGAAAGAGCGCCAGTTTCCCCCAGATACCGCGATCTTTCCAATAGCTTTCGGGGATGCCGCCACGAGGGAGGTCCATGGCTTCAATTCCCGGAGCCAATCCGGTCGGATCATCAGTGAGGCAAATAAAGCGGAAAGCCCCGCTGAGGTTATCCTGAACAGCTCGAAATAGAATGTTGACGTAAGCGGACGGATAGCGCTGACCCCATTTCATACACAAAACGATCCGATCTTCCGCCATGTCCGCCCCTGCCTTTCCCGATAACACAACGTATAGACAACGGGGTGATACCAGACCAGACTTGCGTAGCCGTTGTTGCGCACTTATGCCCAAATCATGTCAAACTCCCTCCTCTTCGTCACCGGCACCCGCGCTGACTTCGGCAAGCTGGAGCCGTTGGCGATCGCTGCGCGGGATGCGGGGCATGAGGTGGGGTTCTGGGTCACGGGCATGCACATGATGGAGAAATACGGGCTGACCAAGCTTGAGGTCGCCCGGACGCAGGGCGTCACCGTCCACGAATTCGTCAATCAGGCCGACGGCGACCCACAAGACCGCATCCTGGCCCGGACCGTGCTTGGCTTTTCCGAACATATCGACGCTCATCAACCCGACCTGATCATCGTGCATGGCGACCGGATCGAGGCGCTGGCCTGCGCGCTGGTCGCCGCCACCAACTACATCCGCTCCGCCCATATTGAAGGCGGCGAAGTCTCAGGCACGATTGATGAGATTTTCCGCCACTGCAATTCCAAGCTGGCCTCATCCCATTTCGTCTCTTCGCAGGATGCCGCCGCGCGCGTGATGAAGATGGGGGAGCCGGGGGACGCGATCCATGTGATCGGCTCACCTGAGCTGGATTTCCACTCGGCCCCGTCCGGTGTGACGATGGAGGAGGTGCGGGCACGGTATGACTTGCCGGAGGGAGAGTTCGGCATTGTCGTCTTCCACCCCGTGACGTCCGAGGCCGACACAATGGGCCAGCAAGCGCGGGACCTGTTCTCAGCTTTGGAGGCCAGCGGAAAGCCGTTTGTCGTCATCGCCCCCAACAACGACCCCGGCAGTGCAGACATCTTCGCGGTGCTGAACACCCTGCCCCAGGACCGCTTCCGCATTCTGCCGTCCATGCGCTTTGCCCATTTCAGCGAGGCGATGAAGAACGCCGCCGTGATGGTCGGCAATTCCAGTGCGGGCGTGCGCGAAGCGCCATTTCTGGGCACCCCGTCGCTGGATGTGGGCACGCGGCAGACCAACCGTGCCGCGGCGCCGTCCCTGCGCTCGGTCATGGCCGATGACCGCGCCGGGATCGACGCCTTCCTGACCGAGGAATGGGGCAAGCGATATCCCCGGCACGAGGCTTTCGGCCAAGGCAACGCTGCCGCGCGCTTTGCTGACATCGTGGGCGACCCGGCCTTCTGGGAAGGTGGTCTGCAAAAGCGGTTCCATGACGCGAACTAAGATCGGCCCGATGCTGCGGCTCGTGCTCGGGGCGGGCGCAGTCCTGTCCCCCCTCGCCCGCCCGCTTTTGAACCGCCGCCTCAAGCGCGGCAAAGAGGAGCCCGCGCGCATCGAAGAGAAGCTCGGACGCCCGAGCGCCGAGCGCCCCGACGGCCCGCTGGTTTGGCTGCATGGGGTGGGCGTGGGTGAAGTGATGGCGCTGCGGGGCCTCATTGTGGCCTTGTCCGGGGCGCGGCCCGATCTGTTCTTCCTGCTCACCTCTTCCGCCCGATCCTCAGCGCAGGTCATCGACGCGAACCTGCCGCCGCGCACCATCCACCAATACTTGCCCCTCGATCTGCCGGGGCCAGTTGGTGCGTTTCTTGACCACTGGCGTCCTGATCTGGCCGTCTGGTCGGATCAGGAGGTCTGGCCGCGCCTCGCCGTCAGCGCCGCCCAGCGTGGTATCCCACAAGCCTATGTGGCGGCCCGCATCACCGATGCTTCTGCCGCCGCGCGGGCCAGATTTGGCCGCGCTTATGGCGATCTCTACCGCCTGATGGACCTGCGGCTGGCGCAGGATGAGGGCACGGCGTCCCATCTGAGCAGCCTCATGG
>JBCBCS010000143.1:0-9040 GCA_038530475.1 Pseudomonadota bacterium
GTTCGGCGTCATCAAAGGCATGTCGCCCATGAAGACGTCTTGTTCCTTGATGTCCTTGACCGACTTTGCACCGGTGTCTTCGTCCACATCAAACACGATCAGACGGAGCGTCACCTTGAGCGGCGCGGAATAGGTCATGTCGCGCTGCTGGCATTCCTCAACGTCGTATTTCGGCTTCTCAAGCTCGTACTTCACGAACTCAAGGACGGAGGTTTCGTTGAAATCCTTGATCGGGAACACCGACTGGAAGACACCCTTGATGCCTTCGCCGTCCATCGGCTCGGCTTCGTCGCCGGACCGCAGGAACAGATCATAGGAAGATTTTTGAACCTCAATGAGGTTTGGCATATCCAGTACTTCGCGGATTTTGCCGTAATATTTACGAAGACGTTTCTGACCGAGGAACGTTTGCGCCATGTGTGGTGCACCTTTCGAGTTCTCACCGGTTGCGGGCGCAGTTGGGCATCTGCACGCGCAGCCATACGAGACGGCAAGCATCACAGGTCCATTCTTGCCGCACGACCCAAGTGCAGCCCCCGACCTGTTCCCTGCCTTGGAAAACCCCCCGCCGCTGCGGGGTACTTACCAAGGAAGGCGTCTTGCAAATTCTCTTCGATCCCTTGAAAACAAAGCGTTTTTCAGGGCGATCGAAACTCCTTTCAGCAAGACGGAAAAAGCGGCTTCGAATCAATCGAACCCGCGTGAAGCTGCTAAATAGGACGAGAGGTCACGGAAGACAAGAGGGCAAGCGCTCTCATTGCCTACGAACGTTATCATTCGCGCCCGGTGATATTTGTCGATCCGGCGCGTCTCGTCAAGAAAAAGGCGCGATCGACCGACAGACAAATCTGAACATTTGTCAGAATGATGCGTCCGCAAATTGTTGTGTCCCGCATTGGTTCGCGTACGCGGGACGGAACGCGCATCACAGATCAACCCAATTGCGGTTTGTCGGAACCATCCCTGCTTCCCCCCGTTCATTTAACGAACTCTTCAACATGTGGTGCGTCGGTCTGACGGGAATGACCCCGGTCCGGCGCATCATGGACAACCGAAAGGACGCTATGACCCGTCACGAAAACTTCACCCTCTCTGACTCTGAAATCAAACTGGCCGAAAAGGATCTTGTGCTGGCTGTCGATTTGGACGGCACGTTCCTCGGTGGGACCGATCAGGAACGCGCGCAATTTTATGCGTGGATCGAAAGTCATCGAGACAGGGTGGGGCTGATCTTTGTCACAGGACGTGATCCGGGTTTCATTACCAACCTGACCCGGAAGCAGGGGGTGCCACGGCCCGATTACGTTGTCGCCGATGTCGGCACGACCGTTGCGCGTGTTGAGCCGGACCATAAGCTCGCCCCCATCACGGAGATTGAAACGGAAATCGCCGACGCTTGGGGGGACAAGGGCCAGATCGTCCAGAGCAAGCTGCATCACGCGGATGGTTTGACCCTGCAATCGACCGGCTTTCGTTACCGCGTCAGCTACCACCTCGATCAAGATCAGTTCGACAGCAGCGTCCTCGATACGATCGCTGACCTCGGGCTGGACGCCATCGTGTCCGACAGCAAGTTTCTTGATGTGCTTCCGAAAGACGTGAGCAAGGGGCCATCATTGCTTAAGCTTCTGACCTTCCTTGGGGTCGACAACAAAAAGGTGCTGGTCGCGGGCGATACGCTCAATGACCTCTCTATGCTATCGCTCGGGCTGCCTGCCGTTGCGGTCGGCGGGGCCGAAGAGGGTTTGATCGACGAAGTGATCGACATGGATCATGTCCATGTCGCCACAGGCATCGGCGTGTCCGGCATTGCCGAAGCCATCCTGAAATTTGAAATGTTCGCAGCGAAGTAAGGGGCGTCCCGTGGCATCAGATCTTGTAATCGTCTATCACCGCCAACCTTATGAGGAAGTGGTGGAGAATGGCCGCACTGTCTTGAAAGAAAACAAGAGCCCGAACGGGATCGTGCCGACCCTCAAGAGTTTCTTTGGCCGGGTTGACCACGGCGCGTGGATCGCTTGGAAACTGGCCGAGGATGTGGAGAACCCGGACTTTGAGCAAAAGCTTGAGGTGACTGATATCCACGGGTCATATTCGGTGTCCCGCCTGCCCTTGTCGGCAGATCAAGTTCGGGAATTCTATCATGTGACGTCGAAAGAGGCGTTCTGGCCAATTCTGCATTCCTTCAAGGAGCGATATAATTACGACCCTGTCGATTGGGACAATTTCCGCGATGTGAACCGCCGATTTGCCCAAGCGGCGGCGGATGAAGCGGCTGAGGGCGCGCTGGTCTGGGTGCATGATTACAACCTCTGGCTCGTGCCCGGATTTCTGCGGGAGATGCGCCCAGATCTGCGCATCGCCTTCTTCCATCACACCCCGTTCCCGGCGGCAGACACGTTCAACATCCTGCCTTGGCGCAAGGAAATCATCGAAAGCCTGTTGGCCTGTGATGATGTGGGGTTCCACATCCCGCGCTATGCCGCGAATTTCGTGTCCGTCGCCCGCAGTTTGTTCAATGTTGACGTGAACGACCGCGAAGACGTGCCTGAGGCGTGGATTTCCGAAGGCACGGCCCTGACCGAACGGGTCATGCCGACAGAGATCATGAAGGACGGGCACAAGGTTGGCGTTAGCGTCACACCCTTGGGGGTGGACAATGCCTTTATTGAAACGGGCGCAACCTCGGACGAGACGGTGAGGAAAGCGGCTGACATCCGGTCTGATCTGGGCGAGGCGCAGTTGATCCTGTCGGTCGGGCGGACCGATTACACCAAAGGCGGTGTCGAACAGCTTGAGAGTTTTGAGCGGGTGCTTGAGGCCCGGCCAGACCTGCGGGGCAAGGTGCGGCTGATGCACGTGTCCGTCTCTGCCAACCGTAACATGGCCGTTTACGAAGCGGTCCAGAACGAGATTGAGCAAGTGGCCGGACGGATCAACGGACGGTTTGGGTCGCTCGATTGGCAACCTGTCGCACTCATTTCTCGCGCAATCCCGTTTGACGAGTTGGTGGCCTATTATGTGGCGGCGGATGTGGCGTGGATCGTGCCGCTGGCGGACGGCATGAACCTTGTGTGCAAGGAATTCATAGCCTCCCGCACAGATGGCGATGGCGTCTTGGTGCTGTCAGAGTTCGCAGGGGCTGCGGTTGAACTGCCAGAGGCGTTGATCGCCAATCCATTCTCGCACCGCTCAATGGACCTGCGGCTGTTGCAGGCGCTGTCGATGCCTCAGCTGGAACGCAAGCAGCGTATGGCGGCGCTGCGTCGGTCGGTTTTGGCCAATGGCGTTGAGCAGTGGCGCCCCGGATCGCTCAAGGTTGCGCAAAGCGGCAAAGATCAGGCCGCCTGAGCCAACGGTCTTCGGCAATGAAAAACGGCGGCCCCGTCTGGGACCGCCGTTCTTTGTTCCGAAAGGAGAGATGGCTTAGGCCAGCTCGACCTCGGCGCCAGCTGCTTCCAGCTTGCCTTTGATGTCTTCGGCTTCTGCCTTGTCGACACCTTCTTTGATCTTGCCACCAGCTTCGACCAGGTCCTTGGCTTCTTTGAGGCCCAGACCGGTGATGCCACGCACTTCCTTGATCACGTTGATCTTGGATGCGCCAGCGTTCTTGAGAACGACGTCAAATTCGGTCTTCTCTTCAGCTGCACCGCCAGCGTCGCCGCCAGCCGGACCAGCCATCATCACTGCGCCGCCAGCTGCGGGCTCGATGCCATACTCGTCCTTGAGGATGGTTTTCAGTTCTTGTGCTTCGAGAAGGGTCAGACCCACGATCTCTTCAGCAAGTTTCTTCAGATCAGCCATTTTGCTTTTCCATTTCTAAGATTGTGTTCCAACGTGCGCGGTCTGCACACGAAGGCCAGGTCAGATTGCTTAAGCAGCCTTTTCCTCGATGGTGGAAAGGATGCTTGCGACGTTCGAAGCAGGCGCGCCAATGGCACCAGCGATGTTGGAAGCAGGTGCACCGATGCAGCCAACGATGGAGGCAATAAGCTCCTCGCGGGACGGCATTTCGGACACGGCTTTCACACCGGCAGGGTCCAGAGCGTTGTCACCCATTGCACCGCCGAGGATCACGAGCTTGTCGTTGTCCTTGGCGTATGTCTGAACAACCTTGGCCGCAGCCACAGGGTCTTCAGAATAGGAGAGAACGGTCATACCCGTGAGGTAATCCGCAATGCTTTCGCACGGCTTTCCCTCAAGGGCGATCTTGGCGAGTTTGTTCTTGGCGACGCGCACAGAACCACCCGCGTCACGCATTTGTGCGCGCAGGTCCTGCATTTCAGCAACTGTCAGGCCTTCGTAGTGGGCAACCACAACGACGCCAGAGCTTTCGAAGATCTGGCCGAGTTCCTCGACCACTTTCTCTTTCTGGGCTCTATCCACAGTTTCACTCCAAGTTTGGGACCCCACGAATGCAGGTATCCCGGCTCATGTTTGCCCTGGCTTTTCAGCCAAGACGTAAAATGTCCGTGGTTACGGGGGTTGAGCCGACATGGAGTGACGCCCGTAGAGAGCCTCACAAAATCCCGGTCTTTCCCGTCTCAGGCAAGAATTACAGGCAACAGATGTGGCCAACTCACCGTCTCGGACGAATACACAAGAAATCGACGAATCGATTTCCTGCGCTGGCGGGTTCTTAGCGTTGAATAGCAGCCCTGCCAAGAGGATGTTCTTTTAGGACCTGTTAACACTTGTTAACCATTTGGAAAGAACTTCTCCCTACGCTCGGTTCATGGCTCGTCCCGCGTCATCCTCCCAGCGCAATCTCGAAGATTTTGCTGGCATTGCTTCCGACTGGTTCTGGGAGACTGACGCCGATCACCGTTTTGTCTATTTTTCGGCCGGTCTTGAGGAAGTCACCGGCGTGCCAATCAGCGAAATGATTGGGCATCGACGGGATCTGAGCCCGCTCGTTGCCGATACGACCGCAGACTTCGAAGCGCACCTTGATGATCTTCGGAACCACAGATCGTTTCGCAACTTCGAATATCGGGTCAAGCTGCGGTCGACGGATGATTATCGGTGGGTCCGGGTGTCGGGGGAGCCGGTGTTTGATGACGTGGGAAACTTCCTTGGATATCGCGGTGCCGGACACAATATCACCGACGAGAAGCGCGCGTTAGAGAAGCTGGAAATTGCGAACGCCGCGCTGCGCGCCCGAAATGCCGAACTCAATAAACTCAGACGAGAACTGGAGCTCGCTGCGTTCGAAGATCCGTTGACTGGCCTGCGAAACAGACGGGCGTTCGACACGGCGATAGACGCCGCATTGGCGGTCGAACGTCCCGCCATCGCGCTATTGTTGGTCGATCTGGATCAGTTCAAGATCATCAACGATACGTACGGGCATCCTGCGGGTGATATGGCACTGGTCACAACCGCTGAGCGACTGGCGCAGCACTGCCCAACCGAAGCAGAGGCCTTTCGGATCGGTGGCGACGAGTTTGCTGTCCTGTTTTCAAACTGCTTCCGACCAAGCATCGCGAGCGATCTGGCTGATACGATCCTCAATGCGATGTTCCAGCCCATTTCTTTCGGCGACACGGATTTTTCCTGCGCCGTGAGCGTCGGAATCGCGCATTCCTATGCGCCGAACACGTCACCGTCCCAATTGATAGCCCGGGCTGACGCCGCCCTTTATGACGCGAAACATGACGGTCGAAACTGCGCGCGGGCCGCCTCCTGAACCCGTTTGGCTTGGAACATCTCCGCGCCGTTCTACCTTTTGACTCCCGGAACTTAACTTCAGGAGCCCGTCCAATGTCGTCCCCTAAAATAACCAGACGCACCGCCCTTGCATCGGCGAGCGCACTGCCATTCGCCTACGTCGCAGCAGCTGCCATCCAGCCTGGCGCCGCCCGCGCAGAGGGTCATTCTGCAGTCCAGCCCGCGATCCAGAACACCTTTGAGCTCGGAGACTTCACGGTTTCGACCCTTCTGGCCGGGAGCCGTGCGGTGAGCGACGTGCAAACGATCTTTGGCATGAACGTCTCTGCCGAGGAATTTGCAGACGTCAGTGCCGAAAATTTCATTCCAGCGGACCAAGCCCAATTTTTCTTTACCCCGACGGTGATCCGGACGGGCAGCGACGTGGTGCTGTTTGATGCGGGTCTGTCGGCTGGCGGGACCCTCGCGGCATTGAATGCGGCAGGGATAAACGCGGACGATGTCAGCATTGTGGTCCTGACCCATATGCACGGCGATCATATTGGCGGCCTCACGGATGATGCCGGGACTGAGACGTTTGCGAATGCCCGTTATGTGACGGGGCAAGTCGAGTACGATCATTGGGCCAATGCGGGCAACGACGGGTTTGACGCCAAGGTCCGCCCCCTTGCTGAAAAGATGTCGTTCATCGATCATGGCGACGACGTCGTCAGCGGTATCACCGGGATGGCCGCTTTCGGGCATACCCCGGGCCACATGGTCTACCGGGTTGAAAGCAATGGCGAAGGTGTCTTGCTGATGGCCGATACCGCAAATCACTACGTCTGGTCGCTGGGCTATCCGGAATGGGAGGTCCGGTTCGATATGGACAAGGAGGCGGCAGCCCAGACCCGAAAGGATGTCCTTGGCATGGTGGCTGCCGATCGAATCCCGTTAATCGGCTATCACATGCCGTTCCCCGGAATGGGTTATGTCGAAGAGGTTGAGCAAAATCGTTTCCGCTACGTCCCGGTGAGCTATCAAACGCTGCTTTAGGATCGGATTTGGCCGGAAACCGGGCAGGAGAACGTCGTCTTGTGTCTGCGGGCCGGTGTCGCGCTGTCTAGGCGGCTGAGCTGCGGGGCCGCCGCCGGGTGCGTTGCGCGACTTTGTTTGTCTCCGGCACAACCTTGCTTGCCAGGTCAACATCATAGAGCTCGGCCACACCCCGGCCCCGGCGTTTTGCACTGTACAAGGCCGTATCCGCCTGTGCCAAAAGGCCATCGGAGTTCACCGCGTCCTGATTGGTGAGGGCGATGCCGACCGACGCGCCAATTCGGACCTGACTGCCATCGATCACCATAGGAGCGCTGATCCGCGCGATCATCGCTTCGGCGAGTTCAAGAACCTCCTGCTCAGGGTCAGCCGATAGGGCCCTGAGCACCAAAGCAATTTCATCACCCCCCATGCGCGCGATCACGAGAGCATCCGGGGCAATCTCTTCCAATCGGTATGCGACGGATTGCAGGACCGCGTCTCCTGCGGGGTGGCCATAAGTGTCGTTCACCGATTTGAAGCGATCAAGATCCACCTGAAATGCTGCAAGTTTTCCGTCTTGGTGAAACCGAACCGCCAAGGCTTCGTCGAGAACATCAAACAATTGTTTGCGATTGCCCAGACCGGTGAGTGGATCATGAGTGGCGGCGTATTCCATCGCGATCGCTTTTTGCTGAAGCTCCTTCTTGGTTTCCTGGATCTCATGGTTGCGTTGCTCCAGGCCGTCCAGCGCGCGATTGACGCTGATCTGCGCCGGCAGGAAGATCAAAAAGGCCTCAACCGCGAGGATCAGGAGCGCAAGAGTAAAGATCAGCTCAGCGGCGCGCAGCGCATCGTCCAATCGTTGGGTCGCCGAATGTTCCAGGATGCTCACGGCGAGGTCGAGCTGAGACAACAGCATCGCGCGACCCTCCCCTACCAGCAAAGACAGGGCGTCCGTCGCCGCTTCCGACCCATGCGGACTTGTCAGGTAGCTCTCTGCCAGATCAATGAAGTTGCGCGACGCCTCATCAAGACCATTGCTGCTGAAGTACAAAGCCTCAAGCTGTCGTGGCATATTCCGCAGTTCGGTCAATCTGGCATGCGATGTCGCGAAAAGGTCTATCGCCGCTTCAAGATCACCGAAATCACCGACATCTCCGGTCTGATGACTCAGCTCAGTCAAAAAAAGGATCCTTTGAGACAACATACGCTGTCGTCCTGCGTCATTGATCGAGGTCGCGTCGTCGAACGACAGATCGATCGCACGCGTCTGCAACACATGGGAGGTTCCGATCAATCCACACACTATGAAGATGGCGAATACATAGCGTTGCCATAGCTGTCGCGGCGACCCGATCAATACCGTTTCAAGCCTTTTGAAAAGCCACGCCATGTGCTGCTCCAACTGATGTCACAAGCTCAGCTGGTAAACGCAGGTGATCACTGAAGCCTTGATGACGTCAGGCAAGATCATGACGTTTAGTTTCAATTGAAGTTTCTCAATTCAGGTCGCGTTAACGGGTTAAGCGTTCGAGACCACAAACGTCCAAAGCAAACAGGCGCGCCCGGATCGGGCGCGCCTTCTGCAAATTCATCGTGAGCGACGTAAAACTTAGTCGTTCCCGGTCGCGCTCATCACATCGACAGTCACGCCGGGACCCATGGTGGACGTCAGCGAGATCTTTTTCATGTAGGTGCCTTTGGCGCCAGCAGGCTTCGCCTTCTGAACGGCATCCACGAAGGACAGCACGTTCTCTTCCAGCTTCTTGGCATCGAAAGAGGCTTTGCCGACACCTGCGTGCACGACACCGGCCTTTTCGACCTTGAACTGGACTTCACCGCCTTTGGCGGCTTCGACGGCTTCCTTGACGTCCATCGTCACCGTGCCGACCTTCGGGTTCGGCATCAGGTTGCGCGGGCCAAGCACCTTACCCAGACGGCCAACGATCGGCATCATGTCGGGGGTCGCGATGCAGCGATCGAATTCGATCGTGCCGCCTTGAACGGTTTCCATCAGATCCTCTGCGCCGACGATGTCAGCGCCAGCAGCTTTGGCTTCGTCGGCCTTGTCGCCACGGGCGAAGACAGCGACGCGCATGGTCTTGCCGGTGCCGTTGGGCAAGGCGACCTTGCCGCGGACCATCTGGTCGGCGTGGCGCGGGTCGACGCCCAGAACGACGGAGATTTCGACGGTTTCGTCAAACTTCGCCTTGGCGTTGTCCTTCACCAAGGCCACAGCCTCGGACACGGTGACGTTTTCTTTGCCAGCGAAAGCTTCGCGTGCGGCGCGGGTGCGTTTTCCAAGCTTTGCCATCTTACTTCACCTCGATGCCCATGGACCGGGCAGAGCCCA
>JBCBCS010000144.1:0-9004 GCA_038530475.1 Pseudomonadota bacterium
GATCGGCAGCTTCATCGCGGCGAGGCGCAGGGCTTCGCGGGCGATGTCTTCGTTCACGCCGTCGATCTCGAACATGATGCGACCCGGCTTGACCTTGCAGGCCCAGCGGTCGACCGAACCCTTACCTTTACCCATACGCACTTCGATGGGCTTGGCGGTGATCGGGGTGTCCGGGAAGATGCGGATCCAGACGCGGCCTTGACGTTTCATGTGACGCGTCATGGCACGACGGGCGGCTTCGATCTGGCGTGCGGTCACACGCTCAGGCTCGGTCGCCTTCAGGCCGTAGGTGCCGAAGTTCAGGTCAGACCCGCCCTTCGCTTCACCGCGGATACGACCCTTGTGCATCTTGCGGAATTTTGTGCGCTTTGGCTGAAGCATTGTTCAGGTCTCCTTAGCGGTCACGGCCCGGACGAGCGCCGCGCGGGGCGGGGCCATCCTGAAGCTCTTGTTGGCGACGGTCACGTGCAGCCGGATCATGTTCCATGATCTCGCCTTTGAAGATCCACGTCTTGATGCCGATGATGCCGTAGGGTGTGGAGGCTTCCACGTGGGCATAATCGATGTCGGCGCGCAGGGTGTGCAGTGGCACGCGGCCCTCACGGTACCATTCGGTCCGTGCGATTTCCGCACCGCCGAGACGACCCGCAAGGTTCACACGGATGCCCAGGGCCCCCATGCGCATCGCGTTCTGCACGGCGCGCTTCATGGCACGGCGGAAGGACACACGACGTTCCAGCTGCTGGGCGATGCTCTCACCGACCAGGGCTGCGTCCAGTTCCGGCTTGCGCACTTCAACGATGTTGAGGTGCAGTTCGCTGTCGGTCATCGCAGCGAGCTTTTTGCGGAGCGTTTCGATGTCCGCGCCTTTCTTGCCGATGATGACGCCCGGACGGGCAGTGTGGATCGTGACGCGGCACTTCTTGTGCGGACGTTCGATAATGACACGGCTGACGCCAGCCTGCTTGCACTCTTTCTTGATGAAGTCCTTGATCTTCAGGTCTTCGAGAAGGAGGTCACCGTAGTCTTTGGTGTCGGCGTACCAGCGGCTGTCCCAGGTGCGGTTCACCTGAAGGCGCATGCCGACGGGGTTTACTTTGTTACCCATTATGCTTGCTCCTCAACTTGGCGCACTTTGATGGTCAGCTCAGAGAACGGCTTGATGATGCGGCCAAAGCGGCCACGGGCGCGCGGACGGCCTCGCTTCATCGTCAGGTTCTTGCCCACATAGGCCTCGGCCACGACGAGTTCGTCGACATCGAGGTTGTGGTTGTTCTCAGCGTTGGCGATGGCGGACTGAAGGCACTTCTTCACGTCCTGCGCGATCCGCTTCTTGGAGAAGGTCAGATCGGTCAGCGCCGTTTCCACCTTCTTGCCACGGATCATGCCAGCGACCAGGTTGAGTTTCTGCGGGGACGTGCGAAGCATACGGGTCTTTGCCATTGCTTCGTTGTCGGCCACGCGGCGGGGGTTCTTATCCTTGCCCATGACTTATTTCCGCTTCGCTTTTTTGTCAGCGGCGTGACCGTAATAGGTGCGGGTCGGGGAATATTCACCGAACTTCTGACCAATCATGTCTTCCGTGACGTTGACGGGGATATGCTTCCGACCGTTGTAGACGCCGAACGTCAGGCCAACGAACTGAGGCAGGATGGTGGAGCGGCGGGACCAGATCTTGATCACGTCGTTGCGGCCGGATTCCTTGGCAGCTTCGGCTTTCTTGAGCACGTAGCTGTCCACGAACGGACCTTTCCATACAGAGCGAGCCATATCTTAGCGCCCTTTCTTCTTGGCGTGCCGGGACCGGACGATAAGCCGGCTGGACGCTTTGTTCTTGTTGCGGGTCTTGGCACCCTTTGTCGGCTTACCCCATGGCGTCACTGGGTGACGACCACCAGAGGTCCGGCCTTCACCACCACCGTGCGGGTGGTCGATCGGGTTCATCACGACACCACGCACAGACGGGCGAATGCCCTTGTGGCGCATGCGACCGGCTTTACCGTAGTTCTGGTTGGAGTTGTCGGGGTTGGACACGGCACCAACGGTGGCCATGCATTCCTGACGGACCAGACGCAGTTCGCCAGACGACAGGCGGATCTGGGCGTAGCCCCCGTCCCGCCCGACAAACTGGGCGTAGGTGCCAGCAGCGCGGGCGATCTGGCCGCCTTTGCCGGGCTTCATTTCGATGTTGTGAATGATCGTGCCGATCGGCATGCCCTGGAACGGCATGGCGTTGCCCGGCTTGATGTCGACCTTTTCACCGGCGATGACCTTGTCACCAACAGCAAGACGCTGGGGGGCAAGGATATAGGCCTGCTCACCGTCCGTGTACTGGACCAGAGCGATAAAGGCGGTGCGGTTGGGGTCATATTCAATGCGCACGACGGTCGCTTCGACGTCGAACTTGTTGCGCTTGAAATCTACGATCCGGTAGAGACGCTTTGCGCCACCACCACGACGACGTGATGTAATCCGTCCGGTGTTGTTCCGACCGCCCGATTTCGTCAGACCCTCGGTGAGGGATTTGACAGGACGTCCTTTCCAAAGCTCCGAACGGTCGATCAGCACCAGCCCACGCTGGCCCGGCGTCGTCGGTTTATACGACTTGAGTGCCATGTTAGCTTCTTCCGTTTGCTTGGCGGGCCGTTTGCTATCGCTCAGGCCCTATGTGGTTTAGGCCCCCGTAGGTGCCCGGTTGGTCTTGGCTTTCGCCATAAACGCACAGCCCCGGACGAATCCGAGGCTGCTCGATGGGCGGTGTTTAGGGGGATGGGGGTGAGGGGTCAAGGCCCCATTGACCCAGTGCGCCCGGCTCCTCAATCGATCTTAACGACACCTTAACCAATTCTCGCGTTTGCTGACACACACCGTCGTTCTGGATCAGGAGGCCTCATGGCACTGAAGCAAATCGTCCCCCCCGTCGTCTGGAATGGCGCGCGTTCTGTCCGCAATCGGATCCGAGCGGAACTCGATATCGTGGACCCTCTCTTCGGAGGCGAGGAAGCGGTTTTCAAAGAAGCGCTTTACGCCGCGCGAGACTACGTCGAATACGGCATCGGGGCGTCAACGCTGTGGGTCGATAGGCATACGCCAGCAAAGATCCGTGCCGTCGACACCTCACTTGAGTGGGTCCAGAGCATCGTGCCGTCCCTTCAGCGAGACATCCATCGCGTCCACCATGTCGATCTGGGCCCGCTTGGAAAGTGGGGGATGCCGCTGACCTATGCCCAACGTGGCCGTTTCATTGAATACGTTGAAGCCCCGTGGCGGACCACATCTGCGGCCGATGTCGTGCTGATAGACGGGCGTTTTCGCGTCGCATGTTTCCTGCAATCGCTCCTGTCCGCACCAACTGGCTGCACAATCATTTTCGACGATTACGTCGAACGTCCCGGCTACCATGTGATTGAGGAGATACTGAAACCAAAAAGAACGCTGTCCAGACAGGCTCATTTCGTCGTGCCGGACATGCGCGACCGGCCCCGGATCACCGCCCTGCGAGATCAGTTTCTGATCGTACGAGAGTGATCCCGCTGCCGGTCTCACAGATCAAAATGCAGGATTCCCATCCCCCCTCCCATCGCGTAACCTGCCGTTAATCAAGCCCGGACCGAACCGGCAGAGCAGGATCACAGGACGCGATGAAAGATATGACGACGGATGCACCCCAGTGGGCCGACGAGCTCACCCGTGAGCTCAAGCAGCTCAATAAATTCATGCGGCTGCAGCTCAATGCGACGCGGTTTGGCAATCTGGGGCCGGACCGGGTTCTCACGGTCAACCATCTGGGGGAGCCGTTCGATCTGCATCTGCCGTTCGGTGACACCGATTATATCCAGCGCAAGATCCTCAATGATCGCACCTTCTATGAAGCCAATCTGCTGGAGAACCTGCGCCAGCTGAAGGTCGTCAAACCCGGGGGCGTCATCATCGACGCGGGCTCCAACATCGGGAACCACGCGGTGTTCTTTGCGGCCTACCTCTCCCCTGCCCGGCTCTATGCGTTTGAGCCGCAGCAGATCGCCCACGCGACCCTCACCCGCAATATTGAACTGAACCATCCGGACGCGGATATCCGGTGCGTCCGATCCTTGCTGGGGTCCCAATCCGGGATGGGGGATGTGGCCTCTTACAAGCCCGGCAATCAGGGCGGCGCGTCGTTTGAGGCGTCCGAAGGGGGCAGCACGCCGATGCTGTCGCTGGATGATGCGATGGAGGATGGCGACCACGCCCGCGTCAGTTTCATCAAGATCGACGTGGAAGGCTATCAGGCGGAGGTGCTGCGCGGCGCTGACCGCATCCTGCGCGAGAGCCAGCCGCCGCTCTGGGTCGAGGTTTTCCAGAACGAGAAGGCCGAGACGGATGAGGTGCTGCGGCCCTATGGCTACAAAGCCGCGAAGCTGAGCAACAACAATTACATCTACCAGATTTGACGGCATGGCGATCACTGCCCTGTGATCACCCTCTCATCTGCGCACAAAGACTGGCGGTTTGCTTAGCATAGCCGCACAGATGCCTTGTCAGAATGACGCACCGCTATTGCTGCAACTTATCGCGACGTTAGCTGTTCGATCAGCAAGACGGGTGCTCGCCACGCCCGAGGGAACGCCAAACAAAGGAGAGACGACATGACTGCTATCGACACATTCGCCGACTACTCCCGGCGAATCCCGACCATCAAATCCTCGGACTGGTTTATCCGAATTCCGCTCGCTGCGATCATCATCCAGCAAGGGTTGTGGAAAATTCCGGACCTCGCGCTGCAGGCGGCCGATTATGGCCTGCCGGTGTTCGCCTATTTCCTCGCGATGTTTGCTGAGGTTGCCGGTGGTACGGCCATTCTGCTGGGCGGCCTGATCCGCAACAACTGGATGACCGACCTTCTGACCCGCTTGGGGGGTCTGGCCATCGCCATCGTGACGGCAGGCGTGATCATCATGATCTACTTTGGCCCGTTCATCGGCTGGCAGCTGCAAGGCATGTTGCTGGCGGCAGGCGCATTCTTCCTGTTCCGCGGGAACGGGGACACGAAGGGCCGCTACGTGGTCTAGAGATCAGCGCGACAAGACGACAAAAGGTCGGGCCATTCGGTCCGGCCTTTTTTGTTGGGTCAGTCACGGAAGATGTTTTCGTATTTCTTTCCGCGGGCCAGTTCATCGACCATCTTGTCGAGGTAGCGAATGTCCCGCATGAGCGGGTCTTCGATGTCTTCCACGCGGTGGCCGCACACGACGCCTTTGATGTGGAAGCGCTTGGGGTTCATGTCAGGTGCTTTGGCAAAGAAGGTTTCAAAGTCGCGTTCATCGTCAAGCGCGTCTTGCAACCCCGCCGCATCATAGCCGGTCAGCCACGCGATGATGTGATCGAGCTGCTCTTTCGATTTTTCCTTCTTTTCGACCTTGTTGACGTAGTGGGGATACACACTGGCAAAGCTCATATTGAAGATCGGATGGGCCATGGGATGATCCTCCTCGCGCTCAGCCTACCGCGAAACGCCCGCAAAACAAAAAGGCCCCCGCCGAAGCGAGGGCCCTTTCAGAATGTGTTCGACCGGATCAGAGACCGGTGGAGACGTCGATCGAGTTGCCGTCTTCGAGCGTCACATAGGCTTTCTTGACGTCCTTGCGGGTGCCGGGGCGACCGCGGAAACGCTTGTTCTTGCCTTTGGTGATCGTCGTGTTCACAGCCTTCACCTTCACCCCAAAGAGAGCTTCGACAGCTTCCTTGATCTGCGGCTTGTTGCTGTCGATCGCCACTTCGAAAACAACGGCATTGGCCTCAGAGGCCATGGTTGCCTTCTCGGTGATGACCGGCTTGCGGATCACGTCGTAATGTTCGGCTTTCGCGTTCATGACAAACGGGCCTCCAGGCTTTCCACGGCATCCTTGGTCAGCACCAGCGTGTGGCGGCGCAGGATGTCGTAGACGTTGGCACCCATGGAGGGCAGCACGTCCAGGTTGGCGATGTTGCGCGCGGCGCGGGCAAAGCCCTCATCCACGGCAGCGTCAATGACCAAGGCCCGCTTCCAACCCAGCGCGTTGACCGCTTTGGCCAGTGCGTTGGTTTTCGCGTCCTTCATGGCGGCCTCGTCGAGGATGACCAGTTCACCTGCGGCCTGCTTGGCAGACAGCGCGTGACGAAGACCGAGCTTGCGGAACTTCTTGGTCAGCTCGTGCCCGTGAGAACGGGGCGTCGGGCCCTTGTAGATACCACCTTTGCGGAAGATCGGTGCGTTGCGGTCGCCGTGGCGTGCGCCACCGGTGCCCTTCTGGCGGTAGATCTTCTTGGTGGAATAGGACGTCTCGGACCGGGTCTTCACCTTGTGGGTGCCCTGCTGCGCGTTGTTGCGCTGCCAGCGGACCACACGGTGGAGGATGTCCACGCGCGGCTCCAGTCCGAAAATCTCATCGTTGAGATCGACGGAACCGGCTTTGCCACCGTCCAGTTTGATTGCATCAGCTTTCATCGGACGCATCTCCTTCAGCTGCGCCACCCTCTTCGGCCTTATCGGCTTCGATGGAGGCTTCGGCTTCTTTCAGCGCGGCTTCTTCTGCGGCTGCTGCTTCTTCAGCAGCGGCCTTTGCAGCGGCTTCCTCTTCAGCGGCAGCTTGCGCTGCAGCTTCATCGGCCAGACGCTGGGCTTCACGGGCGGCAGAGGCCAGAGCAGCAGGATAGATCACATTTTCAGGGGTCGGCTTTTTCACCGCGTCCTTGATCGTGACCCAGCCACCCTTGGAGCCTGGAACAGCGCCTTTGACCATGATGATGCCACGGTCGGCATCGGTCTTGACGACTTGCAGGTTCTGCGTGGTCGTCTTGGCCGCACCCATGTGACCTGCCATTTTCTTGCCTTTGAAGACCTTGCCCGGATCCTGACACTGACCGGTGGAGCCGTGCGACCGGTGCGAGATCGACACACCGTGCGTCGCACGCAGGCCGCCGAAATTGTGCCGCTTCATGGCACCGGCGAAGCCTTTACCGATCGACGTGCCGCTGACGTCAACGAACTGGCCTTCGAAGTAATGGGAGGCGATGATCTCTTCCCCGACGGGGATGAGGTTTTCCTCAGCGACGCGGAATTCTGCGACCTTCCGCTTCGGCTCAACCTTGGCCTTGGCGAAGTGGCCGCGCATCGGCGCGGAGGTCCGCTTGGCTTTGGCCGCACCAGCACCGAGCTGAACAGCGACGTAGCCGTCGGTGTCCATGGTCCGCTGGGCCACAACCTGCAGATTGTCGAGTTGAAGAACGGTCACAGGGATCTGCTTGCCGTCTTCCTGGAAGACGCGGGTCATCCCGATCTTCTTTGCGATTACACCAGAGCGCAACATGATGGTGCCCTCCTTAAACCGAGATCTGAACGTCGACGCCGGCCGCGAGGTCGAGCTTCATCAGCGCGTCAACGGTCTGCGGTGTCGGATCGACGATATCCAGCAGGCGCTTATGCGTGCGGATTTCGAACTGATCGCGGGATTTCTTGTCAATGTGCGGCCCACGCAGAACGGTAAAACGTTCAATCTTGTTGGGCATTGGGATCGGGCCCCGAACAGAAGCGCCTGTGCGCTTCGCGGTGTTGACGATTTCCTGAGTGGAGGCGTCGAGCACCCGGTAGTCAAACGCCTTCAGGCGGATGCGGATGTTCTGGCTTTGAACGGCCATGTCATCGTCCCCTTATATGGGGTTCTAACGGAGAGGAGGACCGTGGCTCATCCAGAGCCCTCATCGCGTCTTATGTGACCAACAAAAGAGGGCGCGTGAATCGGCGCGCCCGTTGGATGGGTGGCGTATAGGGGGTGTTGGCGGTTGTGGCAAGCCCCGTGACGGGGATTTTCGACCCATGGCGAACAGCGGCAAACCGGCTGTGATCCAAGGGCCAAATGGCACCGCTACGGGTGAAACAGCGCACCCACGAAATAGGCCAGCGCCGCCGCAGCGCCGCCGATCAGCATCGTCTCTGCCGCTGATCGCCACCAAGGGGCAAGCGACCAGCCGCTTTTCGCAGCGCCGATGATCCCGAACGTGCCCATCGTGAGGACGGCAGACAAAGCAAACGCGTTTTCGAGCGCGAACAGAAACGGCAGGATCGGGATCATCCCTGCCAGCAGGAACGCGACGAATGTCACAATCGCTGAGCGCAGCGGGCGCGGTTCAACGCGGCCCAGCCCGTATTCCCCCTCCAGCATCAGGGCGATCCAGTTTTCGTGGTTGCGGGTGATCTCTTCCGTAGCTTGGTCGAGGACTTCCCCGCTCAATCCCTTCTGTGCAAGGATTTCACGAACTTCGAGCCGCTCGCCCTCCGGATGGTCGCGGATGTGGCGTTCTTCGATCTGACGGATGCGTTTGGCATTATCCTGTTCGGCCTTGATGCCAGAATAATTCGCAGCCGCCATGGAAAACCCGTCAGCGACAACGTTGGCCAGACCGAGGATGACAATCACAAAAGGGGAAAGGCCCGCCCCAGCGACACCCGCCACAATGGCAAATGTGGTCACTGTTCCGTCGATGCCGCCGTAGATCGCATCGCGCAGAACGCCCTGACCTTCCGGTGCGCCAATACGGCGCGCAATTTCGTCAGGGGTATGGGAATGGTCGGTCATGGTGATGTGGTAGCACAATCAGCGAGATGCGGTCAGGGTCTGATTTGTCCGGTTCGGCACGGGCACAGCACACATGCAAAAGGCCCCCGCTTTTGGCGGGGGCCTTTGTTGTTTCTGAGCCGGTGTGCTGCGGGTCTGCTTTCGTGGGCTTTGCTTCGCAAAGCCACTGCCGCAGGTCCTCGCACGAGGCGCGTTTCGCTGTGCGAAGCCGCTCCTTACTCAATAATCTTCGACACCACGCCAGCGCCGACGGTGCGGCCGCCTTCGCGGATTGCGAAGCGGAGGCCGTCTTCCATGGCGATCGGGGCGATCAGCTCAACCGTGAACTTCAGGTTGTCGCCTGGCATCACCATCTCGGTGCCGGAAGGCAGCTCAACCGTGCCGGTCACGTCCGTCGTGCGGAAGTAGAA
>JBCBCS010000145.1:0-8881 GCA_038530475.1 Pseudomonadota bacterium
GAAAACATCCGCACCTTTGTCCGTGTCTATGAACTTGGCAGCATGTCGGCAGCCGGACGGGACTTGCGGATTTCACCGGCGCTGACTTCATCGCGTATCTCCCAGCTCGAAGACAAACTGAGTGTCCGCCTGTTTCGCCGGACGACCAGAAGCCTGACGCCAACGGAGCAGGGCAAGGCATTCTACACCGGTGCCTGCGAGATTCTGGAATCCGTTGAGGCTGCGGAAGCTCAGGTCGTCAACATCACCGAAAACCCCAAAGGCTCGCTCTACGTCGCCGCACCTCTTGGGGTGGGACGGCGGCTCATCGCTCCGCAAGTGCCTGCCTTTCTTGAGAAATATCCAGAGGTCAGCATCAGGCTCCGATTGACCGACCGGAAAG
This sequence comes from Pseudomonadota bacterium, assembly GCA_038530475.1. Lineage (GTDB taxonomy): Bacteria > Pseudomonadota > Alphaproteobacteria > Rhodobacterales > Rhodobacteraceae > Octadecabacter. The sequence continues at coordinate 383 of JBCBCS010000145.1, forward strand.
TGGACCTCACGACGGAAGGACTTGATCTGTCTTTCTTTCTTGGACAGCCGGAAGACAGCGCCTTGCGTATTCGCAAGATCGCGGATGTCGAACGAGTCCTTTGTGCCTCTCCGGAATATCTTGAGAACCGGGGCGTGCCCCACTCTGGCGCCGATCTGATTACCGACAAGCACGAGTGCCTCAACCTTCGGTTTCCGGGCGCGACTGAGTTTCAGTGGCCGTTGGTTGTGGATGGCGCAGCAAAGAAGTTTTCTGTCAAAGGCCGATACGAGTCAGATGATGGCGATGTCCTCACGGATTGGGCGCTGGCAGGGCATGGCATCGCGATGAAGCCTGTCTTTGAGGTGGCCGAACACATCGCCAGCGGACGCCTTATTCCGGTTGCGATCCAGACCCCGCCGGAGCCCATTCAAATGGCGTGTCTGTTCACCCATCGCCGCGGGCAGGACCCCAAAGCACGGCTCTTCATGGAATTCGTCATTGAGCGGATCGGGAAAGACATCCGAAACGCTGCGATCCAGGCACAACTGCCGCGATCGGTGGACTAGGCGAAACGGCGACGAAAGAAGCGGCAGGTGATAGTGCGCATCTGTCTGAGACATCCCGAAGCGCAGCGGTATGACATCGAAGAACCTTGGGCTTTCGGGTGGGACGCCGCTGTCATCCAGTTACTCCCCGCGTGAAAGGCCAGCTGAGACATCCCGGAGTCGAACCGTTCGGCCGGGAGGATCTGTTCATCGGTCTGAATTGCCGCATCGTCTGAAGCCCGAGCCTGTTTCGGTTCCACGAAACGATCAAATCGGACCCTTCGCCCGCGGGATCGCATCTTAACCGGGGACAGCGACGCAGCCCATTAGGCTGATGCGTGGATGGAATAGATTAGCGAGCAATCTCTCGGGTCATCGAGTGTGGCAAAGCGATCATCCGTCGCTGAAAGCACGAGGCGCGGAAGGGTCAGACCTTCCAGCCGATCCACCACACTCTGAGGTGACATCAGAAATCGACCTCAATCGCGATGCCCTTCTCAACGGCCAAGTCAACCACGGACGCCGCGACGGCCAGATCCTGCAGTCCGACGCCGGTGCCATCGAACACCGTGATCTGGTCGGCTGATGTCCGACCCGGATGGGTGCCGTTGATGACCGCGCCGAGTTGCTGCACATCACTTTCGGCGATCAGTCCTTCTGCGACCGCATGCTGCGCCTCACCGATTGAAATCGACTGGGCGACCTCGTCAGTGAACACCGTTGCGCGCGCCAGCAACGCAGCCTCGACCTCCTGTTTGCCTTTGGTGTCGGTCCCCATGCAGGCGATATGTGTGCCGGGGCTCACGTGATCGGCCATCAGGGACGGCGCAAAGGCGGATGTGATCGAAATGATGACATCGGCGTCTGACATGCCAGGCAGGTCCACGGCTTCAAACGGCACACCCGCGTCTTCCGCAACCTTTTCGATGTTGGGCAGCATGTCCGGGTGGTAGTTCCAGCCGATGACTTTTTCGAAGCTGTGCGTTTCCAGAGCAGCGCGCAGTTGGAACGTCGCCTGATGGCCCGCACCGATCATACCCAGGACTTTCGCATCCGGACGGGCGAGGTGGCGGATCGACACCGAAGAGGCAGCAGCCGTGCGCAACGCGGTCAGAAGGTTCCCGCCGACCATCGCCTTTGCTTTGCCGGTGTCCGGGTCGAACAGAAAAACGGTGGATTGGTGATTGACCTTCCCCCGCTTTTCAAGGTTATTCGGCCAGTACCCACCCGCCTTGAGGCCGAGTGTCAGCCCGGCTTTGTCAAAGCCGCCCTTGAAGCCGTAAAGCGCGTCTTCGTGACCGATGGCTTCACGGATGACAGGGAAGTTGTAGGCGTCTTCGGCGGCCATGGCGGCAAAGACTTTTTCGACCGCATCAAACGCCGCATCGCGGGTCATCAGGTCTGCAATTTCGCGTTCAGGTACGATCAACATTGGCATAGTCCTTTGAAAATCGGGGGTCGGAAAACCGACCCCCAAGTATGGGCCGCTCACCAGCCCAGGAAGGCCCCACACGGGAACATGTGGGGTTGGAAAGTCGTGGGTTCACATGCTTACCAGGGGACGGTCACCGCATGTGAACGGCTTGGCCCAGCCTCCTTGCCGGGCCTCCCTTATGTGCTCAGTAAGCGTGACCTCGGGCACTGACCGGCCAGACGACTTCGACCTTGCCGTCCCGCACGCCCACATACCAATCGTGAACATTGGCCGTCGGATCGCAGTGACCGGGAACCAGCTTGAGCTTGTCGTTGACCTTGAGGACGCCGTGCGGATCCATGACGACACCGTGTTCGTCCGAGCACTTTACATACTCGACATCATCGCGCCCGAAGACAACGGGTAAGCCAGAGTCGACCGATTGCGCCTTGAGGCCCGCATCCACGATCGCCTTGTCCGCTTTGGCGTGCGACATCACCGAGGTCAGGATGAAGAACGCGTTATCCCATTCGCCCCGGTCAATCCGGTTGCCGTCTTTGTCGAGGATACGACCGTAATCGGCATCCATGAAGGCATAGGAGCCGCACTGCAGCTCATTATAAACGCCGGAGTTCGACTCGAAGTAGTAGGACCCTGTGCCACCACCGCCAACAATATCGCATTCCAGCCCTTCGGCCTTCAAAGTGTCGACCGCGTCTTTCACCTGCGCGACCGCAACTTCGATTTTCGCCTTGCGTTCGTCGTAGCTGTCGAGGTGCTGCATCGCGCCCTGATAGGCCTGAATGCCTGCAAATTTCAGTCCATCCGCCCCGTCGATGGCTTTCGCGATTTCGACGACTTCAGGGGTCGTGGTCACGCCGCAGCGCCCCGCGCCACAGTCGATTTCCACGAGGCACTCGATCTGGGTTCCATGCTTTTGCGCCGCCGCTGACAGATCAGCGACGTTGGCCACGTCGTCGACGCAGCAAATCGTGCGGGCGCCCAGTTTTGGCATGCGGGCCAAACGGTCGATCTTGGCGGGTTCGCGCACCTGGTTGGAAACCAGAACGTCCGTGATACCGCCGCGGGCGAAGACCTCGGCTTCGGACACCTTCTGACAACACACGCCACAGGCGCCGCCCAGCTCTTGCTGGAGCATCTGAACGTCGACGGATTTGTGCATCTTGCCGTGGGTGCGGTGACGCATGCCATGCGCCTTCGCGTAGTCGCCCATCTTCTTGATGTTGCGCTCAAGTGCATTGAGGTCGAGCACGAGGGCAGGGGTCTGGATTTCGCTTTCGTCCATGCCCGGCTTGGCCGGGATGTCGAAGCCGACTTCGTAGTCATCGAGAGCCGATACATCTTTCATAGCAAATCTCCGAGTGTGTGTTCAGGCGGCGCCTGAGGTTCCTATTAGGGTCACGCGTTTCCTATCGGAAACATCAGGAAAGGTGAAGAGCGGGGTCAGGAGGTGACCCATGGCAGCTTATCGAGATCGACGTTGCCACCCGTGACGATCACGCCGACGCGCTTGCCGGCGAAGTATTCTTTGTTCTTCAGGATGATGGCGAGCGGTACCGCGCAACTCGCTTCCATCACGATGCGCAAGTGCTTCCATGTCAGCTTCATCGCGTCGATGATCTCCGCATCAGAGGCGGTCTGGATGTCGGTCACGTAGTTCGAGACGAAGTGCCAGGTCCGTTCCTTCAGAGGGACCAGCAGTCCATCCGCGATGGTCTTGGGGGCGTCATCCGCGATGATGTGACCGGCCTTGAAACTGCGATAGGCATCATCGGCCTGTTCGGGCTCTGCCGCGATGATCTGCACTTCCGGTGCCAGCGTCGAGAGCGTGAGGCAGGTTCCGGAAATCATGCCGCCGCCGCCGATAGGGGCGACCATCATGTCGAGTCCGTCGGTTTGCTCGATGAATTCCTTGGAGCACGTGCCTTGCCCGGCGATGACACGCGGGTCGTTATAGGGATGAACGAAATCGCCGCCTGTCTCTGCCTGGACCTTGGCGAATGTTTCCTCACGCGACGTGGTTGACGGCTCACATTCGGTGATCTTGCCACCGTAACGCCGCACCGTGTCCTTCTTGGCCTGCGGTGCCGTTCTGGGCATCACTACGTTGCATGGAATACCACGCAGCATGGCGGCGTAGCTCAGGCAGGAGGCGTGATTGCCGGACGAATGCGTCGCGACACCAGCTTTTGCTTGGTCATCGTCCAAGCCGAAGACCGCGTTTGTTGCACCGCGCACCTTGAAGGCGCCGGGGGTCTGAAAGTTCTCACACTTGAAGAACAGCTCCGCGCCGGTCAATTCGTTGAGGTAGGCCGAGGTCATAACCGGAGTCCGGACGATGTGCGGCGCAATGCGTTCGTGGGCATCCAGCATGTCCTGATAGGTGGGAATATACATGGCGATCGCCTCCCTTATGATCCGTGACGATAAAAATCTTGGGCCGCTGCCACGCCTGAACCGAGCTTGATGTCGAGGCCGAGGTCGACCATCACCATCTCAGCCACACCCAGACCCGAGAGCATCATCGCATCCGTCAACATCCCCAGATGTCCGATGCGGAACACTTTGCCCGCGACTTCACCAAGGCCGACGCCAAACGCCATACCATATTTGTCAGCTGCGCGTGTCACGATGTCCGTCGCGTTAAATCCTTCGGGGGTGCGGATTGCTGACACTGAGTCGGAGTAGAATTCCGGTTTGTTGGCGCACAGGTTCAGACCCCAGGCCTCAACCGCATGACGGACGCCGGTGGCGATGCGGGTATGACGGGCCAACACATTGTCGAGGCCTTCGTCTTCGATCATTTTGAGCGATGCCTGGAGGCCCCGCATCAGACCAACGGGCGGTGTGTAAGGAAAGGCGCTCGCATCGTAGCCTGACTGCATATCCTTCACGTCAAAGAAGGTGCGGGGCAGGTCGGCGGTTTCTGTTGCCTTCATCGCCTTGTCGGAGAACCCGACGATGGCCAGTCCGGCGGGCAGCATGAACCCCTTCTGGGACCCAGTCACAGCGACGTCGACGCCCCAGTCATCAAACCGGAAGTCCATCGACCCGATGGACGAAACGCCATCGACAAACAGCAGGGCCGGGTGATTGGCGGCATCAAGGGCTGCACGCACGGCGGCGATGTCAGATTTCACGCCGGTCGCCGTCTCATTATGGGTGGCCAACACAACCTTGATGTCGTGGTTGGTATCCGCCTTCAGCGCCTCTTCGTATTTGTCAGCGGGCAGGCCATCCCCCCACGGGGTTTCAACCACATCTACATCGAGACCGTGACGCTGACACATATCGATCCAGCGGTGACTGAACATCCCGTTGCGGGCAGCCAGAACCTTGTCACCTGCGGACAGGCAATTTGTCAGCGCCGTCTCCCATCCGCCTGTTCCGGTGGACGGGAAGATGAAAATGTGAGCGGCCTCTGACCGCAGAACGCGCCGGACGCCATCGAGGACGGGGTGCAGGATTTCTCCGAAAACCGGCGACCGGTGATCGATCGTCGGCATGTCGCACGCCCTACGGATATGCTCCGGCATATTGGTCGGACCGGGGATGAAGACGGGGTTTTGGAAGCTCATAACGGTGTCCTTCGCAGCGTTCGCTCTCTTCTATCTTGCGTCGTCTTCGGGCTCTACTTTTTTGAAATCGTATTTCAAAATGTTCCTGGTGGAATTTATCACGTATTGTCAGTGGATTACATTTTTCATATGGTGAATTTGGTTTTCCAATAAATTCAAAGGCATTCTATGGAGTCTCAAGAAAGCGGCGCGACATCCGGCCGACGGGCGCGTGGACGCCCCCGGGGTTGGGACGACAAGACAGCGCAGAACACGATCAAGTCCCTCGACCGGGCGATGGAGGTTTTTGAGTATTTGAGCGAGGAGCAGGGCAAGGCTCTGACCACGCTCGCCTCTGAGATGAGACAATCACCGGCCACCATCTACCGCGTCCTCGTCACACTTGAAGGACGCGGCTTGGTCGAATTCGATCGGACGGATCAGACGTGGCATATCGGATCGAAAGCCTTCGTCATCGGGGCACGGTTTCTGCGTCGCACCTCTTTGGTGGATCGCGCCCGACCAATCTTGCGTCGGCTGATGGAGGATACAGGGGAAACAGCAAACCTTGGCGCCGAACAGGACGGATCAGTCCTCTTTCTCAGTCAGGTTGAGACGCATTCGAACATCCGTGCCTTTTTTCCTCCCGGCTCGCTGTCGCCCCTGCATTCGTCCGGTATCGGCAAGGCGCTGCTTGCGCAGATGGACACAGAACAGGTTGAGCGCGTGTTGAGGCAAACAACGCTTGAGGCCTTCACCGTGCACACGATCACCAACAACGCCGCGCTGATGGACGACCTCGCCCGGATCCGGGCGCGGGGCTATTCGATTGACGCAGAGGAAAAAAATCTAGGCATGCGCTGTATCGCGGCCCCTGTGTTTGACGTGAACAGCGAAGCGGTTGCTGGGTTGTCCGTCTCTGGTCCAACCAGTCGGATTGCAGAGGACAATATCGAAAGCTTGAGCCGTGCCGTCATGGACGCTGCAGCAGAACTCACCGCAGCGATAGGCGGCATCGCTCCCTAGCCGCGTGCGGTCAGCCGCAAATTCATGTGTCTGTTGACGTCTTTGTAAAGCAGATACCGAAACTTCCCGGGGCCACCCGCATAACAGGCCTGCGGGCAAAACGCGCGGAGCCACATGTAATCGCCAGCCTGAACTTCAACCCAGTCGTTGTTGAGGTTGTAGACCGCCTTGCCTTCGAGCACGTAAAGCCCGTGTTCCATCACATGCGTTTCAAGGAAGGGGATGACGGCACCGGCCTCAAACGTGACAATGGTCACGTGCATGTCGTGGCGCAGATCGGCGGGGTCCACGAAGCGCGTGGTCGCCCATTTTCCGTCGGTGTCCGGCATGACAGTCGGGGCAATGTCCTTTTCATTTGCGATGACGACTTCGGGCGCGTCAAGACCCGGCACGGCCTCATAGGCCTTCCGCAGCCAATGAAATCGCGCGACCGCGTCCGACGTATTGCGCAAGGTCCATCCGGACGACGGTGGCAGGAATGCGTAGCCGCCCTCTGCCAGTGCATGGGTCTCACCCTTCACCGTCAGCTCAACCGACCCCTCGACAACAAAAAGCACCCCCTCGGCTCCGGCGTCGAGTTCTGGTTGATCCGAGCCTCCGTTGGGCTGCACTTCCATGATGTAATGGGAAAAGGTCTCGGCAAAGCCAGTCATTGGCCGCGCAATGACCCACAATCGTGTACTGTCCCAAAAAGGCAGAAAACTGGTGACGATGTCGCGCATCGTCCCCCGCGGGATGACGGCATAAGCCTCTTTGAAGATCGCCCGATCGGTCAGCAATTGTGTCTGGGGCGGATGGCCGCCCGAAGGCGCGAAATAATTGCGAGTCATGAAACACCCATTTGCAAGCGGTCTGGTGTCAGAATGTCTGCAATGGACGGCATGCACCACCACCGATCGCCCGAAAAGACTTTTTGAAATGCTTTGAAAATGGCCGCGAAAGACAAGCCAGACTGAAAGATCAGTTCTGTTCGATGTGCTGCGCTCGGAGAGTCGACACAATGCCGAAGTGCAAATTGTTCGTCTATCGAGGGCCGAGACCAGATTGATCGCTCGCCCCCCAGCAGAAGACACGCTGTAGAGGACGCGAGCGATGTCAGTCGAGAGAAATTTTCGGATCAACCACGCTTCATCAAGAAATTGCCCGGCAGGGTAAGCAAATGGGGCATTGCACTTTGTGTCGCCAGTAAGCGCACTGCCAAGTTCCGCCGCCGCAAAAAGTCGAATATCGTATTGATTTAATTGGGAAATTTGGCTCCGGCGGTAGGGATCGAACCTACGACCAATTGATTAACAGTCAACTGCTCTACCGCTGAGCTACGCCGGAACACGAAGCGCCGTATAGCCAGAGCATTCGGGCGCGTCCAGAGGGTTTTGTGCGAAAGCGGTGGAAAAATTCTCCTACGATAGACGGAATGTTGCATCGGCAGAGAGCGCGTCGTCGGGGCGGGCGATGCCGCGGTTTGTCAGGTCGATCAGATGCGCCAGCACATTGCGCTGTGCCATCGGCAGGAGCGGCGTCGGAGTGTCCGTGTAAAGAGCGCTCGATATTTCGGCCACTGTGCTTGGGCCGACCTGTGACAGATGCTGCCGCACACCGGCTTCGCGGCCCTTGCGGTGGGCAATCAGGTCTGCGAGCCGGGTTTGGGCGTCTTCAATTGGGGCCCCGTGACCGGGCAGGGCTCGGACCATCGTCGTCTGGGACAACTTTGCACAGGACGCCATGAAATCGGTCAGGTCCCCATCGGGTGGCGAGACAAGCGATGTCGCCCAACCCATCAGATGATCCCCTGTCAGCGCCACGTCGCCCATCAGAAAACTCAGGTGATTGCCGAAATGCCCCGGCGTATGCCGCGCGGTCAAAGCCCAGCCATCGCTTTCGACAACATCACCATCTGAAAGCAGAACGTCGGGCGTAAAATCTGCATCCACACCCTCTCCCCCGGGGGAGAGGG
>JBCBCS010000146.1:0-8874 GCA_038530475.1 Pseudomonadota bacterium
CGATCGCAGGTCGAAAGCGATTGGACATAGGTCAGTCGTTTCTGTTTGAGGGGGACCGCCCATCTTCAGCGCCACGAACAAGTTTTGCGACACCTTCGGTGACATTTGCGAAACTGTGCGCGCGGTCCCCCTCAAACAGAAACGACTGACCTATGTCCAATCGCTTTCGACCTGCGATCGTATTGAGATCGGTGATTTCTTCGCTGGTCAATGCACCGCAAAGGCTGCTGTGGCGAATTGCGCAGTTCGCGCACATCTCAGGCTCTTGGACAAGAGACTGGGGTAATCCCACTCTTGGGGTCTGTTCCATCGCGTCCTCCCATGTTCCCGACCAAGTGAAACGAAGCACTTGGAAATGGTCAGGTGGCGAAGTCTGACCAATGGACAAGAGCGCGATCGACAATCATCCATTGATGCAGCCTAGAAGAATTGGTTTCTGGCGACATTGCGATTTCGCAAACTCGGCAGTCCTACAACGCAGATTTTTGGATTTAGACAGGCAAATCTTCTGGTCGGCGGACCAAGATGCGGCGGCGTGAGCCTTCGATTATGCCGCTTTTTTGCCATTTGCTGAGATACCGACTGACCGAATGCAAGGTCGTTCCCGTCATTTCCGAGATGTCCTGCCGGGTTATCGGAAACCCGATCTCGACCCCGTCTTCTCTTTCTAGCCCGGTTTTTTGCAACAAACGCAAGATGGCATGCGCAATTCGCTGTTCAACTTGCAGGGTCGCCATCTCGACAATCTTGTCTTGCATCTCTTCAACGCGCGTACCGACTGCGCGGCAGGTGGCATCGTGAAACCCTGGATAGTCGCGCAAGTACTCATCCCAAAGCTCTGAGGGCCATGCGAGGGCAAGGCTCGGAGAAGCAGCTTTGGCCGAGGCATGGTAAGTGTCTTTCGCGAACGCCTTGGCTATCCCGAACAGTTGGCCGGGGCAGATATGCAAGACGACGACTTGTTCGCCGTCTTTTGTTGTCCTTACGACGCGCAAAACGCCATCCAACAACACGTAAAAGTTTCGGGCATCGTCACCTTCGTGGAAGCAGACGCCATTGGATGAAATCTGCCGGAGAGTGGCTTGATCCAATATCCTTCGCGCCTCTGCCTTGGAGAGGCCGGCAAAGGGCAACATCTCTGTGGGGTCACGGCCTGCTAAGGCTTTGCCTATGGCGTCTTGCTGTAGTGCGTCGTCCGGCGACATATTTTCGTTCCCTATGTGGCTACATTCCCACTTTATCGTGCTATCGGTCGCGCAAAATTGAGGTAAATCAGGTGGTTGGCGGCTATGCAATCTTTGCATGGCGCCGCGCGTGAAAAAGGGCGCTCGAGTTTCCTCAGCGCCCTTAGATTTGGAAAAATCTGGCCGAAATCACGCTGCGGCGGCCAGTTTCTTTGTTACATCCGTGGCTTTTTCTGATGCGGCTTTCATTGCTTTGGCAGCATCTTCATTGATGTCCTTGCCGGCTGCGGCCAACAGTTCCAGAACCTCGGTCTGGCTCGCTTTCGCGATATCGGCGAGCGCAGTCAGGTTCCTGACGGCAACTTCCGATTGGTACGTTGCTGCGTCGGCAAGAGCTTTGGCGTAATCGGCCGGATCAGCCTTCGCTTTCGAGAGTTCCAGCATCTTGCCAAGCGTATCTTTCGCCCAGGCATTGCTGACGTCCTGTGCCGCGCCGGCAGCGTCGATTGCTGCTGTGGCCAGCTTTTCATTCAGTTCGGCGGCAGATTTGTAAGCGCCTTCGAAGGCTTGTGTGTCGATTGGCAGGTCTTTGAAGAGCTCAGCGAACGGGTTCTGAGGTGTTTTTGCTTTGGGCATTTCATGTCCTTTCGGGTTACGAAAGCAGTATAATGCTGCAGCGCAGCAATTTCAAATGATTTATGCTGCACTGCAGCATTTTTCTATTTGATGACATACGTCCCTGGCGCATTGGCAAGGCTTTTCCCCGGTACACGCGCAGGGACCATGTCCCCTGATTTTTGGCGCAACCACTTTTCCCATGTCGGCCACCACGATCCTTCGGTGAACGATGCTTCTTCCAACCAGTTGGCCGCATCATTCGTCAGGTCAGTGTTTGAATAGTGCCCGTACTTTTTCTTGCTCGGCGGGTTCACAATTCCGGCGATGTGTCCAGATTCCGAGACAAGGAACGTTTTGTCCTTTGAACCCATTCTTTGAACCCCGCGATAGCAATCCATCCAACGCGCGATATGGTCCGCCTCACAGGCAATGGACATGAGCGGAACATCAACTTCTTCCAAGGCTAACTTGTGGCCAAGGAGATCGATGCCGGTGCTGGCAAATTCGTTTTCCTGACAAATCCTGCGCAGATATTGAACGACCATTCGAGCGGGAAGATTTGTGCCATCGCCATTCCAATACAATAGGTCGAAAGCAGGGGGCGTTTCGCCGAGGTAGTAGCTTCGAATAGCTGGCCCGTAGACCAAATCATTTGAGCGCAAAAAGCTGAACGTTCGCCCCATAATATGGGCGCTCAGAACTCCGCGCTCGGCCACCTCGTCTTCGATATTATCGATGAAGTCTTCTTGCAAAAATGGGGTGAATTCACCTTGGTCGGCGAAGTCTGTAAGTGTGGTGAAAAACGTCGCAGATTTGACGGATGCGTCGCCGCGTTGCTTCAGCAGCGAGAGCGTTAGGCTAAGTGTCGTGCCCGCGATGCAGTAGCCGACGGCATTGACCTGGGGCACAGCACAAATCTCTTTTGCTTTTTCTATCGCAGTCAGGAAACCATCCTCAATATACTGCTCCAGTCCAATATCAGCATCATCCGCGCTTGGGTTGAACCAACTGACGACGAACAAAGTATAGCCCTGGTCGGTGATCCATTTGATCAGGCTGTTCTTTTCTTTCAGGTCGAGAATGTAGAATTTGTTGATCCAGGGTGGGAACAGGACGATTGGAGTTTCACAGACTGCCTCGGTCGAGGGGTGGTACTGGATCAGCTCCATGACACGGTTGCGGTAGACAACTTCGCCTGGTGTGGTCGCGATGTTTTCGCCGACGGTGAAAGCGGTTTCGTCGGCCAGCCGCACAACCAAGTCGCCGTCGTTTGCTTCAAGGTCCTGCACTAAGTTTGCGAGGCCCGAGATCAGACTGTCGCCCTCACTCTCCAGTGCAGCGAAGAATGCATCCGGATTGGCCCCGATGAAATTGTTGGGTGCCATGAGATTGACGATCTGTTCCACAAAATAGGCCAGCCGCTGATGATCTTTTGGTTCAAGGTCCTGCGCGTCTGCGACCACGGTTTGCAGCGTGTGCGCGTTCAAAAGGTACTGCTCCTTGATCAAGTGAAACAGCGTGTTTGAGTCCCAAAGCGGGTTCGCGAAGCGTTTGTCCTTGCTTGATGCCTCGGTGCTTTCGGTTCCGAACAGCGATTGAGATTCCATCACGTTCTTGGCTGTAGAGCTCCAGAACGCGAGTTGCTGCCCGATGGCGTCAAACGGGTCATGAACGACCCTTGACCAGTAAGACAGGGCGGCCTTCTGAAAGATCTCTGCGTCGGGAATATTCAACGCGGGGTTTGGTGTGCCTCCATGCGAGGCGATCTTAATAAGGCGACGAGACAAGTCGTCCAGCCTGGTCACACGGTCAACGACGCGCTGCGCGCTGTCGCCCATAAGCGGCGCGATTGAGATTTGGTCGTTGGGCATAGCTGCCTCCTCTCTAAATTGTGTGGGCTAGAGTGCGGCTGTGTGCTTGGCTCGCGCTGCTTGCAAACGCGCAAAGTCGTCGCCGGCGTGGTAAGATGACCGGGTGAGTGGCGTCGCCGATACCATCAAAAACCCTTTGCCAAAGGCGGCTTTCTCATAGGTAGCAAACTCTTCCGGCGTCACAAATCGCGCGACGCGGTGGTGCTTTGATGTGGGCTGCAAGTACTGACCGATTGTCAGAAAATCGATATCGGCGGCACGCATATCGTCCATCACCTGCGTCACAGAGTTACGATCTTCGCCGAGGCCGACCATGATTCCCGATTTGGTGAATATTCCGGGATCAAGTTCCTTGGCCCGCTGCAATAACCGCAGAGAGTGAAAGTATCGCGCACCGGGCCGAACTCGTGGATAGAGCCCCGGCACTGTCTCGAGATTGTGGTTGAAGACATCTGGACGCGCTTCGATCACCGTCTCAAGCGCTTCAGGCCCACATTTTAAAAAGTCAGGTGTCAGGATTTCGATGGTTGTTTTTGGAGACTGGTGTCGCACCGCGCGAATGGTCTGGGCGAAATGGGCGGCACCACCATCGTCCAAGTCATCCCGATCGACTGAGGTGATTACGACATGGGCGAGGCCAAGTTTCTTCACCGCATAAGCCACACGACCTGGTTCAAAAGCATCAAGCGCATCAGGGCGACCTGTAGCGATGTTGCAAAACGTGCAACCGCGTGTGCAGATCTCTCCCATGATCATCATCGTTGCGTGACCCTGGCTCCAGCATTCTCCAGCGTTTGGGCAGCCGGCTTCTTCGCAAACTGTGACGAGATTGTTGTCACGCATGATCCGTTTGGTTTCAGCGTATTTCTCGCCCCCGGGTGCTCGTACTCGGATCCAGGAAGGCTTTTCGGGCTGGGGATTGTCAGCGCGATGTGCCTTTTCGGGATGACGCTGCGCGGGAACTTTTAAATTACGGACGGACATATACGTTCTCCTTTCACTCAATCATCGGCAAGAGCTTGTCGAGACTGGCTTTTGCGTCTCCGTAGAACATCCGCGTGTTCTCCCTGAAGAACAGTGGGTTCTCGATGCCGGAATAGCCGGTGCCTTTGCCACGCTTGGACACGAACACCTGCTTGGCTTTCCAGCATTCCAGAACCGGCATCCCAGCGATGGGTGAGTTTGGATCGTCCTGCGCCGCCGGATTCACGATGTCGTTGGAGCCGATCACGATGGCCACGTCCGTATCGGGGAAGTCATCGTTGATCTCGTCCATCTCCAGCACGATGTCGTAAGGCACCTTGGCCTCGGCCAAGAGCACGTTCATGTGCCCTGGCAAACGGCCCGCAACCGGGTGGATTGCAAAGCGCACCTCTTTGCCCTTGGCGCGCAATTTGCGCGTCAGCTCGGCGACCGAGGCCTGCGCCTGCGCCACGGCCATGCCGTAACCCGGAATGATCACGATGCTGTCTGCGTCGTTGAGCGCGGCGGCTACACCGTCGGCTTCGATGGCGATTTGCTCGCCTTCGACCGCCATCTGCGCGCCCGCTGGGCCACCAAAGCCGCCCAGGATCACGGAGACAAACGACCGGTTCATCGCCTTACACATGATGTAGGACAGGATCGCACCGGAAGAACCCACAAGCGCGCCCACCACGATCAGAAGGTCATTGCCGAGCGAGAAGCCAATCGCCGCTGCCGCCCAGCCGGAATAGCTGTTCAGCATGGACACCACGACCGGCATATCCGCGCCGCCAATACCCATGATCAGGTGATAACCGATGAAGAGACCTGCGAGGGTCAGCAGAACCAGCGTCCAAGAGCCTGAGCCACTGAGATACATGATCAGCAGGATCAGAGACAGCGCCGCAGCACCCGCGTTCAGGAAATGCCCGCCTGGCAGTTTCTTGGCACTAGTGTCGACCTCAAATGGCAGTTTGGAAGATGACCCTGCTAGCTTGGCATAGGCGATGACGGAGCCTGTGAAGGTCACCGCTCCGATCCAGACACCCAGCACCAGCTCGACCTTCAGAATGCCGATCTCCACGGCGGTTTTCTTGGCAACCAGTTCTGTGAATGCGCCTGCGTCTTTCAACGTGTCGCCGGCCGCTTTGGCCGCCTCGACCGCACTGATCGTCAGGTCCGCGTTAAAGCCCACGAACACAGCGGCCAGACCAACGAGACTGTGCATGATCGCGACCAGTTCCGGCATCTGGGTCATCTCGACCTTGGTGGCGAGCTGGTATCCAACCGCCGCGCCACCCGCGATCATCACAAGCGACACAAGCCACAGGCCCGACCCGGGGCCAAACAGCGTCGCGAGCACGGCAATCGTCATGCCCACAATGCCATACCACACCGCGCGTTTCGCGCTTTCCTGCCCTGACAGCCCCCCAAGGGAGAGGATGAAGAGGACGCCCGCGACCACGTAAGCCGCAATTGTGAATGCGTTTTCCATCAATCCTGCTCCTTAAGACTTCTGGAACATGGCGAGCATGCGCCGTGTCACAAGGAACCCGCCAAAGATGTTCACGGAGGCCATGAACACCGCGAGCGCGGCCAATGTCGTTATAATCACTCCGGTCGATCCGATCTGGATCAACGCGCCCAGAATGATGATCGAGGAGATCGCGTTGGTGACCGCCATCAGCGGTGTGTGCAGCGAGTGTGCCACGTTCCAGATCACCTGGAAGCCGATAAAGACGGACAGAACAAACACGATAAAGTGCTGCATGAAGCTCGCGGGCATGCCCGGGATCAGACCGATGCCGAGGATCAGCGCGCCGCCAACGGCCAGAAGGCCAACTTGCGTCTGCGTCTGTTTTTTGAATTCAGCAGCTTCTTGCGCACGTTTTTCTTCGGGCGTCAGCTCTTTGGGCGGTTCTGCCTTGGGCTGCGCCGCAATCGCGGCCACTTTGGGCGGTGGCGGTGGGAAGGTAACCTCGCCCGCGTGCGCGATGGTTGCGCCCCGGATGACGTCGTCTTCCATATTGTGGTTCACAACGCCGTCTTTTTCCGGCGTCAGGTCCGTTATCAGGTGACGGATGTTCGTCGCGTACAAAGACGACGACTGTGTGGCCATGCGCGATGGAAAATCAGTGTAACCGATGATGGTCACGCCATTCTCGGTCACGACCTTTTCGTCCATCACGGTGCCGTCAGCGTTACCGCCCTTTTCGGCAGCCAAATCAACGATGACCGAGCCCGGTTTCATCGATGCGATCATGTCCGCCAGCCAAAGCTTGGGTGCCTCGCGGTTGGGGATCAGCGCAGTCGTGATGACGATATCAATGTCAGGTGCCAGTTCGCGGAACTTTGCCAGCTGCGCTTCGCGGAATTCGGGTGACGAAACTGCCGCATACCCACCGGTCGCCGCCCCATCCTGCTGTTCCTCTTCAAAATCGAGGTACACAAACTCAGCGCCCATCGATTCAACTTGCTCCGCCACTTCCGGGCGTACGTCGAAGGCGTAAGTAATCGCTCCCAGCGATGTGGACGTGCCAATCGCGGCGAGACCCGCAACACCCGCACCAATCACCAGAACCTTTGCAGGCGGGACCTTACCAGCGGCTGTAATCTGACCCGTAAAGAAGCGGCCAAAGTTGTTCCCGGCTTCGATAACAGCGCGGTAGCCCGCAATATTTGCCATGGAGGACAGCGCGTCCATTTTCTGAGCCCGCGAGATCCGCGGGATCATCTCCATAGCGATGACGGTTGCGCCTCTTTCAGCAGCAGCCTGCATTTTCACTTCATCCGCCACCGGGCTGAAGAAGGAGATCAGCGTCTGCCCCTCGCGCAGCTTCTTCATCTCCGCATCACTCGGCGCACGCACCTTGGCGACAACATCCGCCTTTTTCCAAAGACTCGCAGCGGTTTTGACCACCTCGACCCCGGCAACCTTGTAGTCGGCATCCGCGAATCCGGCGCTTTCCCCGGCCCCAGTCTCGATCAGGCACTCATGTCCAAGCTTTTGAAGCTGCAATGCGCTCTCTGGCGTCATTGCAACACGAGTTTCCCCCGGGGCTGTTTCCCGGGGGGTGCCAATAATGGTGGTCATGGTCTTTTACGCTTTTTTCTTCTTTGGTGGCATCAGGTCGGTGATGGTGCCTTCGAACATTTCTGCGGCGAAGTTCACGGTCTCTGACAAGGTCGGGTGCGCGTGGATTGTGTGCCCCAGATCGGTGGCATCCGCGCCCATTTCGATTGCCAGGCAGGCTTCGGCCAACAAATCACCCGCATTCGTGCCGACGATGCAGGCTCCGATAACCCGCTCATCATCCGGATTGAACAGAAGCTTGGTCATGCCTTCTGACCGCCCGTTCGACAGCGCTTTGCCGGATGCGGCCCAAGGGAACACACCCTTTTCGTATGTGATGCCTTTGGCCTTGGCTTCTGTCTCTGTCAGGCCGCACCAAGCGACTTCCGGATCGGTATAAGCCACTGACGGGATCAGGCGCGCATCGAAGTGGCGGTTCTTGCCTGCGGCCACTTCGGCGGCGACCTTGCCTTCATGCACGGCTTTGTGCGCGAGCATGGGCTGCCCAACCAGATCGCCAATCGCGAAGATGTGCATCTGGCCTGTGCGCTGCTGGCTGTCCACTGCGATGAAGCCCCGATCATCCACCGCAACACCGGCGGCTTCCGCGTTGATCAGCTTGCCGTTTGGCTTGCGGCCCACTGCCACGAGGATCTTGTCAAAGGTGTCGGTTGTCACCTCGCCCTTGTTGTCCTCGAAAGTAACCTTTAGGCCTTCTTCCAATGCCTCAACGCCGGTCACTTTGGTCTTGAGCAGGATGTTCTCGTATCGACCCTTGATCCGCGTGTGCAACGGCTTGACGATGTCCTTGTCTGCACCGGGGATGATTTGATCCATCAGTTCAACGACTGTGATCTTTGACCCCAAAGCGTCATAGACGCAGGCCATTTCAAGACCGATGATGCCACCGCCAAGGATGAGCATCCGGTCTGGCACGTCTTTGAGTTCGAGAGCCCCGGTGCTGTCGATGATGCGATCATCTTCGGGAATGAAGGGTAAGTTTACAGGCTCGGACCCAGCGGCAATGATACACTGATCAAAGCTGACTTTAGTAACGCCATCGGCCCCGGCGACTTCGATCATGTTTGAACCGGTGAAGGTTCCCGTGCCGCGCACAACATCAACCTTGCGACCTTTGGACAAGCCATCAAGGCCGCCGGTCAGC
>JBCBCS010000147.1:0-8834 GCA_038530475.1 Pseudomonadota bacterium
TCAGGGCGATGCGGTCGCCGATACCGGCGAGGCCCTGTTTGTCCCGGATACAGACGGCGCGTTTCGGCAAAACGCCGATGCTGGCGTTGCAGCCCTTGGCCTGCTGGATCGCGGCATCCTGACTGTGACCCGCGCTCAAATCACACTTGCGGGCACCGCTCCGTCTCCGCAAGTCGGGCGCACGATCAACACCGTGCTGGAGGGCGCGGCCGACGGCACCCTGACGGATCTTGAGATCACGTATCTTGACGACGGCTCCCCCGCCGCCTTCACCCTGGCCTATGACGCGGCAACGGGTGCGCGTGTCGAAGGACGCTTGCCCACCAGCCTCGATGTCGACGACCTCGCCTCGGCGCTGCGCCTGCCGAGCGTCGGCGGCACCCCCGCTACCGCCCTTGAGGACGCAGAGGCCGGAGCCACCGCCGAGATCCTGTCGGTCGCGGCGTCGCTGCTGCCAGAGATTGAGACGCTGACCTATGCCCGCGCGGACGGGGCCAGCGCGCTGGATATGGTCCTGTCGCCCGGCGCGAACCTTGACCTGATCGCGGCGGATTTGTCCGAACGGCTGCCGGGCGATGTCGTCTTTTCCGTCGGGCCGCTGGACACGCCACCGCCCGATGGGGCCAGTCGCACCAACGCGGCCACAGGCCTCGATCAGCTGGCGCAAAATGGCTTCTGGCTGCCCGCAACCGCGTTCGACCCCGATAAGGCCACCTGCACCACCCAAACGGATGCCGTGCTGGCCCGCAACAAGGTCTCGTTCCTGCCATCCTCTGCCGATCTGGACGCCACGGCCAACCGCGCGTTGGATGCGCTGACGGCGGTGATCCTTGCCTGTACCGATGCAGACCTCACGCTTGAGGTCGTGGGCCACACCGACACCTCCGGCAATGCGTTCGACAACGAAGCGCTCAGCCTTGAGCGGGCAGAGGTTGTGCTCGAAGAACTCATCGCGCGCGGCGTGCCAGAGGCTGCAATGACCGCCTTTGGCGTCGGTGGCTCCGAACCCATCGCCACGAATGACACGGCAGAAGGCCGCGCCGCCAACCGCCGTACCGAAATCATCTGGTTCGCCCCCGGCGACCTGCGCGAACCGTGAGAGGGAAAACGTGATGTTTCAGAATTGGACGTTCCTGCTGGCTGAGATTTGGCTGCTACTGGCCTTGGCTGCGCTGGTCGGTCTGATCGCAGGTGCGATCTTGTTCAGTCGCGAAAAGCCCCGCACCGATTTTGAAGAGCTCGAGCGCCTGAAGATTGAACTTCAACGGGCCAAGATGGCCGCGCGCAAAGGGGCAGGGGAAGAGACGTCTTTCGATGACCTGCCGCCTGTGACCGGCGGCGGCTATGTGCGTCCGTCTGCCCGTGCCAGGGCCGCAAAACTGGAAAAAAGCACCGATAAAGGCCCAGACAGGGCCCCAGATAAAGCCCGAGACAAATCTTCAGACAAAGCAACGTCGAATGCGAAGACAGCCCCTCCGCCAAACTCGCAGTCCGCCCCAGCGGCCGCCACAGCGGCGAAACCGCAGGCACCGTCATCTCAAGTCACATCGCCCCCAACGCCTGAGCAGGACGCATTTTCCAAAGCTTCAAAACCCACGGCCCAGTCAAAGACGCCCGCGCCATCAGAGCCAAAGATCCCGCATTTCATGCGCGCCGCCCCGCCTCCGCCTATGCCAACGCGGCCCGCAACCCTCACCGCACCGCGCGACGGGCTGCCGGACGATCTGACAAAGATCAAAGGCGTGGGGGCGAAACTCGAAAAGCTCTGCAACGACCTTGGCATTTGGCACTACGACCAGATCGCCGCCTGGTCGAAGGGTGAAATTGCATGGGTCGATGACAACCTCGAAGGCTTCAAGGGGCGGGTGACACGCGACGGATGGGTCGAACAGGCCGCAGCGCTCGCCAAGAATGAACCGCCGTCAATCTTTCGGCGGCGGCGCTAGTCTGCGTAAGGACCCCTTCGTCACATTCTCATCGAACGCCGTCTTGAAGGCCGCCT
The DNA here is from genome assembly GCA_038530475.1 of Pseudomonadota bacterium. Classification (GTDB taxonomy): domain Bacteria; phylum Pseudomonadota; class Alphaproteobacteria; order Rhodobacterales; family Rhodobacteraceae; genus Octadecabacter. Next base: position 2,003 of record JBCBCS010000147.1, read on the forward strand.
TCTGATCGGGTGTCGCCTCCGTCTGAAACTTGGCTTTCCAGTCGGCCATCGTCATGCCGTAGAACGCCTCTCGACCTTGATCCTTGGACATCTCTATGCCGCGGGCATTCGCCTCTTCCTGATACCACCGGCTTAGGCAGTTCCGGCAGAACCCCGCAAGGTTCATCATATCGATATTCTGCACATCGGTGCGGTCTTCCATCAGATGCTTTTGCAGCCGCCGAAACGCCGCTGCCTCAAGCTCAATCCGGGTCTTGTCATCAATCTGTGTCATCGGGTCATCCTTGCATGCGCTGGGCGGCGTCGCGCAACAATGGGGCGAGCCGCGCGCCCCATTCCGCCTGCTGTTCCGGCGTTTCGATCAGGTCATGGCGCAGCTCAATCAGGGTATTGTGCCGACCGGTTTGCAACGCATGCCTGTCCACACTGTCGCCCGGCAGATGCCCCGCATAGGGTTCATTGTCGCCGACGCAAAGATCCCCCTCTTCGCGCAAGACGTCCAGTAGATGGCTGGAAAATCCGCCTTCGTCCGCGTGCAGAATACCGATATGCCAGGGACGGGGTCGGCGGGCCCGCAATTTCGGCGTGAACGAATGAACAGCGATGACAATCGCGTCGGGCAGGCGGGCCAGTTCAGCGGTGATGGCGTCGTGATAGGGCTGGTAGAACGCATCGACCCGGCGGGCCTTTTCGACCTGATCGGCATCGCGATTGCCGGGAATGACGGACCCGTCGTAGATCTTCATCAACAGCGTTGGATCGTCCAGCCCCCGATTGGGGTCGATCACCAGCCGCGAAAAGTTCGACAGAACCGCAGAACAGCCCAACGCATCTGCCAAGGCGCGGCTGACGCCGGCCGCGCCGACATCGTAGGCGATGTGCCGGGCCATATCCTCATCCGGCAAGCCCAACGTGCCGCCCCCTACGGACGGCGGCACCGTGTTGGACGCATGATCGCAGGTCACCAGCCAGCCGGCCTGCCTGTCGGCCCCGTGCACAAAGTGCGGGGCATACGCGTTCGTCTCGGCCGTATCTCTCATCCAGACCTCGTCCGTTTTGTCCTGTTGTCGGACCCTCGGAATTGCGCCATAAGGCGCGCAACGTGTTAGCGGTAACTTAAGCAATTGCCGCCGAAGCCAGAGGAATAGCACCATGAAGCGCGACCGCAACGTCAAGATTGTTGCCACACTTGGTCCGGCCTCCAACGATTACAAGATGATCCGTGCCTTGCATGAAGCCGGAGCCGACGTTTTTCGTCTGAACATGAGCCATGGCGACCATGAAGAAATCCGGGCCCGACATGAGATTATCCGCAAGGTCGAGGCCGACATGCAGAGCCCGATCGGCATCCTGGCGGATCTTCAGGGCCCGAAACTGCGCGTTGGCGTCTTCGCCAACGACGACGGTGAAGACCTTGAGGTTGGTCAGACCTTCCGCCTTGATCTTGATGATGCGCCTGGCACCAAAGACCGCGTGCAGCTGCCCCACAAGGAAATTTTCGATGCGCTTGAGCCCGGCGCGCATTTGCTGGTGAATGACGGCAAGATCAAACTGCGGGTCAAGGAATGCGGTCGCGACTTTGCGGATTGTGAAGTGACCGTGGGTGGCACCATCTCCAATCGCAAAGGCGTCAATGTCCCGGATGTGGTGCTGCCGTTGGCCGCCTTGTCGGAAAAGGACCGCAAGGACCTCGAATTCGTGTGTGAGCTAGGCGTCGACTGGCTCGCCTTGTCGTTTGTGCAGCGCCCGGCCGACGTTGAGGAAGCCCGCGCGCTGGCCAAGGGCCGTGCTGCGATCCTGTCAAAGATCGAAAAGCCAGCCGCCGTGAAGACGTTTGACGAGATTTTGGCCGTGTCCGATGGCGTCATGGTGGCGCGCGGGGATCTGGGCGTTGAATTGCCGGTGCAGAACGTGCCGCCCATCCAGAAGCAGCTGATCCGCAAATGCCGCGCGGCTGCCAAGCCGGTGATCGTGGCAACCCAGATGCTTGAGAGCATGATCGAGTCGCCGATGCCGACCCGGGCCGAAGTCTCTGACGTGGCCACAGCGATCTATGAAGGCACTGACGCGATCATGCTGTCTGCGGAATCCGCCGCCGGTGATTTCCCGATCGAAGCGGTGACGACGATGAACAACGTCGCCAAAGAGGTCGAGGCCGACCCAACCTATCGCTCAATCATCGAAAACGCGCGCAACAGCAGCGGCGGGTCCGTTGCCAACGGGATCGTCGCGGCGGCCCGTCAAATCGCCGAAACCTCCGACATTCAGGCGATCTGCTGTTATTCGCAATCGGGCACCACGGCGCTCTTGAACGCGCGCGAACGTCCGCCTGTGCCCATTATCGTGTTAAGCTCTGACATCGGCACCATCCGGCGCCTCTGCCTGAGTTGGGGGACCGTCTGCGTGACCCAGACCGGTAAGGTCGATCGTTTCAAGGATGCGGTGCTTGCTGCGGTGCGTGCCGCGCTGGCGTCCGGGATCGCCGGGCGTGAGGATCTGGTGGTTGTCACGGCCGGTGTGCCGTTCAACACTCCGGGCAGCACCAATATTTTGCGTGTGGCCCCCTGCGACGAACGTTTGATTTTTGCCGCCGATCCGGAGTAGCGTTAACCCGAAGTAAAGATTTGGGGACCCGGTATGGATCCGGATTTAATGTTCGTGATTGGCCTTGTGGTTGGGGTGTTTGCCATTCCGTCCGTCATGGGGGCGATCGCCGATGGCCGCGTGCCGCGCGCTGCTTCTATTGCGGTTGTCGTTGGCGGCAGTCTGATTGCGCTGGCGATCAACGAAAAGCCGAGTGGCTATTCCCTGGGGGATATCCCCGATATTTTCGTGAGTGTGGTGGGCCGCTACATCAACTGATCGGCGCGGGGTTGAAAAACAGCGCTTTGCTCTTGCCATAGCGGCGAATTCCGTCTACCTGCGCGGCTCTAGCTGCGTGACCGGCCCGAAGTGGCATGCCGAGTCGCGTGTGAACCGACCCAAACGACGGAGACGGAAATGCCCAAGATGAAGACCAAATCGAGCTGCAAGAAGCGGTTCAAAGTGACGGCCTCTGGCCGCATCAAGGCCGGCCAGGCGGGCAAGCGCCACGGCATGATCAAGCGGACAAACAAGTTCATTCGTGACGCACGCGGCACGACCGTTCTGTCCAAGGCTGATGAGCAGATCATCAAGCCGATGATGCCCTACGCACGCTAAGGAGGCCTGAGCAATGTCCCGTACCAAAGGTGGAACCGTCACTCATCGTCGTCACAAGAAGGTCACTGATGCAGCGAAAGGCTATTACGGCCGCCGCTCCAACACCTTCAAGGTCGCGCGTCAGGCCGTCGACAAGGCCAACCAGTACGCAACCCGCGACCGTCACAACCGCAAGCGCAATTTCCGCGCGCTCTGGATTCAGCGTATCAACGCTGCTGTCCGTGCGGCTGATGAAAGCCTGACCTATTCCAAGTTCATCAACGGCCTGAACCTCGCCGGGATCGAAGTGGACCGCAAAGTCCTCGCCGATCTGGCCGTGAATGAGCCTGATGCATTCGGCGCGATCGTCGAAAAAGCAAAGGCCGCAATGGCCTGAGCCGATTCACATCGACTGTCAAAGCCGCCCCAGTCCGGGCGGCTTTTTCATGCGTGCTACGTGCGTTGAAGACAACGTATGATTGTAAGTCTTCTCAGTTTGTTAAGATTTGCCCCGTAATTGCCCCCTGAATATCGCACACAAAGGGGGGTATCGTGCAAATCTCTGACCTTCTCGCCGAAACCGCCTGTCCCAAGGTGAAGTCTGTCTTTGGCACCGACACGATCGCTGAAGTCGCCCAGACCCTGGTCGCCCATGGCGTGGGCGCGCTTGTGGTGGTTGACCAGGATGGCGCTATGATCGGCATCGTGTCCGAACGGGACCTGATCCCATTGATGGCCGCGATTGGGCAGGCGGACTTGACCCGTCCGGTGTCCGAAATCATGACCCGCGATGTCATATCCTGCACGCCTGGGGACGATGTCGGCTTTGTCCTGCAACTCATGACGCTCAAGAACATTCGCCACATGCCGGTGCAGGACGCGGGACGTCTTCAAACCGTGGTCAGTATCCGGCAGATGACCAAGGCCTATGATGTGCTCAAGATCGCGGCGAACACTGATCCGTTGACCAAGCTGTCCAATCGTCGGTCGTTTTTGCAAACGCTTGAGACCGAAGTGGGCCGCGCCCGCCGCTCTCGCGGTCCATTGACCGTGGCAATGCTCGACCTCGACCACTTCAAGTCCGTCAACGACACCTACGGACATGATGCAGGCGATGCTGTGCTTGCCCGGGTGTCGACGCTGCTGATCAGCGAATTTCGCACCATCGACAATGTCGGCCGCCTCGGCGGTGAGGAGTTTGCCGTCCTGTTCCCCGAAACTGATCTCACCGGCGCCGCCATTGCCTGCGACCGTCTGCTGGCCAGCATCCGGCGCGACGCGATCAGGCCCGACGGCGCTGAGATCTGGGTGACCGCCAGCATCGGCCTTGCGCAACTGACGTCAGAGCATGACGAAGGGCAGGACCTTCTGAAACGGGCCGATAAGCTCTTGTATCAGGCCAAGGCCGATGGCCGCGACAGGCTCGTTTGCGATCCCGACGGCCCGCCCTCCGGTCGCCGCCCGCGTGCAGTCGGGCTCTGACCGGAATGTCACGCACAGCGCGGGCCGGGAATACGTCACCTGAACTTGCGATGGGCTGCGTGTCGGGGTAGCAGGGCCTCGCAAAGTGAAGGGCCCGGTCATGGACGATCTGAAATCCAAATACCTCGATCTCATCGGCAACGCCTCGGATGAGGCTACGCTCGAAGACCTGCGGGTGCAGGCGGTCGGCAAGAAAGGTGAGATCAGCCTCAAGATGCGCGAGCTGGGCAAGATGAGCCCCGAGGAACGCCAAGTCGCTGGCCCCGCGCTCAACGCCCTCAAGAATGAGATCAACGCGGCACTGGCCGCCAAGAAACAGGGCCTCGTCGATGCCGCCCTTGATGAGCGTCTGAAGGCCGAATGGCTCGACGTCACTCTGCCCGCGCGCGATCGCCGTCAGGGCACCATCCACCCGGTCAGCCAGGTCTGGGAAGAATGCACCGCGATCTTCGCCGATATGGGCTTTGCGACAGCGGAAGGCCCGCAGATCGAATCCGATTGGTACAATTTCGACGCGCTCAACATCCCCGGCCACCACCCCGCGCGGGCCGAGATGGACACGTTCTACACCCACCGCGCCGAGGGCGACAATCGCCCGCCGCACGTGCTGCGCACCCATACGTCTCCGGTGCAAATCCGCTCCATGGAAGAACAAGGCGCGCCCATCCGCATCATCTGCCCCGGCCGTGTGTATCGCGCTGATTACGACCAGACGCACACGCCGATGTTCCATCAGGTCGAGGGCCTGGCGATCGACAAAGACATCTCCATGGCGAACCTGAAATGGACGCTTGAGGAATTCTTCACCGCCTATTTCGGCACCGAGGTCAAAACCCGCTTCCGCGCCTCCCACTTCCCGTTCACGGAACCCTCAGCCGAGGTGGATATCCAATGCTCCTTCGAAGGCGGCACCGTGAAAGTGGGCGAGGGCGACGACTGGCTCGAAGTGCTGGGCTCCGGCATGGTCCACCCCAAGGTCCTTCAGGCGGGCGGCATCGACCCCGCCGAATGGCAAGGCTTCGCCTTCGGCATGGGCATCGACCGCATCGCGATGCTGAAATACGGCATCCCGGATTTGCGGGCGTTCTTTGAGAGCGACCTGCGCTGGTTGAAGCACTACGGCTTCAGCGCGCTTCAGGTCCCTACGGTGCATGGGGGGTAAAACCCGCTGGTCTCGGACGATTTGGCCCGAAGGGCCGCGCCCGACCTTCCCCCGGGAGGGCGCATTGAGGCGGTGCAAACAGAAGTAACGTTTGATGTTTGGGGGTCTTCCGCACCTCATAATTGTCCCAAAGCCCTCCCAAGGTCGGTCGCGGCCCTTCTCCGTTACCCCACATGATGGGTTGCACCCATCCTACGGCCCGCTACCTCCTCCCCCATGACGCTCCGCCTCAAACTCTTCCTCGCGGCCCTCATCACGCTCATCGTAGTGGCCCATATCGGCCTCTGGCGCGACCCCGATATCCCGCTTGAGGCCAAACGCCGCCTCACCGCTCTGAACGCATTGGGCTGGGCCGTCATCATCCTGCCCGTCTTTGCGGTGAACCAATGGCTCAAGGCGAAGACGGCGAAGCCGGATGAGCCTTCCCCCTGACGCGCCGATCCGTTACACCCCCGCCAACACCGACTTGCGGGACCTGATACGATGAAATTCACCCTCTCCTGGCTGAAAAACCACCTCGACACGGACGCCCCCGTGGCGGAGATCGCAGACACCCTCACCGATCTGGGGCTTGAGGTCGAAGGCATTGAAAACCCAGCCGATATGCTGTCGAATTTCGTCATCGGCACTGTCAAATCCGCCGAAAAGCACCCCGACGCGGACAAGCTGAAAGTCTGTCAGGTGGATTACGGTCAGGGTGAGACGCAGATCATCTGCGGCGCGCCCAATGCGCGGGAAGGCATCACCGTCGTCGTCGCCCGCCCGGGCGTCTATGTGCCGGGCATCGACACCATCATCGGCGTGGGCAAAATCCGTGGGATTGAAAGCCACGGCATGATGGCGTCCGAGCGTGAGTTGGAGCTTTCGGACGAACATGACGGCATCATCGAACTCCCCTCCGGCACGATCGGTCAGACCTTTGCCGACTACCTTGCTGAGACCGATCCGTCCCGCGTCGATCCGGTCATCGAGATTGCCATCACCCCCAACCGCCCCGACGCGCTGGGC
>JBCBCS010000148.1:0-8789 GCA_038530475.1 Pseudomonadota bacterium
TCTGGACAACGACATCATCAGCTTGTGCGATGCGACGGAGATGTTCGCGTTGTTCGAAAAGGCGGATGTGATCGGCGTGCATGACAACAACCGGAATTCGAAGAACGCCTTGGCTCAGGTGGGGAACACCGTCCCGGCGAGCTTTCCGTCAATCAATAGTGGCGTGCTGGGCATCAAGAAAACCCCGGCAACCCAGCGTTTGCTGACGGCGTGGTGGTTTCGGATGCGGAAGAACCAACACCAGGTGGATCAGCCTGCGCTCCGCAGCCTCCTGTGGGAGCGGAATATCAAGCTCGCCATTCTTCCGATTGAATACAATCTGATGGCGGTCAAGGTCATCGGGATATTGAGCCGCCAGATGACCGCGCCCCGTTTTTTGCACCTGCGACAGTTGAACAAGAACCAACGCGACGTCGGCGACCCCATGACGCCACACGACGTGGCCGATGTCCTGTCCCTTGCCAGTTGTCACCGATTGTTGCGGGCCTTGCAAAACGACAATACGATCGCGCCGCCCTTTGGCGTCTCCGCCCGGCGCGGCACCCGTTTGTTTCGTCGGTATCTTGGCTGGAAAGATCGGCTGCGAAGCCGACTTCTTTTCCGCTGGTCCTTTCAGAGACAGGCCTCTCTGGCCCGTCGGAAACAGAAGCCCCCACAACGCCCATGCAAGGACGCGGGTCGTAAAACCTAGCTCAATGGGGCGGGGTGTTGGCCTGCTGGAAAGACCACTGTCTTTGACGATTTCCCAGTTTGTCCCGGTTGTCTGACCGCGGTCAGTCACGAAAACCCGTGTTGTGAAATGACGTGCTGAACCGATCAAAAATGGCCGCAATAAGGCGGTTTGCTGCACAATTGGGCAAACCTGCCACAATTGTTTCTTGCGCGGCCTGAGTTAACCAAGATTTTGCCATAAATTGGTCATTTTCTAGGGAGCGCCGCCAGGACGTGCTATCAATTTGCATCACCTGTGATTCTTGTTTTGCGTAAACCTTGGGGGGTTTCGATATGAAAAAACTTACCGTTTCCGTGTTCGCAATCGCTTTGCTGAGCGCTTGTGGGGCAGGCACCGTTCCGGTGAATTCCGGTTCTGCGACTGTCAACGGCCTGAACAACACCGGATACCTCTACAACGGCAACAACATCTCGTTCGTTGAATCCGGCCAGACATCCTGCACGAACGGCGTTGTCGCCGTGCCCGGATATCCGCTGCGGTGCGGACCGCAGGCTCAGGCGACACAATAAGTCGTCACATTCGTTTTTTGGGCGTCAGCCCGCAAGATTAGGCCGCACTCTGGTGCGGCCTTTCGTTTTGTCGGACCTGCATCGACAATCGCCAACGCCGGGCCTTCGCAAAACAAGGCGAATCGTAGGGCGGGCACAGAAATTCATCCTTACCAAAACCTTATTTGTGATCACACTATTTCTGACTGTGATCACAAATGTCGCTTTTCTGGGGCCTGCGGCAAATTAGCCTTTCTGCGCACAATTGTATCCCGTCTATAGCGGGTCAACGTATCTGACCGAAGGACCGCTCCCATGAACATCCATGAATACCAGGCCAAGGCGCTTCTGCGCTCCTATGGCGCCCCCGTCAGCGACGGCCGCGCTGTGCTGCGCGCCGAAGAAGCCAAAACCGCCGCTGGTGAACTTGATGGCCCGCTTTGGGTCGTGAAAGCCCAGATCCACGCCGGTGGCCGGGGCAAGGGCAAGTTCAAGGAAGCAGACGCTGGGGAAGCCGGCGGCGTGCGCCTGACCAAATCGGTCGAAGAAGCCGCGCAAGAGGCCAAGAAGATGCTGGGCCGCACGCTGGTCACGCACCAGACGGGTCCGGCAGGCAAGCAGGTCAACCGCATCTATATCGAAGACGGCTCTGGCATTCGGACCGAGATGTATCTGGCCCTGCTCGTCGATCGCCAGACCTCCCGCGTGGGCTTCGTGTGCTCCACCGAAGGCGGCATGGACATCGAAGAGGTCGCAGCCTCGACCCCTGAAAAAATCCTCAACTTCACCGTTGATCCGGCCACCGGCTACCAGCCCTACCATGGCCGCCGCGTGGCGTTCGCGCTGGGCCTCGAAGGCGCACAGGTCAAGCAATGCGTGCAGCTGATGGGCATCCTCTACAAAGCCTTCATGGAGAAGGACATGGAGATGCTTGAGATCAACCCGCTGATCCTGACCGACGAAGGCTCGCTCAAGGTGCTCGATGCCAAGGTCGCGTTTGATGGCAACGCCGTCTACCGCCATTCCGACGTCGCCGCCCTGCGCGATGAGACGGAAGAAGACCCCAAGGAACTCGCCGCGTCCAAGTTCGACCTCAACTACATCGCGCTCGACGGTGAAATCGGCTGCATGGTCAACGGCGCGGGCCTTGCGATGGCGACGATGGACATCATCAAGCTCTACGGCGCGGAGCCTGCCAACTTCCTCGACGTGGGTGGTGGTGCGACCAAGGAGAAGGTGACAGAAGCCTTCAAGATCATCACCTCTGACCCCAACGTCAAAGGCATCCTCGTGAACATCTTCGGCGGCATCATGCGCTGTGACGTCATCGCCGAAGGCGTGGTCGCAGCTGTGAAAGAAGTGGGCCTTCAGGTGCCGCTGGTTGTCCGGCTTGAGGGCACGAACGTGCAAGAGGGCAAGGACATCATCAACAGTTCCGACGTTGATGTAATCGCCGCCGACGACCTAAAGGACGGCGCGCAGAAGATCGTAAAGGCCGTGAAAGGGTAATCCATGATGAGAGGTTCCCTGACCCTTCTGGCTGTTCTGAGCATGGCGGCCTGTGCCACGACATCGTCCACCAATGACCTCACAGTGCGGGACGGCCCGCAGACGCAAAGCCCATCGGGCGTATTTGCTCCGTCCGGCGGCCCGGCCGCGCAGGAAGCGGCTCAAATTGCCGCCCTGCAGGGCGAACTTGACGCCGCAACCGGTGCCGACGCCACCTTCGTCGAAGGCGCCATCGACGCCGTCTTTCCGGATCTCGGCGATGGCTCGGACGCCTTCGCGGCGGGCTTTGCAGTTTTCCAAAGCGTTTGCCTGACCGCCTCGCCTGACCTGTCCGCCCTCGCCGATGCCGCGCGCAGCAACGGCCTGACGGTTGAACGGGACGGCGACACCATCGTGGGTGGCCCCAACACCGGCGCGCCCGTGTCGTTGCAGATCAACAACGCCACCGCGTTCAGCTTTGAATGTGGCGTGACGTCCCTGCAGGACGGCCCGGACGATGGCAGCGTGCGTGACGCCTTCTTTGCCCAGCTGGGTCGCCCCCACACCGACGGTGTCGGCTCCATCAACGTGAACGGTGAGACCTTCATTCTCAAACACATCGCGTTCGGCGCGTTTGGCGCCACCGACCACGCGTTTTTGCTTCAACAGGAATAGGGACGTCCGACGGACCGGCCCACGCCCTTTTGCGACAGGGCGCCCAAGACATAATCTATAGGAGCCAGCATCATGGCCATTCTCGTAAACGAAAACACACGCGTCATCTGTCAGGGCCTCACCGGCTCTCAGGGGACGTTCCACTCTGAACAGGCGATTGCCTACGGCACCAAGATGGTCGGCGGTGTGACGCCGGGCAAAGGCGGCAGCGAACATCTGGGCCTGCCGGTCTTCAACTCGGTCCACGAAGCCAAGGCCAAGACCGAAGCCAACGCGACCGTCATCTACGTCCCGCCGCCCTTCGCCGCCGATTCAATCCTCGAAGCGATCGATGCCGAGATGGAGCTGATCGTCGCCATCACCGAAGGCATCCCGGTGCTCGACATGATGCGTGTGAAGCGCGCGCTCGAAGGGTCGACCTCCCGCCTCATTGGGCCGAACTGCCCCGGTGTCATCACGCCCGACGCCTGCAAAATCGGCATCATGCCCGGTCACATCCACAAGCGCGGCTCGGTGGGTGTTGTGTCCCGCTCCGGCACACTTACCTATGAGGCTGTGAAGCAGACCTCTGACAGCGGCCTCGGCCAATCCACAGCCGTCGGCATCGGCGGCGACCCGATCAAAGGGACCGAGCATATCGACGTGCTCGACATGTTCCTCGATGATGATGAGACCCAGTCGATCATCATGATCGGTGAGATTGGCGGCACTGCCGAAGAAGAAGCTGCCGAATTCCTGACCGAACAAAAGAAAAAGGGCCGTTGGAAGCCCACAGCCGGCTTCATCGCAGGCCGCACCGCCCCTCCGGGACGGCGCATGGGCCATGCCGGTGCCATCGTGGCCGGCGGCAAAGGCGATGCCGAATCCAAGATCGAAGCGATGAAATCCGCGGGCATCGTCGTGGCCGACAGCCCTGCGACGCTGGGCGAGGCCGTGCTGAAGGCCATCGGCTGATGGTTCTGCGCTCTGCCTTCCGTCTCAGCCTCTTGATGCTTTGCGTTGCCCTCGTTGCGGGCTGCGTGGCGCGGGCGGCTGTGCGGACGGCAGGCGCAGTGGCCGAAACCAGTGTTGGCGTCGCGGGTGCCGTTGTCTGCACCGGCGTCGACATCGTTGTGCGTGATCCGAGGTGCGCGCGATGATGGCAATGGGAACAACCTTTGGTGCGACGCGCCGGAAGGCAGAAATGAACGCCCCGACGGTCGGGCTTGCCGTTGCATTGCTAGCCGCACCGTTCACCGCTCAGGCGGGCAGCCTGCAAAGCGCCGTTGATCTATGCCTGTCTGAACGGCTGACCCTTGCGTCTTTCACCGAACGCGCGGACGGTCTTGGACTTCAAGTGCTGGACGGGGATGAGGCGCGGGCTGCCTTTTCGCAGATCGGTGACGGCGTTTTCATGTACCGCGCAGCGGATGATCAGCCTGACCCGGCCGCAGCTCAGGAGCTGCAGAACACCATCAGGGCCAACACGTCCGACTATTGGGGCAACACACCCGCGAACCTCCGCGCGATTTTCGCGCTTGCTGATGACGGAGGGTATGTTTTCATTCAAAGCACGCCGTCCTTCGGGGTGAGCATGTGCCGTATCTACGCCGCTCAAGACGTGCCAGTGGCCATCACTGCATCGCTCGGCCCCCGCACCCTCCTCACCCGTGATCGCGAACCCTACATCGTGACGCAGGAACATCCGTTGGACGGGCGTAGCACAGAAGGTTTTGTCGAGGCCGTCCATACGCCATCGGCGGCGTATTTCGAAGGCACACTCCGCACGCCGTTGAGCTTCACCCACATTATTGAAATTGAAACACCGTCCGCAAACTAGCGAGGCCATCACATGACTGACCAATCCCCCAACGACGTCTTCCACGCCTCTTCCTTCATGCAGGGGCACAATGCGGAATATATCGAACAGCTTTATGCGCGCTACGCCGACAACCCCGGCGCCGTAGACGAACAATGGCAGGCGTTTTTCCGGTCCTTGGGCGACGCACCGGCGGACGCAAAGGCCGAGGCTGCGGGGCCAAGCTGGGCGCGCAACGATTGGCCGCCCCAGCCCAATGATGACCTCACCGCAGCGCTGGATGGCCAATGGGCCGCTGAACCCGAAGCGGCGGGCAAGAAGATCAAGGACAAGGCTGCCGAAAAGGGCGTGCAGGTGTCCGAGGATCAGGTGAAGGCGGCAGTGCTCGACAGCATCCGCGCGCTGATGATCATCCGCGCCTACCGGATCCGGGGCCACCTTGTGGCCGACCTCGACCCGCTGGGCATGCGCGACCAGACCCCGCACCCAGAGCTTGACCCGGCCTCCTACGGCTTCACCGCCGCCGACATGGACCGCCCGATCTTCATCGACAACGTGCTCGGCCTCGAAGTCGCGACGATGAATGAGATCCTGGCGATCGTGAAACGCACCTATTGCGGCACCTTTGCGCTGCAATACATGCACATCTCCAACCCTGAGGAAGCCGCTTGGCTGAAGGAGCGGATCGAAGGCGCGCACAAGGAAATCCACTTCACCCAGAACGGGCGGAAAGCGATCCTGAACAGCCTTGTGCAGGCCGAAGGGTTCGAGAAATTTCTGCATGTCAAATACATGGGCACCAAGCGGTTCGGCCTTGATGGCGGCGAAGCGCTGATCCCGGCGATGGAGCAGATCATCAAGCGGGGCGGGCAGCTGGGCCTGCAGGACATCGTCATCGGGATGCCCCACCGCGGGCGTCTGAGCGTCCTCGCCAATGTGATGCAGAAGCCTTACAAGGCGATCTTCAACGAATTTCAGGGTGGCAGCTTCAAGCCCGAAGATGTGGATGGTTCCGGTGATGTGAAATACCACCTCGGCGCCTCCTCCGACCGGGAGTTTGACGGCAACAACGTCCACCTGTCACTGACCGCCAACCCCTCGCACCTTGAGGCGGTAAACCCGGTTGTGTTGGGCAAGGTCCGCGCCAAGCAAGACCAGACCAACGACGTCGACCGCACCAAAGTCATGGGCATTCTGCTGCATGGCGATGCGGCTTTTGCCGGTCAGGGTGTCGTGGCTGAGGGCTTTGGCCTCTCAGGCCTCAAAGGGCACCGCACCGGCGGCACCATGCACATCGTCGTGAACAACCAGATCGGATTTACGACCGCGCCGCACTTCTCCCGCTCCTCCCCCTACCCCACGGACATCGCTCTGATGGTGGAGGCGCCGATCTTCCACGTGAACGGCGACGATCCGGAGGCCGTGGTGCACGCCGCCCGTGTGGCGACCGAGTTCCGCCAGAAGTTTCACAAGGACGTCGTGCTCGACATCATCTGCTACCGCCGTTTTGGTCACAACGAGGGCGATGAGCCCATGTTCACCAACCCGGTGATGTACAAGAAGATCAAGCAGCAGAAGACGACGCTGACGCTCTATACCGAACGACTGGTCCGCGACGGGCTGATCCCCGAAGGCGAGATCGAGGACATGAAGGCCGCCTTCCAGGCGCACCTGAACGAAGAGTTCGAGGCCGGGAAAGACTACAAACCCAACAAGGCCGATTGGCTCGACGGGAAGTGGTCGCATCTTGATCGCCAAAAGGAAAAGTACCAGCGCGGCAAGACCGGCATCAAGGAAGAGACCTTCAACGAGATCGGCAAGGCGCTCAGCAGGGTGCCGGACGACTATCCTGTTCACAAAACGGTGGGCCGGATCCTTGAGGCCAAGAAAAAGATGTTTGAGAGCGGGACCGGTTTTGACTGGGCCACCGGTGAGGCACTCGCCTTCGGGTCGCTCCTGACCGAAGGCTACCCTGTGCGTCTGGCAGGGCAGGACTCGACACGCGGCACGTTCTCCCAACGTCACTCCGGCATCGTCAACCAAGAGACCGAGGAACGCTACTACCCGCTCAACCATATCCGTGACGGTCAGTCCCGCTATGAAGTCATCGACTCCATGCTGTCGGAATACGCGGTGCTCGGGTTTGAATACGGCTACTCGCTGGCCGAACCCAATGCGCTGACGCTTTGGGAAGCGCAGTTCGGCGACTTCGCCAACGGTGCTCAGATCATGTTCGACCAGTTCATCTCTTCGGGTGAATCGAAATGGCTGCGGATGTCCGGCCTCGTCTGCCTGCTGCCCCATGGCTATGAGGGCCAAGGGCCGGAGCACTCCAGCGCCCGTCTGGAACGCTTCCTGACGATGTGCGGCGGCGATAACTGGATCGTGGCCAACTGCACCACACCGGCCAACTACTTCCACATCCTGCGCCGTCAGCTGCACCGCAGCTACCGCAAACCGCTGATCCTGATGACGCCGAAATCCCTGCTGCGCCACAAGCTGGCCGTCAGCAAGGCAGAGGAATTCCAGACCGGATCGTCCTTCCACCGCGTGCTTTGGGATGATGCGCAATATGGCAATTCGGACACCAAACTGGTGGCCGATGACAAGATCAAGCGCGTCGTGATGTGTTCGGGCAAGGTCTATTACGACCTGCTCGAAGAACGCGACGCCCGCGGGATCGATGACGTCTACCTGATGCGGTTCGAACAGTTCTATCCCTTCCCGGCCCAGTCCGCCGTGAAAGAGCTTGAACGCTTAAAGAACGCCGAAATGGTCTGGTGTCAGGAAGAGCCCAAGAACCAGGGCGCATGGTCGTTCATTGAGCCCAACATCGAATGGGTCCTGACCCGGATCAAGGCCAAGCATACACGGCCCGTTTATGCCGGACGCGCCGCCGCAGCCTCGCCTGCGACGGGTCTCGCCAGCCAACACAAAGCACAGCAAGCAGCGCTCGTGGATGACGCGCTGACCATCGAAGGGAACTAATCCATGACCGAAGTCCGCGTCCCCACCCTTGGCGAAAGCGTCACCGAAGCGACCGTCGCCACCTGGTTCAAAAAGCCCGGTGACAGCGTCACGCAGGACGAGATGCTGTGTGAGCTGGAAACCGACAAGGTGACCGTTGAGGTGCCAGCGCCCACCGCCGGAACCCTGTCAGAGATCGTGGCCAGCGAAGGCGACACAGTCGGCGTCGACGCGCTGCTGGCCCAGATCAGCGATGGGGAGGCGGCCCCAGCGCCGAAAGCCGATGACGCCCCGAAGGCCGAAGAGGCGGCCCCTGCCCCCGACAGCGGTGGCTCGGAACTTGAGATTATGGTCCCCACCTTGGGCGAAAGCGTCACCGAGGCGACCGTCTCCACCTGGTTCAAGAAGCCGGGTGAGGCGTTTGCGGCTGACGAGATGCTGGCCGAGTTGGAAACCGACAAGGTCAGTGTCGAAGTCCCCGCCCCGGCGGCTGGTGTCATGACCAAGCTTCTCGCCGAAGAGGGCGCCACGGTTGAGGCGGGTGGCAAGCTCGCCATTATGTCGACCGACGCAAAGGCCCCCGCCACCGATCTGGCCAACAACGCGCCTGAAACGACGACGGCGCCTGAAGCACAGGGCG
>JBCBCS010000149.1:0-8750 GCA_038530475.1 Pseudomonadota bacterium
CTCCACCTGCCCGATCAATGCCGCCGTTGAGGTGATAGGTGACCAATGGAGCCTTTTGGTCCTGCGGGACATGTTGCTTCAGTCAAAGTTTCGGTTCTCAGAGTTTCGGCGCTCTGACGAGGGGATCGCGACCAATATTCTGACCGCGCGGTTGGCGCGGCTTCAAGCGTTCGGGTTGATCGAAAAGCACCCAGATCCCGACGACGGACGCGGCGCGCTTTATCTGCCCACGGAAAGGGCGCTTGATCTAATCCCGGTGCTGCTCGCGGCGATGGCGTGGTCAGACGCCCATCAACCTGGTACGGCCCATTTTCCGGGCGCTGTGGAAGGGTACAATGCCGATCCGCACGCCGTCAGCGATCTGCTCAAATCAAAAGTCCGGCAGGAAAGAGAGGCACTACTGCCATGACAGCCTTTGTGCCCCTCCTTGTCTATGCGGGGGCCGGTTTGGTCGCCACCGTAGTTGCTGGATATTTCGTGCGGCAAAATCTCCGTCTTTCGATGGCGGTGATGGTCTGGCTCGGAGGGGCTGTCACTGTCGACCGGATCGGTATCTTTCCGGGCGATGGCGTCTGGCAAGAGGGCGACGTTCTGCGAATGCTGGCTTTTGGAACCGGGATGGGTTTGCCCGTCGCTCTCTACTTCATCGCCAAAGCCAGATCCGAGCGATTTGCCGCAACAATGGACGCCGTTCCGCCCCATCTTCTTACCGCCACTCAAGTGTATCGCCTCGTCGGTGCGACGTTCTTTGTGGCCTACCTTTCAGGATCAATGCCAGCAGAAGTGGCCCTGCCCGCCGCAGTGCTTGATACGTTCATCGGACTGACTGCGATACCGCTTGCCGTTCTGCTTCTCCGTAGACCCGCCCCCCGGATCACTGCTCTTTGGAACGGGATAGGATTGTTCGATTTTGGTTGGGCCTTCATGGCTGTCTCGGCGTCGATGTTCGGGTTTTGGCAAATCACACCCGCGCCATCAGCGCTCGGCCAATCGCCGTTCGTCCTGATCTCACTTTTCCAGGTTCCACTCGCCGTGATCGTTCACATCGAAATGTTGCGCCGCTTGGGGAAGGGATCAGTCAGGACATCATGTCGGGCGCAGGGATGACCTGAACGCCGTTGATCTGCCACCCGGCCTCGGTCTGGATCATGCTGTAATCGAGGATGTAGGCCACACCATCAGCGCCGCGGATCAGCACCTCTTGCCGGACACCGTTGGGCATCTCTTCAGCCTCAAGGAACCGCGCAACCTCATTGTCCCAGACCATCGGGTAACCGTTACGGACCATCATGCCGAAATTGTCAGGCGTGCCGAAGATGCCTTTGATCATGGGGCTGGCATATTGCCAGGCCGCTTCCACGTCGCGATCATTGAAGGCCTGCAATTGGCTGGTGATCACATCTTCGATGCTTTGCTCCTGCGCAGCGGCGGGTGCGGCAAAGCCGAGGATGACGAGCAATGAAATCAGTCGCAGCATGGGGGCCTCCTGTGGTTCCTACTTTAGGATACGGCGGAAGCGCCCCGATAGTTTCAAATTGTCTCAGGCGGCAAGCTCGCCCGCGATCCCGTCTTCGATCAGCGCGATGCTTTCTTCCAGCCCATAAAGCGCGATGAAGCCACCGAAACGCGGGCCCTGCTTGGCGCCCAAAAGCACCTCATAAAGACACGCGAACCATGCGCGCAGGGGCTCAAACCCGTGCACCTTGCCCACGGCAAAGACGATGGATTGCAAGAACTCCTCGTCCTGCCAGTTCACCTCTGGCAACGCCGCGTCCTTGCCTTCATTTGCGTTCTTCTGCGCGATCACCGCCAGCGCCTCGTCCTCGGACTTCAGCGCCCGCACCAGATGCTCCAACGCGGCCTTTTCGGGGTCCGTGGGCAGGCGGAACTCCCGCGTGGGTTTCACGAAGTCGTTGTAATAGCGCACCGCATGGGCGGCCGCCGCATCTAGGTCAGGGTTCCCGTCAGGCGACGCATCCGGCGCATAACGCTGGATGAACCCCCAGAGCTTGTCCTTATCCTCAGCCGAAGACACCGACGCGAGGTTCAACAGCATCGCAAACGGCACCACCATCGTGGACGCAGGCACGTCGCCCGAATGGATGTGGAACACCGGGTTGTTGGCCTGTTGATCCGGCGTCTGGCCCGGATAAGCGCGCAGCTGCTGGTGATATTCGTCCACCGCCTTGGGGATCACGTCAAAATGCATCCGCTTCGCCGTCTTGGGCTTTTGATACATGAAATAGGACAGCGATTCCGTCGACGCATAGGTCAGCCATTCGTCGATTGAGACCCCATTTCCCGACGTCTTCGAGATCTTGTGCCCCTGATCATCCAAAAACAGCTCATAGGTGAAATGTTCCGGCTTGGTGCCGCCAAGGATTTCACAGATGCGGTCATAGATCGGCGTGTTGGTGGAATGGTCCTTGCCATACATCTCAAAGTCGACGCCAAGCGCCGCCCAGCGCGCCCCGAAATCGGGCTTCCACTGCAGCTTTACGTTGCCGCCGGTGACCGGAACCGTCCATTCGCGGCCCGTCTCATCATCAAACGTGACTGTGCCCTCGCGCGCGTCCACATGCTTCATCGGCACATACATGACGCGGCCAGATTCAGGATGCATCGGCAGGAAGATCGAATAGGTCTCACGCCGTTCTTCACGGAGCGACTTGAGCATCACCGCCATCACGTCGTCATACCGCTCAGCCGCGCGCAGCAGAACCTCATCAAATTGGCCGGTCTCATAGAAGTCCTTGGCCGAGATGAATTCATACTCAAACCCGAACGTATCAAGGAACCGCCGCAACATCGCATTGTTGTGGTGACCGAAGCTCTCAAATTCCTCAAACGGATCAGGGACTTGGGTCAGCGGCAGTTGCAGATACTGCGTCAGCCGTTCCGGGTTGGGCACATTGCCCGGCACTTTGCGCATCCCGTCCAGATCGTCGGAAAAGCAGATCAGACGCGTTGGAATGTCCGAGATCACCTC
Organism: Pseudomonadota bacterium; assembly: GCA_038530475.1. Taxonomy (GTDB): domain Bacteria; phylum Pseudomonadota; class Alphaproteobacteria; order Rhodobacterales; family Rhodobacteraceae; genus Octadecabacter. The sequence continues at coordinate 2,990 of JBCBCS010000149.1, forward strand.
AAACGCGCGGCGCACCATCGTGGTCCGCGACACTTCGCCAAAGGTGCCGATATGCGGCAGACCGGAGGGGCCATACCCGGTCTCAAAGATGACCTCCTCCTTGCCCAGACGTTCCACCCGTTTGAGCAACCGCCGCGCCTCTTCAAACGGCCAGGCCTTTGAGGTCAGTGCTGCGTCGCGCAAGTTGGTCATCGTGTCATCCCGTCAAAAGGGCCCATTGCCCATATCACAAGTCGCTGCGTCCTATTGCAGGTGCAGCATCGCGTCAATAAATGTGGTGATGTAAAGGAGCTCTGACAGATGACCGACAGTCTTTCCATGACAGCCCAGGACGCGCTATGCGCGTTGATGATTGCCGTCTCTGCCAGTGATGAGCAGATCTTGACCGCGGAATTGGTCAAAATCACGAATATCATCAACAACCTGCCTGTGTTTGCCGAATATGACGCTGACAAGGTGCCGCAAATGTCCCAGCTTGTCTTCGATCTGTTCGATCAGGAAGATGGGCTTGATGCGCTTTTTGGTCTGGTGCGAGAGGCTTTGCCCGATCGTCTTTACGAAACCGCCTATGCGCTGTGCTGCGACGTGGCCGCTGCGGACGGGGACATTGCCCAGTCAGAGCTTCGGATGCTCGAAGAGATTCGCTATGAGCTGACCCTCGACCGGCTGCATGCAGCGGCGATTGAACGGGGCGCGCGGGCCCGGCATACTCGCCTGTAGCCATGTCCCATATCGGGGCTTGCAGTTCGTGATGTTATAACATTACAACGTCGTCAAAATCACCTTGGGCGGAGTTGTGGACATGGCACGTAATTGCGGGCGGACCCGGTTGAAGACACGCAAAACCGCGTCTCCCATGCAGGATTATGACCGTCTGCCACCAGAGCTGCGGGCCTGGATGGCCGATGCGAAATTGCCATGGCGGGCGAAATCCGTGCTCACGAGCTACCGCAAGGCCTACGCGAAATCAGGCGATGTCGGTCAGGCGATCCGCGACCTGTCAGCGTTGGAAGCGCGTCTGCTCGCCAAGGACGCCGCCTATGTCTGGGGCGCCGAGTATCCGCTGGCGGCCTAACCGCCTTCGCCCTCGGGTTCATCCAGATCAGGCAATATCCCGTCGAGCGACACGCCCCCCGGCGTGGCCTGCGCCTCTGCCGCTGGTGCATCCTCCCGCGATGTCAGGCCCCAGCGTTGCAACACCTGCTGTTGCAGCCGCTTGGACCGCCTGTTCCACGCGATTGATCCTTCGGGCACCTCAGCCCCGCTCGCCTTGCCCTGCGCGCGACGCTCAAGATTGGCGGTGAAAATCGTGAAAATCAGGTCGTCGCCGGTCGCGGTCTCAATAAAGCCAGAGAGCGAGCTGACAAAATTCAGCGTGCCTGTCTTGGCCCGCACGACGACGGGATAATCCTCAATCCGGTTGCGGTCCGCGTCGCGCATGGCAATGCGTCGCAGGATCGGACGCAGCGCGCTGGCAGGCCCCTCTTGCAGCAGGATTGCCTGCATGGCGGCGGCGCTGATCCGGTTTTCGTCACTCAGGCCCGAATGATCCTTGAACGCGGCCTCAATCCCGTAGGTCTCCCCCAGCCAGTCGTTCATGACCTGAGCCGACGCGACGATGTCCAGAGGTTGGTTCACCCGCGCCTGCGTCGCGGCCAGCCCGCAAATCTCAGCCGTGAGGTTCGTCGAATAAAGCAGCATCTCCTGACAGATGGTCCGCAGCGTCGGTGAGCGATGCTGGGCGACCTCCTGGCCCGCGTCGAACCCTTCCGGCAGATCGTCGATCACCTCTGGCGCGGGCAAGGTGAGATCAACCTCTCGCGCGACGGCCCGAAACACATCGCCCGCATAAAGCGCTGGCTGGCGCACAGGCATCCAGCGCGACCCGCCCTGTCCCAAGGCCGAACGCGCCACGGTCCAACGATCCGGACCCGCAGCCGTGAAGACTGGCGACGCGCGATCGACAATCCGAACCCGTGCCATGCTGACTGGCGGCACTCGATCCTCAGTCCGGGCGTCCATCGTCGTTTGCCAGGCGCCGCCAGACCGTTTCCATTCGAAATGCACACGGTTGTAGTTCAGGTTCAGGCCGGACACCGCCGGATTATACCCAAGGTAATCCAACTGCGACGGCTCGATCTCTTCCGCATACGGCAACGCGCCACGCCAGCACAAAAGTCTGCCGCGCACCTGCACGATCCCGGCCTCCGCGACATCGGCCGCCAATTGAGCAAGGTGATCCGCCGACAAGGTCGGATCCCCGCCGCCAACCAGAACAAGATCGCCCTCAAGAACGCCATCGGTCACGTCGCCCATTGCAACCACACGGGTCACAAACCGGAACCCTCCGCCCAGCGCATCCAGCGCATAAAGCGCGGTCACGGCCTTCGTGACGCTCGCCGGGGGGAGCGGAATATCCGCACCGACCGCAACCAGCTCTTCTCCCGTTCGGGCGTCTGCCACGACACACGCCACGTCACCTCCAAGCTGTGCCGCCTCTATCAGATCGGCAATGCCGGGTCGGATGGGCGGGGCCAAGGCAGGGATATCAGGCGGCAGGACGAGGCCCTCACCGGGACGGGACACAGGCCGCAAAGACACCAAAGGCGCCTCGGCCAAAGCCACAGTGCCAACACTGCCCAACAGGCCAGCCAGAACGCCGCGTCGTGTCAAATCCCCAGACATACCAGCACCCTAACAGCCTCAGACAGGCAGGCAATCGGCTAGTCCCGCCATTGCCCCGCTTCACGGATCGCGGTGGATGACAATTGCGACATCGGCATATTCACAAAGGCCCAGGCCGGCGCATCCGCCTGCCCCAGCAGCCGGGCCGCGCGTCCGATCAGCCGATCTTCACGGTAGATTCGCGCCGCCTTGGACAGGCGCGCTGAAATCCTGTCGCCGGGTCGGGCGAGCACGCCAACCGGCACCCGCCGCAGAATATCCTGCCAATCCTGCCACAGATGGAATTGCGCCAGATTGTCCGCCCCCATGAGCCAGACGAAACGCACCCCAGGATAGGCCGCCTGAAGACGCGCAATGGTCTGAGCCGTATAGCGCGTGCCAAGCAAGTCTTCGATCCCAGTGATCGCAACGTTTGGGTGATCCATCACGGTGCAGGCCCGTTCGATCCGGTCCGGCAAAGGTGCGGGGCCGCGATCTTTGAGCGGGTTACCGGGGCTGACCAACCACCAAACGCGGTCCAGACCAAACCGCGACAAGGCCGCCAACGTGATCTGCACATGCCCCTGATGGGCCGGATCAAATGAACCACCCAAAAGCCCGACGATCTGACCGGGGCGTGCATATGGCATGTCACTGCGCATCATCGCTCAGGCTCTTACGCAGCCCCCAATGGCAATGCAATGACGCGGCGGGCCAGACAACAAATCGAAACACCGATGATCTTAACCGGATGACAACTTTGGAATGGCAATTGAGGGCAGAAGAACAAACAGGCATTGCGTGTCCTACTTTATCGTCACCTTCATCGGCTTGTTCGCGATAGTGCTCATGCTGATCCCGTTGCTGAGGCAACTTATCCGGGAAGGAAACGACCTGCGGGACTGCCTGCGTGCCGCGCAAAGCGATCTGGTCGAAACGCTGAAACAGTCTGAATATTATCGGCTCGCTTGTGACCATGCCCGCGATGGACTGCTGGTGCAGGACATGTCGGGCAAGATTATCTGGTCAAACCGGTCTTTTCAGAAAATGCACGGATACTCCGAGGACGAGATCATCGGGCGCAACCCGCTGGAATTCGTGATGCCGGATGAGAACACGCCAACGCCCGAAGAGATCGCAAACTTCCGCTACACCCGCGAAGAACTTGAGACGCAGGCCCTGCAATTGTTCAAGAACCAGCGCCGCGACGGGACTGAATTCTGGAACCAGCTCAACGTATCTTACAACAAGGCCCCCGACGGACAGGAACATGCGATCGTGAGTTGTCGCGACGTGACGACCGATGTCGTCAAATCGAACACCCTGCGCGAGGCACAGAAACGCCTGCAGCGGGAGGCGACCCATGACGGGTTGACCGGCATTCCCAACCGGTCGGCCTTCCTCAAGTTCATCGATGGTGCTTTGATCCGCGCGCACAGTGTCACCGTCGGCCTGCTCCATATCGACCTTGACCGGTTCAAAGAGATCAATGACACGCACGGCCATTCCGCAGGTGACGCAGTGTTGGTCCATGCCGCGCAGGCGCTTTTGTCCACCGCACGGGAAAAGGACCTCGTGGCGCGGGTCGGTGGCGATGAGTTTGTGGTGGTGTGCCCGGACATCGACGGTTTTGGTGCGCTGCACGCGCTTGCCACCCGGCTGATGGACGCGGTGTGTGAGCCGTTTGAATGGTCCAATGTCATACTCCAGTCCGAAGTCAGCATCGGCGGCGCGCTGGCGAAATCCCATCTCACTCAATCCAAGGACCTGCTGATCGAATCCGACTTCGCGCTCTATGAGGCCAAGCGCCTCGGTCGAAACTGCGTCGTGCTTTATGATCAGGACCTTGAGAAACGGCATCATCTCCAGATGCGCCGTGCCAGCGCCCTTATGGAGGCGATTGACACAGATGGGCTCGATTATGTGTTTCAGCCCAAAATGTCGCTCTTTTCCGGGGAAATCACCGGGTTTGAGACGCTCGTGCGCTGGAACGACCCAAACGAGGGGACCATTCCGCCGAACGATTTTCTGCCGCTAGTTGACGACCTCAACCTTATGGGGGCGCTGGATCTGTTATCAATGAAGGCCGCCATCGCCCAGAAACGCGAGCTGATCCGTTTGGGCTATCCCGACATGGTTGTGGCCTTTAACGCCTCGCCGGAACTTCTTAACCATCCCGAATTCATCAATCGCCTCGTCTGGATGGTCGAAGCCGCTGGGATCAACCGCGCCCATATCGCCATCGAAGTGCTAGAGACGACGAATTTCGGCGTGAGCACTATCCAATCGTCAAGCGCCGCCATCCTGCGCGATCTGAGGACTGCCGGTTTTCTTGTGCACCTCGACGATTTCGGGATCGGTTTTGCAGGGCTGGCGCATCTCGCTCAGTTGGACATTACAGGGGTCAAGATCGATCAGGGGCTTGTGTCGAACATGCTGTTTGATCCGACCAGCCTGAAGATCGTCCGCAAGCTTGTGGAGCTGTGCAATGACCTCGATCTGGCAGTCATCGCCGAAGGGGTCGAGGACGAAGAAACAGCCGAAGCGTTGCATCAGATGGGGTGTGGCATCGTCCAGGGGTACTGGCTGGCCAAACCGCTCCCGCCCGAGGATCTGCCCGACTGGCTGGCACATCACCACAAGAACCCGATGCGCGCCTGATCAACCCAAGCCTTGGGCCTGCAGCGGCGACCTTGCGGACCCATTGCACGCACCCCTTTGCCCAAGTAAGGAACGGCCAGCGATCGACATGAGGGAGAGCGGCAATGGCGGCCTATCAATACGTCTATTTTATGGATGGCGTGTCCAAAACCTATCCAGGCGGCAAGAAAGTCTTTGAAAACATTCGCTTGAACTTCCTGCCCGGCGTCAAGATCGGCGTCGTCGGCGTCAACGGCACAGGTAAGTCAACCCTGATGCGGATCATGGCCGGTCAGGACAAGGAATTTCAGGGGGAGGCTTGGGCCGCCGAAGGCGCGCGCGTGGGCTACCTGCCGCAGGAGCCTGAGCTCGACCCGAACCTGACGGTGCGCGAAAATGTCATGCTCGGCGTGAAGGCGAAAAAAGACATATGTCTTTTTTCGCCTTCACGCCGAGC
>JBCBCS010000150.1:0-8726 GCA_038530475.1 Pseudomonadota bacterium
GGTGCAGATCACCTCGTTGGGGGGGACGGTGACGACACGCTTGAGGGTGGCGACGGCGATGACCAAATTGCCGGGGGCGACGGCAACGATACAGTGATCGGCGGCGCGGGCGCGGATGTCTTGCAGGGCAGCCGCGGCAACGATCTTGTCGATGCCGTGACGGATGAGGATGAAACCGCACAGGATTTCATCAATGGTGGTGCCGGTGATGACACGCTGGTCGCCGGGGATACCGACTATATGTCCGGGGGTCGGGGTGCCGATACCTTTGAAATTGCAAACGGCGCCGTGACAATCACCGATTATACGGACGACGATGTGCTTGTTCTGCACTATAAGGATGCGCCGCCCGAGCTTACCTCGGCAGTCACCGATACAGGCGTGACACTTCTTGCAAATGGCACCCCCGTGGCAGACCTACTTGGATTAAAAAGCTTTGATGTCTCGTCGGTGGCGTTTGTTCAGGCCAGCGCCTGACGCTGCCTTCAGGGCACATCAACAAACCCTTTGCATCACTGCTTGATTCTGCCTATACGCCCGCATCTGACCCAAACCGGGCTGGACGAACCCTCCACGGGCCTTGCTGGACGACATCCCGGCTCGCGCCATCCACCCTTTGACCAAGGAGACCCCGATGTCGATTACTGCTGATGAAAAAGCAAAGCTGATGAAAGAATTCGCAACCAAAGAAGGCGACACCGGTTCGCCTGAAGTCCAGGTTGCGATCCTCACCAGCCGGATCAACACCCTGACCGAGCACTTCAAGACCCATAAGAAAGACAACCACGGTCGTCGCGGTCTGCTCAAAATGGTCGCCCAGCGCCGTAAGTTGCTGGACTACACCAAGAGCAAAGACGAAGCCCGCTATCAGGACCTGATCAAGCGTCTGGGCATCCGTCGCTAAGACGACGCGATCCAGAGCAAATTTCGAAACCGCCCCTGCCTCGCTCGGGCGGTTTTGTTTTACCGGGCAAAGCGCTAACCAAACTCATGGACATCTTCCTGATCACCGCCCCTGGCCAGCAGGACTTTCTGGCTGCCGAAGCCCGCGAAAAAGGCTTCAAGGTGACAGAGATCATTCCAGGTGGCGTGACAATACGTGGCGGGTGGCCTGATGTCTGGCGCGCCAACCTTCAGCTCCGCGGAGCCAGCCGCATCCTTGCCCGGCTGGGACAGTTCCGTGCAACGAACCTGTCCCAGCTTGAGAAACTGGCTCGAGAGTTTCCGTGGTCCGATACCTTACGACCCGGCGAAACCGCTTCTGTCACAACAACAAGCCGCAAATCCAAAATCTATCATGCCGGTGCCGCGACAGAGCGCTTTGAAAATGCCCTCACCGCGCAAGGGTTCGTCATCTCCGACACACCGGACCATGACATTCGCATCAGGATTGAGAAGAACATCGTCACAATCTCTCTCGATACATCCGACGACAGCCTGCACAAACGCGGCCACAAGGAAGCCGTCAACGCCGCCCCTATGCGCGAAACCATGGCGGCAATGTTTCTGCGCGAGGCGCGCTATAACGGCAAAGAGCCCCTCTATGATCCCATGTGCGGCTCCGGCACTTTCGTTCTGGAAGCCGCCGAGATTGCCCTCCGCCTCGATCCTGGCCGCGCACGGACCTTTGCGTTTCAATCACTTCCGAATTTCGATGCAGCCGTTTTCAGGTCGATGATCAGCCCATCACGCGACGCGGCCTACCCTGTGTTCGGCTCTGACCGCGATGAAGGCGCAATCCGAATGGCCACGGCGAACGCAGAACGTGCCAAGGTCGATAACATCGCCGCCTTCCGGCACCTTGCGATCAGCGATGCGACGCCCCCAATCGATGCCCCCGGCCTTGTGATCTGCAACCCGCCCTACGGCACCCGGATCGGCAACAAGAAGCCGCTTTTTGCGCTCTATGGAAGTTTCGGCGCCCGGATGAAAAGCCATTTCAAAGGTTGGCGCGTGGCCTTCGTGACCAGCGACGCAGCCCTCGCCAAAGCCACGGGTCTTCCCGTGACACCCGGCCCTGTTGTGGCGCATGGGGGGCTCAGGGTTCGGTTGTGGCAGACAGGCCCGCTCGACTAGACTGAAGACATGCGCAAAGTTTTGAGTTTAGCCCTGTGTTTCGGTCTTTGCGGTTTCCTTGCGATGCTTGCCTTCGACTATTCCAAAGCCCGCGACCAACAGCTTTTTGGTGAACTGGTTCACCGGGTTGAGACGGATCAACCCCTTATTGCACTGACGTTCGACGACGGACCGACCCCGCGCGCTGTCTCCATATTAGCGACACTTCTGGAAATGGACGTGACCGCAACGTTCTTCCTGACTGGTCGCGAAATCACAGCCAATCCAGAAGACGCGGCGATGATTGTGGCCCAAGGTCATGAAATTGGGAACCATTCCTGGGACCACCCGCGCATGGTTTTGATTTGGCCCAGCGCTGTGCGCGATCAGCTGTCCCGCACCGATCAGGCCATTCGCGCCACAGGCTATGACGGCCCGATTCACGTTCGCCCGCCCTTTGGCCGCAAATTTATCGTCCTGCCTCGGGTTCTTTCGCAGCAAGATCGCACCACCATCATGTGGTCCATCGAACCGGAAACCACGCTCGGTTTCGACGCCGCCCCAGAGGCTTTGGCCCAACATGTCATCGAGACCGCTCAGCCGGGCGATATCGTCCTCCTCCATGGCATGTACAGCACCAACGACAGCACCCGCGCCGCCCTGCCTCTCATCATCAACGGTCTGCGGGCTCGCGGCTTTTCCTTCGTGACTGTCAGCGATCTGATCGCCGCGGGCGGCTAATCGCACCCCCCCTTCCCAAATCGTCCATTCCCCTATACACGCCCCCCATCTGAAACGTGACGCTCCAGACCCCGGCGCACACACCAAAGGATTGGGGTCGGTGGCAATGGGGCCACCAATGACACGGGGGACCCGGAAGGCCGGGAGAGCCCCCTGATAGGAAACGATAGATGTTCAAAGAGACGAAAAAATCCATCCAGTGGGGCGAAGAAACGCTGACACTGGAAACAGGTAAGGTTGCCCGTCAGGCAGACGGGTCGGTCATCGCCACTTATGGTGAGACCTCTGTGATGGCCAACGTTACGTTCGCCAAGCAGCAAAAGCCGGGGCAGGACTTCTTCCCGCTGACCGTGCATTACAACGAAAAATACTATGCCGCCGGTAAGATCCCCGGTGGGTTCTTCAAGCGCGAAGCGCGTCCGACCGAGAAAGAGACGCTGACGAGCCGTTTGATCGACCGTCCGATCCGTCCGCTGTTTGTCGACGGATTCAAGAACGAAGTTCTGGTGATCTGCACCGTGCTGTCCCACGACCTCGTCAACGATCCCGACATCGTCGCCATGATCGCGGCCTCTGCCGCTCTGACGCTGTCTGGCGCACCGTTCATGGGTCCGATCGCGGGCTGCCGCGTGGGCTATGAGGATGGCGATTACATCCTGAACCCGGAAATGGACGACATGCACAAGCTGCGGGAAAACCCCGATCAGCGCCTCGACCTCGTCGTTGCCGGCACCAAGGACGCCGTGATGATGGTGGAATCGGAAGCCTATGAGCTGACCGAGGACGAAATGCTGGGTGCCGTTGAATTTGCCCATGCGCAAATCCAGCCGGTCATCGACCTGATCATCGATCTGGCCGAAGACGCCGCGAAAGAGCCGTTTGATTTCCAGCCTGCCGATTACTCCGACCTCTACGCTGCCGTGAAGGCCGCCGGTGAGGATCAGATGCGCGCAGCCTTCGCGCTGACCGACAAGCAGGAACGTGTGGCCGCCGTGAATGAGGCCCGCACCGCCATCAAAGAAGCCCTGAGCGAGGAGCAGCTGGCCGACGAAAACCTCGGCTCTGCGATGAAAAAGCTCGAAGCGTCCATCCTGCGCGGTGACGTCGTTAAAACCGGCAAGCGCATCGACGGTCGCAAGACCGACGAAGTCCGTGACATCGTCTCTGAGGTGGGCCTCCTGCCCCGGACGCACGGTTCCGCTCTCTTCACCCGTGGAGAAACCCAAGGCCTCGTCGTCACGACGCTCGGCACCGGTGATGATGAGCAGATGATCGACGCGCTGGAAGGGACCTACAAATCCAACTTCCTGCTGCACTACAACTTCCCACCCTATTCCGTGGGCGAAGTGGGCCGCTTTGGCCCTCCGGGACGTCGTGAAATCGGTCACGGTAAGCTGGCATGGCGCGCCCTTCAGGCCGTCCTACCCGCCGCCACCGACTTCCCCTACACGGTCCGCGTCGTGTCCGAGATCACCGAATCCAACGGATCAAGCTCCATGGCGTCGGTCTGCGGTGGCTCCTTGTCCATGATGGACGCGGGTGTCCCGCTGAAGGCACCGGTGGCTGGTGTGGCCATGGGTCTGATCCTTGAGGATGATGGCGACTACGCGATCCTGACGGACATCCTTGGTGACGAAGACCACCTCGGCGACATGGACTTCAAGGTTGCTGGCACCGAGAACGGCATCACGTCCCTGCAGATGGACATCAAGGTCGCAGGCATCACGCCCGAGATCATGAAGAAGGCCCTCGCGCAGGCGAAAGACGGCCGGATGCACATCCTTGGTGAGATGGCCAACGCCTTGACTGAAGCGTCCGAGTTCTCTGTCCACGCCCCGCGGATTGAGACGATGCAGGTGCCGACCGACAAGATCCGTGAAGTGATCGGCTCCGGCGGTAAGGTCATCCGCGAAATCGTGGAAGTGTCCGGCGCCAAGGTCGACATCAACGACGAAGGCATCATCAAGATCGCATCGCCCAACGGCGACGCCATCCAGAAAGCCTACGACATGATCCACGCCATCGTGGCCGAGCCTGAAGAGGGCGCGGTCTACACCGGTACGGTTGTCAAGATCGTCGACTTCGGGGCCTTCGTGAACTTCTTCGGCAAGCGCGACGGTCTGGTCCACGTGTCCCAGATCGAAAACCGCCGCCTGAACCACCCGTCAGACGTTCTGAAGGAAGGTCAGGAAGTGAAAGTGAAGCTTCTGGGCTTTGATGATCGCGGCAAGGTCCGCCTGTCGATGAAAGTCGTCGATCAGGAAACCGGCGAAGAGATCAAAAAAGAGGAAAAGGCCGAAGGTTAAGACCCCAGGCATTCCGAACGTGAGGCCCCGGTGGAAACACCGGGGCCTTTTTCGTTCGCGCGCGTGGTGAGCGGCAGCAAGGTTTGCAAGTCAGCCGCCGACATAGAGGCCATGCCCACTGTGCATTGGTAAATCTCCGAACCGCCCCCATCTGAAATGCGATCAGAACGATCTTCCCCAAACACCGTCACGCTTGCCACGAAAGGAGGCACTCCATGACGATACTTGTTCAACACGCCCCTACGCTGGGCACCCTCTCCAAGGCGCTGCAATCTTTGCATTACAGTCTGTTGGAATATCAGGCCTACCGCAGCGGCTTCACTGGAAGTCCTCTCGACCTCTTTGATCGGGCGACCAAGGGCGGTGATTTCGCGTGGCTCAGACCCCTGCGTGAGGCCATTGTGACACTGGACGAACGCCGTGCCGATAACGCGCCGCTCGATGCAGCAGAGGTGGCGGCGATCTCGGATTGGATTGGCGATATGCTCGATGCTGACGACAGCCCGCTGCGCGTTGGCATGAATGCCGCGTATCAGCATGACGCAACGGCAATTGTCGCATGCAGGTCCGCGCGACGTGCGCTGTCCAACTTGGCAGCCTAACGCGCGAACATCCGCCATAGGACGGCCTCGAATTCAATTCTGGGGCCGTTTCTGCCCAAATACCTGTTGCAGTCAGGAAACCCTGACCGTGTTGTGATCGGCGGAACCTTGCCCGACTCATGGTTGTTTTGGCATAGGATTCGCAGTCTGCCGAAAGGGAACCCAATGCTGACGCGCCGCCATTTCATGTCCACCGCTGCCGCGACCGCCGGTCTCACCGCCGCTGCCCCCGCTGCCGCACAATACCTTGTACCCGAAAGCCAGCTCCCACGGGTTGTCCAAATCGATCGCGACTATGCGCCCGGCGAAATCCATGTCGAACCAGGCAGTTTCAAGCTGTACCTGATGCTGGGCCCCGGGTTAGCCCTGGAATACAGCGTCGGAATCGGCCGTCGCGGCCTTTATGAAAGCGGCGATTTCGTGATCCGGGCAAAGCGCGAATGGCCGCGCTGGACGCCGACGCCTGACATGATCGAACGGGAGCCGGAACAATATCTGCAATATGAAGAAGGTATGGACGGCGGGATCAACAACCCGCTGGGCGCTCGGGCATTGTACCTTTACGTGGGCAACCGCGACACCCTGCTGCGGATTCACGGCACGAACGCGCCGCGTACCATCGGTTCGGCGGTCTCAAACGGTTGTGTGCGGCTGGTCAACAGCCACATCACTGACCTCTACAACCGCACACCGCTCGGCACCCGTGCGGTCCTGCACTAAGCAGACCGACAGATCAACAAAGGCCCCACCAACCGGCGGGGCCTTTTCTTTTGGCAAGACGGGACGGTGGGCGGGGCGCCTCTGCGCAGCAGACAGCGCCGACCCCGACCCTTAACTGGGCAGCTTGGCCATCCGCAGATAAGGCAGCTTCACGTCAAGCTCACCATATTTTGCAATCGCATCCTCATCGCTGACAGCGACCGGAACGACGACATCCTGACCAACGGTCCAGTTCGCAGGCGTCGCCACGTTCTCACGTGCTGCGGTCTGCAGACCATCCAGCGCGCGCAACACCTCCGCAAAATTCCGACCCACATTCATCGGATAAGTCATGCTCAACTTCAGCTTCTTGTCCGGCCCAATGATGAACACCGACCGCACGGTTGCCGAATCGTTCGGCGTGCGCCCGTCGGGCATGTAGGCCTCGGCGGGCAGCATGTCGAAGGCCTTGGAAATCTCCAGACCATCATCCGCCACGATCGGGAAATTCGCGGGCGCGCCGCCCACGGCTTCGATGTCGCGCTTCCACTTCTTGTGGTCCTCGACACCATCGACCGAGACGCCGAGCACCTTGGTGCCACGCGCTTCCCATTCTTTGGCCAGTTGCGCCACGGCGCCAAACTCGGTCGTGCAAACCGGGGTAAAGTCCTTGGGGTGGCTGAAAATGATCGCCCAGTTGTCGCCCACCCATTCATGCAGGCTGATCTCGCCGTGATCGGTTTCGACGGTCAAATCGGGGATCGTGTCGTTGATGCGCAGGCTCATGACGGTGCTCCTTATCTTGATGTCGCGGTTGGTCGTCCAACCGCCTTCCTCGCGTTATATAAAGAGTATGCGCAGGCGCTACCACCACCGCTTGGCATTCCGGAACAGCGGTGCCATGTGTTGGCCAAACGGAGGAACAAACATGATCGAAAAACGCGACTTCTACATCAACGGGTCCTGGGTTGCCCCGACCAAGGCAAACGATTTCGATGTGATCGACCCCTCCACCGAAGAGGTCTGCGCCGTCATTTCACTTGGCGATCAGGCCGATACGGACGCCGCCGTCGCCGCTGCGAAGGCGGCCTTCCCCGACTGGGCCTTCGTCGACAAATCCGAGAAGCTGAAGTTGCTGAAGCGCCTTGATGAGGTTTACAACGACCGCTCCGAAGAACTGGCTCAAGCCATGTCGCTCGAAATGGGCGCCCCGATTGAGCTCAGCCGCAATCAGCAGGTGGGCTCCGGCCCGTGGCATCTGGGTGGCTTCCTCAAGGCATTTGAGAACATGTCGTTTGACCGTGATTTCACCGCGACCGAAAAAACCCTGCTTGAACCTATCGGTGTCTGTGCCCTGATCACACCGTGGAATTGGCCGATGAACCAGATTGTGCTCAAGGTCGTTCCGGCGGTCGCCGTGGGATGCACAACGGTGCTGAAACCGTCCGAAATCGCACCACTCTCTGGTCTGTTGTTCGCGGAGTTCATGGACGAGGCCGGGTTCCCGCCGGGGGTTTTCAACCTCGTGAACGGCGATGGTGCTGGTGTCGGCTCTCAGCTTTCGGCGCATCCGGATGTGGACATGGTCAGCTTCACCGGCTCCAGCCGTGCGGGCAAACTGATCACCAAATCCGCCGCCGACACGCTCAAGCGCGTCTCGCTTGAGCTGGGTGGCAAGGGCGCCAACATCATCTTCGCGGATGCAGGCGCCAAGGGCGTGGAATACGGGGCATCCCGCTGTTTCCGCAATTCCGGCCAGTCGTGCAACGCACCGACCCGGATGCTCGTGGAATCGAGCTTCTATGATGAAGCGGTCGAGATCGCGACACGCGTCGCCAACGAGACCCATGTCGGTCCCGCCTCCGAAGAAGGCCAGCACATCGGTCCCGTCGTGTCTGCGGCCCAGTTCGACAAAATTCAGGGCCTGATTGAAGTCGGCATGGGCGAGGCCCGCATGACTGCGGGCGGGCTGGGCCGCCCCGATGGGTTGAACCGTGGTTACTACGTCAAGCCGACGGTCTTTGCCGACGTCACCAACGACATGACGATCGCCCGCGAAGAGGTGTTCGGCCCGGTCCTATCGATCCTGAAATTCGACAGCGTCGATGAAGCGATCGAGATCGCGAATGACACCGATTACGGCCTGACCAACTACATCCAGACCCCGGACGACGACAAACGTCACTACGTCGCCCGCCGCTTGCGCTCCGGTATGGTGGAAACCAATGGCAAAGGCTTCGCCCAAGGGTCGCCCTTTGGCGGCTACAAACAGCCTGGCAATGGCCGCGAAGGCGGCATGTACGGACTTGAGGAGTTCCTCGAG
>JBCBCS010000151.1:0-8715 GCA_038530475.1 Pseudomonadota bacterium
TTGATCAGCGGGAACATTGCCGTCCCGGTCGCCGGATAGGCCTGACCTTCGCGCCACAGGTTTGGTGTCAGAGCATCGAGGTAGTCCCACAATGGCGCGGTAACTTCAGCGTAGTTTTCGTCCGTTGCAGGCTCTTGCAACACGGAAGGGTCCTCGATGATGTCGACCAAGACTTGCTTGAGGAATGTGGTGCCGAGGAAATCAGGCGGCTGCGGATAGCTGAAGCGGCCCGGATTGGCTTGCGCCCAGTCCAGCAACTCATTCATAGAGCCGAGCGCTTCGGGCATCGTCGCAGTGTTGTGCACGAACACGACCTGCGCCATGGCCCACGGGCTTTCCATGCCATCGGTCGGCACGGTGAAGTCGGTTTGAACGGTCTTGCCCTCCACATCGACAAATTCCCAGTTGGGCAGTTGTTCTGCGTAGGGGCCGAACAGCAGCTCGGCCTCTTTCATGGCGGCGAAATTTGCGCCGTTGATCCAGATCATGTCGATGGCGCCGTCATCATCTTCGCCGGCCTGCTTTTCGCTCAGCACGCGGGTCACGGCATCGGCGGTATCGGTGAGCTTCACGTGCTCCAGCGTGACGCCGTACTCCTCGGACACGCGCTCGCCCACCCAGGCGATGAAATCGTTCGTGGTGGTCGAACCGCCCCAGGCGTTCCAGAACACGGTCTGGCCCTCGGCCTCTGCCAAGACAGCGTCCCAATCAGACGGGTCAGGGTTCGCCCACAGGGCGGTCGGAGCGGCAAGCGCCGCGATTAAAGCCAGATGTCTCATGTCTCTCCCTTAGTCATTGAGAACACGCGTCGCGCTGCCACGAGGCGTAGTGTTGCGGTGGCAAAACACAGTCCACCGAAAATCCAGGCCAACGGCGCGAAGGCCGCTGGAAACAGGCATATGAGGACGAAGAAGATGATCGTCTCTGTCCCTTCCAAGATGCCATTCGAGTAGTAAAGCGATTTGACCCCCTGGGCCTTGGTCGCCATGTCGTGCTTCTCGGCCAGGATGGCGTAGCCTAGAAAGCTCGTTCCATTGAAATAGAAGCTCGTCAACAGCCAGGCGCCCGCAATGGCGTTAGTGGCTGGGTCCATCACGACGAATGCAAACGGGATGGCCCCGTAGAACAGAAAATCGCAGGCGATATCGAGGTAGCCGCCGAAATCGGTCTTCTGCGTGGCGCGGGCCACTGCGCCATCCAGCCCATCCGCAATGCGTGAGGCCAAGAGAAAGGCGAGCGCCGTCCATGTCCATCCCAACGCGATCAGCAATGCCGCAAGCAAACCGAGGCCCAGCCCGATGAGCGTTACCCCATCCGCTGTCATGCCCCGGTCAGCCAAACCCTTGCCGATGGCGTTCAGCGGAGGGTCAATGAGTTTGCGGGCCGAAGCGTCAAGCATGGCGTCCTTCTTCGTCGTTGGACGTCTTTTGACCGAGTGTGCGTCATCGCGCAATTGCCATGACGGGAATGTGAGCGATTAGTGTATCAGGCAACCTTGTGAACATGTGAGATCGCGCATTGCTTCCAAAGCGACGTCAATGCTTCTACCAGGTATTCGATGTCCTCATCCGTATGGAGCGGCGAAGGCGTGAAGCGCAAACGCTCGGTCCCTTTTGGCACGGTCGGATAATTGATCGGCTGCACATAGATGTTCCATTCGTCCATCAGGTAGTCCGCCAGCATCTTTGTCTTGACCGGGTCACCGATCATCACCGGGATGATGTGGCTGTCGTTTTCCATATGCGGGATGCCTTCGGCATCAAGCATCGCGCGCATCTTGGCGACCTGACGGCGTTGGCCCGCACGTTCCAGCTGGCTTTCCTTCAAGTGCGCGATCGACGTCCGGGCAGCTGCGGCCACGGCCGGCGGCAGGGCGGTGGTGAAGATGAACCCGCTTGCGAAGGATCGGATGAAATCGCACAGCGCATGGGAGCCTGTGATGTAGCCCCCGACACAGCCGAACGCTTTGCCAAGCGTGCCTTCGATCAGCGTGATCCTGTGGGCGAGGCCCAGCTCTTCGGAGACGCCGCCACCACGGGCGCCGTACATGCCGACGGCATGGACTTCGTCGATATAGGTCATGGCGCCGTATTTTTCGGCCACGTCGAGGATCGCTTCGATGGGGGCGATGTCACCGTCCATGGAATAGACACTCTCAAACGCAACGATCTTGGGATAATCCGCCGGGATCTGCTTCAGTTTTGCTTCCAGATCGGCCACGTCGTTGTGGTTCCAGATCACTTTGTGTGCCTTTGAATGCCGGATGCCTTCGATCATAGAGGCATGGTTGCCAGAATCGGACAGGATCACGCAATTCTTCAGACGCGACCCAAGCGTCGACAGCGTTGCCCAGTTGGAAATGTAGCCAGAGGTGAAGATCAGCGCGCTTTCCTTGCCGTGCAGGTCTGCCAATTCCTGTTCCAGCAAAAGGTGGTCGTGGTTCGTGCCGCTGATGTTGCGCGTGCCACCAGCTCCGGTCCCGGTGCGGGCCACGGCCTCATTCATGGCCGCGATCACTTTGGGATGCTGACCCATGCCAAGGTAATCGTTCGAACACCAGACCGTCACATCACGCACGCCGTCATCGCAATGGTTGGCTGCCCGCGGAAACTTGCCGCATTTGCGTTCCAGTTCGGCGAAGTAACGGTAGTTGCCTTCCGTCTTCAGCGCGTCGAGTTGTTCATTGAACAGAGCGTCAAAGTCCATGTGGGTCTTCCTTGGCAGTAAGTGGGTCGTTTCTTGTCGGATCAGGCAGCATCCAGCGCCAGAGCTTGGCGTCGGGCAGCGGGATGAGCATGAACCAGTGTTCGAGCAGCGCGAGCGCTGAAAGAGAGGTCAAAAGCGCGTAGCCAGTGGCTGTCACAAGATCCGTTTCCATCGACCACAGGTGGGCGAAACAGGCGACAGCAAAGCTGAGCAACGTCACTGATATCGGGAAAAATGCGCTGATCGGGCCTTGCCGCAAATGGGACCGCAAATGCTGCAAGGGGCGCGGCAGGAATTCGAAATTGATCCGCGGGACACCGAAGAACAGGTTCAGCTTGGCGCTGATCCGGGCAAAGAACAGGATCGCATAGGTCCACAGCGCGATCTGGTTTTCGGCCCCGCCTGTTGCCAGCACGACGAACGCGAGCCCCGCAAGCAACAGCAATTCGTGATGCGCCAGCGCGTTCCATGCCGACGCAAACCGATCCGACAAAGACAGCCCACCGGGGCAATCATCGCGTTCTGGCCCGGTTATCACGCCGCTGAGGAACGCAAGCTCAATCCAGCCCCAGATGCCCAGCGCGCCCAGAAAGCCAAGGTATAATCCCGCCAGCCCGGTATTGGGCGTCGACAGGATCACACCCGCTACGCCCAGCGCGAGAACGGGCACCGAAAAGAAGACGGCGACATTATAGGCATTGCCGCCCACACGATCGGCGCGGCGGATCACGTACAGGATCAGCCCGGTGGCGAACCACCAGGTGAAAATAGCCAATCCTGTTGCGATCCAGACGCTCATCAGTAGGCAGGCTCCAACCGGACGTTTTCGGGCACGTCGTGTTTGATCGCGGGGATCGTGTAGAGGCTGATAAACGCGGTCGCCGCCTTGGCGGATCCGACCATGCGTTTGACGAAACCGCCCACGCCACCGGCCTTCTTGCCTTCGGCGATCTGCACATTGGCCTTCTGCATACGCTCAAGGTTCCGTTGCCAGCGCGGGTGATCGATATCGAGCATGAGTGGGAATATCTGCCCTGTGAGCGCAGACGTCTTGGTAAAGACCTCATGGGCATACCAATCGGGATCGACACCAAGGGCCTTGTGGAAGACCGGACGCTGGTGGTCGCGGACATACATCGTGGAATAGACCGCCGTGAGGAAGAACTTGATCCACAGCTTGTTGGTGAAGCTTTGTGTCAGTTTCGGGTCTGTCTTCATCAGAAGGGCGAACGCCTCACCATGGCTGAATTCATCGTTGCACCATTCCTCAAACCACTTGAAAATCGGGTGGAAGCGATGCTCCGGATTGGCTTCAAGATGGCGGAAGATGGTGATGTACCGGGCGTAGCCGATCTTCTCAGACAGGTAGGTCGCGTAGTAGATGAATTTGGGCCGGAAGTAGGTGTACTTCTTCGACTGCGTCAGGAAGCCAAGGTTCACGCGCAGCCCGGCCTCGCGCAAGGCGTCGTTGATGAAACCCGCGTGCCGTGCTTCATCCCGCGCCATGAGCTGGAAGAGCTGGGTGATGTCCTTGTTCGATCCACGCCGCTTCATTTCTTTGTAAAGGACGCAGCCCGAGAATTCGGCGGTGCAGGATGAGATCAGGAAGTCGATGAACTCAGCCTTCAGTTGAGGCTCCATCCCGTCCCAATCGACATGGTCCCAGTCTTCGTTCTTCTTGAAGTGCCCTTTGTTCGGGTCGCTTTCCATCTGCGCGATCAGCTTGTCCCAATCGGCGCGCACCGGACTGACGTCAATCGCATCAAGCTCATCAAAATCGGTGGTGTAAAAGCGCGGCGTCAAAAGCGTATTCGACATCGCAGTTTCAGTGGCGAAATCATCGTCATACTTCGCCTGTTCTTCCTGAATGGCGAGGCCCTCTTCGACGGTGGTGGCATCCGCCGTGTGCTTGGCTTGCATATTCATACCGTCACCTCCTCAGAGAAGGAGAATTCACAGAGTTCCATGAATTCCAGATCGCCCGTCACGCGGGTCCAGAGGCGTTCGACGGCGGAGGCGCGGGTAATCGTGGCTGTGCGCTCTTCTTCGACCATCTCGCCAAATGGGGCCATGATCTCTTCCCCGTGGACGAGCACGCTGTCGCCCGGCCCAACGACGCTGCCGTCAAGGAATTTCACATGCGCTGAGAGTTCCTCAAAGCGGTGCGAAATGGTGACCACGCAGGGCACCTCTTCTTTGGTTCGTGTCAAAAGGCCCATCGGGGTTCCCTCCTTTAAACGGTTTCAGTTGAGCAGCCCGGCGATGGCTGCGACGTTGTCTTGCCCATAGCCCAGCAGGTCGACGGACCAGCCGGTTTCGGGATCGATAATCACGATTGTGCCGTTGTTGCGTTCGGCGATGGTGACGGGGGCGGTGAGGTCGGCGTTATTGATCGTACGTTCTCGGCGGAGGGCGATGCCGATGACACCGACAAAGCCTTGCAGCTCGTCGCCCGAGTGGGCGATCTGGTTGCCCTCAAGGTCATAGACCGTGGACACGCCTTCGCGGCTGGATTCGAACACGACCTGCCGTTCGTTCACAATGGGCAGCTGGTTGACGACACCACGTTGGGGCACGTCAAACCATTGCGCATAGGCCACAAGCAAGAGCGACGCGGCCATGAGGCTGAACATCGCAATGACCAGAACGCGCGGGACCATTTCCTTGTCCCGGTGCTTCATCTGTTGGGAAAGCTGGCTCATGGCGATTACTCCGCTGCGACAGCGCTAACGGGCGCCGCGATCTTCTCAACCCGTGGCTCATTCACGCGGGCTTCAGCGGCGTCGGCAAAGATTGCCGCCACCTTTTCGGCCTCTGGGATCGAACGGAAACAGGGTTGGGTTTTGCTGAAATACCAAGGCCGCACATGCGGCCACGTCATCAGATAAGAGAAGCGGACATCGCCGATCAGTTCAAACGCCAAGGTCCCGTGGCCTGACCGCTTGAGGTCCAAAGCAGCGTTGTTGATCTGCACATATGGCAGGTTCAACGTCATCGTCAGCGCGGCCCCCACGCGCATCGCCACCCGTTTGTTGGTCAGCGTATAAACCGTGGCCTTGGCCTGAATGGTGGCCAGACCGAGGATCAACAGGCAGCACAGCGCCCCGATCACAAGGAACGGAGCGCCATGGCCCATGGCCTCGGTCAGCGGGAATTCGGTGGAGGACACACCAACCCGCCAGACCGTCAGTAGGACGAAGTACCCGATCACCCAGTTCAACTTCAACGCATCCCGCGCCAGACGGCGGGGGGACGGCGCACCCTGCCACAGGATCACTTCCCCTTCAGGAAGCGCCTCTGGCAAGCCGCGCACAGGCTCAAACTTGAAATCGTCATGGGACATCGGCTTCGTCCTTGTCTTCGTTGGGCCTTAGATCTGCGGTTCAAGCCGCTTTTTAGAGGCATACAAGGTGCCGCCGGCGTAGTAGCCGGTGATCTTGTCTTCCTCGAGCAGCGTCACCTGATCTTTGGCTTTGGTTGCTGGGATGCCCGCAAAGTTGTGGGCGTAAAGGGACCGCACGACGACGCGGTCGGATTTGATGCGGCACAGATTGATGGGAACAAGGCGCATGTTGCCCTGCCCTTCGGGGTTCATGTCCATTTCAAGGAACCGGACAAGGGATTCAGGGATATCGACCCACATGTCGGTGATCCGGCCCATGACTTCACCATCGCCAGACACGACGACCTTGCCGCGCGGATCCATGCCGTAAGACACGGCGAAATCCTCAAGCGTGGCCATTGGGCGGATCTTGACATGGCCGTGGCCGTCAAGCTCCGGATGGTCCCGGCGCGGCGCCCAGGAGGCCGGGCCAACGCCGTCCACCATCGGATCGCCTGTCGGCACATAAGGTGAGCCTGCTGCCTTGGACGTGCGCTCAAGGGCCAGATCCTCACGCCGGTGAGCCGCTTCAACCTCAGCGCTGGGCACGGTCACTTCGCCGCGACCGTCGCGCAGCTTGAAGGTCTTTTCTTTGGGCAGCGGGAATGGCCCCTGGTTCGGAGCGACGTTGCCGTCGTCGTCTTCCAGCGGATAGCCTTCGCGCATGTTTTCGGTCTGAAGGTAGTAAATCAGTCCGGCAAAGAAGATGTAAAACAGCCAGATGGCTGCACTCGCCAGATCAAAGTTTCCAAAAAAGTCTACGCCAACCATGGGTATGTCCTCCGTATTCAGGTTGGGAAGTCCGCCAGGCCAAATTTGGCCTCAGCGTCCTTGGACATCGCCCGGACCCGCACAAGCGGCCCCAAGGCGATGAGGGTGATGAAGAGAAGGGCGATTTCGACGTGGTATACGACCGAGTAGCCCATCGTTGGCGTGGCGAGCGCCTCTCCGAAGGTTCCCTGAGTAGCAAGGCCACCAACGACGTCCCGAAGGCCGCCCCCGATGACCGTCGAAAGCCCGGCGGCAGTGGCCTGAGCGGCCCCCCACGCACCAAGCGCAAGACCGCGACCGGCAAGGCCCGTGGCGGGCATGGTCATCGCGGCAGTGAGTGTGGCCACTGAAAAGAGGCCACTGCCTAGGCCGATGGCAAACGCACCGGCAAAGAACATCGCACCGGAATTCAGCGGTGCGGCAAAGATCACGCATGTGAATGCGATCAGACCGATCAGGATGCCCCGTGCGGCGATCCGGTAGGGGTCTGTTTGATTGGCAAGCCAACGGGCGGCGGCGGCAAATCCAAGCAATGCGCCGATGGCCCAGGCCGCCGTCAAAAGCGTCGTGGAGGACACGCTGAGACCCAGGATTTCACCGCCATAAGGTTCAAGCAAAACATCCTGCATGTTGAAGGCCATCGTGCCAAGGAACACGACCATCAACAGACGCCCCGCGCTGCCGCCCGACATCAGATCATCCCACGCATCGCGGAAGGTGGGCTTGGGCGCCGCGCGTTCCTCTTTGGTCATCGGTTTGACCTTTTCCTGCTTCCACAGGGCGATGAGGTTGAGGACAGCCGTGGCAACAGCCGCGCCTTGGACGACCTGCACCAGCTTGAGTTCCGAGAAGTCGCGCAGCAGCGTCCCTATAATGATGGCCGAGGCCAACATCCCCAGCAGGAACATCACATAAAGAAGCGCCACGACGCGGGGCCGTGTTGCATCGTCCGCACGATCCGCTGCCAGCGCCAGACCAGCGGTCTGCGTCATGTGCATCCCGATACCGGTGAGCAAGAACGCAAGACCAGCCGCGAACTGCCGGGCGGTTTCGGGGATATCGACGGCGGTATTGCCAGAGAGGACCAGCAGCGCCATCGGCATGATCGCAAGGCCACCGAACTGCCAAAGTGTGCCGAACCAAAGATAGGGGATACGTTTCCATCCGATGGCGGACCTATACGTGTCGGATTTGAAGCCGAGGAGCGCCCGGAACGGGGCGACGAGCACCGGGATCGCGATCATCACGGCCACGATCAACGCAGGCACCGTGAGTTCAACAATCATCACCCGATTGAGCGTGCCAAGCAGCATCACGCCCGCCATGCCCACCGACACCTGAAACAGCGCCAGCCGCAAAAGCTGGCCCAGTGGCAAACCATCAGACGCGGCATCCGAAAACGGCAGCATCTTGATCGTGATCTTTTGCAAGTCCTGCGCGCGGAAAATCATGGCTGACCTCCGAACCGCAGGCATTCCGAAATGTAAAAGCCAGACGTTACCCGCTCAACCTCAGCCAGACGACCGTGAACGCCTGCAATCCGCAGATCATTGGCGAGCTTTTTGGTGTTGTGCGGGACCATGACAGGGGACCGGTCCGAACGCGGAAAGAGTTTGCCGACACGGAACATGGCCATCAGCAATGGCGTGCGCGGGGCCAGCGTGAAGACAAACTTGCCCCGGATGCGCTTTTCGTTCGCCTTGAGCAGGCTCACCAGCATCTCATCGGTGTAATAGATCATCGAATCCATCGCGACGGCGTGGTCGAAGGTGCCGTTCGCAGGGTCCATCATGTCCCCTGTTTTGAACGTGATGCGACGGCGCAAGTTGCCGGGGCAACGCGCCTCGGCGATCTTG
>JBCBCS010000152.1:0-8714 GCA_038530475.1 Pseudomonadota bacterium
GTACGAGGGCGAAGAGAGCTCTCGCAACGTGTTCTACACCGGCGCCGCCCCCAACCAGCAGGCGATCCCGGCCACGGATTACTTCCTCGAAGAACTCGGCGTTGAGAAATTCGCGCTTCTGGGCACTGACTACGTTTATCCGCGCACCACGAACAACATCCTTCAGCAATACCTGATCGATGCGGGCATCCCCGAGGAGGACATCTTCGTCAACTACACGCCGTTCGGCCATTCCGACTGGGCAACGATCGTTGCTGACGTGGTTGAGCTGTCTGCTGATGGCTCTCAGGTCGGTGTGATTTCCACCATCAACGGCGACGCCAATATCGGTTTCTACAAGGAACTGGCCGCCGCTGGCATTTCCGCCGATGACATCCCTGTCGTTGCGTTCTCTGTGGGTGAGGAAGAGCTGTCCGGCCTCGATACTTCCAACCTCGTCGGACATCTGGCTGCCTGGAACTACTTCCAGTCCGCTGAGTCCGAGGCAAACGAAGAATGGGTTGAAGCCTGGAAAGCCTTCGCCGGTGAAGAGCGTGTGACCAACGACCCGATGGAGGCCCATTACATTGGCTTCAACATGTGGGTGAACGCGGTGACAGATGCCGGCACCACCGATGTGGATGCGGTGCGCGACGCCATGTATGGCCAGGAATTCCCGAACCTGACAGGCGGCACGGCTGTCATGCTGCCGAACCATCACCTCGCCAAGCCGGTTCTGATCGGTGAAATTCAGGCCGATGGTCAGTTCGACATCATTTCACAGACCGCCGAGGTGCCGGGCGATGCCTGGACCGACTTCTTGCCGGAAAGCGCGGTCCTTGTGTCAGACTGGAAGGACCTCGGCTGCGGGATGTTCAACATCGAGACTGAGACCTGCGTTCAGCTGACGTCGAACTACTAAGTCGCGTCGTCAATTTCGACGACCGGCCCCGGGCGCGGAGGTGAGTGGCCGCGCCCGGGGCACCCAATGCCCCAAATGACTCTGAAAGACCTGTTTATGCGCCGTGTCCTTCTCTGCGTGCTTTGGCTCTTTGCGACTTGCGGGGCTGCTCTGGCCCAAGATGTCCAGTCAATCTTGCAATCCCATGCAGACGAAGTCGCTAAGCCATCACGCAATTCCGTCGGCGTCGTGCTGGACGATCTGGTGGCCAGCGGGCTGCCTCAGGTGTCCGATTTTCTCGAACAATGGGCCGACCGGATGGTCTGGCAGGACGATGCGACGGGGCGCTTCGTAATTGTCATCGATGAGGCCGACACGCTGACCTTCCGCGACATTGATACAGGGGAGATGGGCACCGCGTCTGAGGACGCTTTTACCCAATTGCGCCCCAATGGCGGTGTTCGCCGGGTCATCGGCACCGCACTGGTGCAGTTCCAACTCAGCGATCCAGACATCGCACGGCGGCAGGCCGCGCTCGATTCCATCGCCCGGCGGGGGGAGGCGGCCCAGCTTGCGCCACTGATTGCGTCCCTTGAAGGCGAGACTGACGACGGCATCCGCGCCCGCAAGGAACAGCTCATTACCTTTCTGACGGCCCGTTTCGGCGACAGCAGCGCCGACCGCGTCGCTGCAATCGAAACGCTGGCCGCCGACACCTCCGTCGAGGCGCGGGCCGTGCTGAACCAGATCCTATCCTTTGATCTTGAGGTCGCATCCGAGCTGCCTGACCTTAATGTCGCCGGCACAATCGATCCCGAACGCGACCGCGTCGCGCATTACGACATGTTGGTTGAGGCTGGCCTCGCCCCCGCCATCGTCGCCTCCGCCGATATCCGCGCAGCGCTTGAGGCCAACATCATCGATGGGCGGGTGGGCGGCGTGCCTGTGGCCCAACTGGGCGATGACGACGCGCGCGCCGCGGCCTATCGCGCTTTGGCGCTCGACGGGCTTGTCCCACCGCTTGTGACCGAAGACGACATCACGGCAGCCCTTCAGAACGCCGTGTTCTATGAGGTCTATGATGAGGATGACGTCGCCGTCACCGACGCCGCCCGCGCAACGCTTGATGCGATTGAAACCCGGGTGGGCGTTGAACAGACGGTGGATTTGACGCTGGACGCGCTGTCGCTGGCCTCGATCTATTTCCTGGCGGCCATCGGGCTTGCCATCACCTTCGGCCAGATGGGTGTGATCAACATGGCCCACGGCGAATTCATCATGATGGGCGCCTATACCGGCTATGTCGTCCAGCTTGTGGTGCCTGATTATACAGTGTCGCTGATCATCGCCCTGCCGCTGGCCTTTGCTGTGACCTTTGGGGCCGGGGTGGCGATGGAACGGCTGGTGATCCGGCACCTCTACCATCGCCCGCTTGAGACTTTGCTGGCGACCTTCGGCATCTCCATTGCACTGCAACAGCTGGCCAAGAACATCTTTGGCACGCAGGCCCGCCCGCTTACCTCGCCCGATTGGCTGGGCGGGGCGCTGGTGATCTCGGACACGATCCAGATTAGCTATATCCGCATCGCGATCTTCGTTCTGGCGCTGATTTTCCTGTGCCTGATCCTTTATGTGCTCAGACGCACCCGGCTGGGGCTTGAGGTGCGGGCGGTGACGCAGAACCCCGGCATGGCCGCGTCGATGGGGATCAACCCCGACCGGATCAACATGATGACCTTCGGGCTTGGCTCCGGCATCGCGGGGGTCGCAGGCGTGGGCATCGGGCTTTATGCGCAGGTCACGTCTGAGATGGGCGCGAACTATATTGTTCAGAGCTTCATGACCGTCGTGGTGGGCGGCGTGGGCTCGGTCTTCGGGACGTTGGCGGGGGCAGGCCTCATCGGGTTCCTGCAAAAGGGGATCGAATGGCTGAACCCGTCCAATACGTTGGCCGCGCAGACCTACATGATCCTGTTCATCATCCTCTTCATCCAGTTCCGACCCAAAGGCATCGTCGCGCCCAAGGGCCGGGCGGCGGCGGATTAAAGACATGTCCTTGGCCACACATCCCGGCGCGCATGCGCCAAGCCCGACCTCCCCCCCGGGAGGGCTTTCAGGAACGTCCCTAACATCAGGCGCGACGCGCGTTTTGTTCGGATGGCGCTCTGCAAGACCGGTCCAAAGCCCCCCCGAGGTCGGGCTCGGCGCAATGGGCCGTCCATTCAACGAAAGTGCACCGGCATGAAACAAACCTTTATCGCCCGCAACCCTTCCGTCCTGTGGTTCCTCGCGGCCCTTGGCCTTTTCACCGCCATCGTCACTGTCATGTCCGAGGCGATGGGCACGGGCCTCATCTCAACCTCCTTCATCAAGACGCTGGGCAAGACCCTGTGCTTCTGCTTGATCGCCATCGCGATGGACGTGGTTTGGGGCTATTGCGGCATCCTGAGCCTTGGCCACTTCGCGTTCTTCGGGATCGGCGGCTACGCCATCGGCATGTGGCTGATGTATGCCCGGACCGAGATTATTGTGGCCGAAAGCCTGGTCGGGCAAGTCATCCCGCCCACCGCGCAAGAGATATCAGATGCCATCGGCAACCAGATCTTTGGCGTCGTCGGCTCTTCGGAATTTCCGGCGATCTGGGCCTTTGCCGACAGCCTTGCGATCCAGCTGACCTTTGTCGTGCTGATCCCCGGCCTTTTGGCGCTGGTCTTTGGCTGGCTGGCCTTCCGCAGCCGCGTCACGGGCGTTTACCTGTCGATCCTAACGCAAGCCATGACGCTGGCCCTGTCGCTTTACCTGTTCCAAAACGACAGCGGGTTGCGGGGCAACAACGGCCTGTCGGGCCTGCAGAACATCCCCGGGTTTGAGGCCAGCGGGCAGGATGCCGTGTCGCTGGCCTTTTTCCTGGCCTCGGCCGTGGCACTGGCTCTGGGCTATCTGCTCTTTGCGTGGATGACCGACAGCAAGCTGGGCAACATCATCCAAGCAATCCGCGATGATGAGGCGCGGGTGCGGTTCCTTGGCTACCATGTCGAAAGCTATAAGCTTTTCGTCTTCACCATCACCGCCATCGTCGCAGGCATCGCAGGCGCGCTCTATTACCCGCAGGCGGGCATCATCAATCCTGCCGAAATCGCACCCATCGCGTCGATCTATCTGGCCGTCTGGGTCGCCATTGGTGGTCGGGGGCGGCTTTACGGCGCGGTCATCGGCGCTGCCTTCGTGTCGCTTCTGTCCAGCTGGTTTACCGGCGGCGGCGCCCCGAATATCGACCTTGGCTTCTACACGATCCAATGGGTCGATTGGTGGCTGGTCTTGCTGGGGCTGTCCTTTGTCCTCGTCACGCTCTTTGCCCCCAAGGGCATCGGTGGCCTCTTTGACAAACTGGTGCGCAAATCATGAGCTCTCTTCTCGAAATGTCCGGCGTGTCGAAGTCATTTGACGGCTTCAAGGCGATCAACAACCTGTCCCTGCAGATTGGAGAGCCAGAGCTGCGCGCGGTGATCGGCCCCAACGGGGCGGGCAAGACCACCTTCATGGACATCATCACCGGCAAGACCAAACCCGATGAGGGGCGCGTGATTTACGGCGATGACAGCCGGTCGCTTGTGGGGATGAGCGAAAGCCAGATCGCCCGGCTGGGCATCGGCCGCAAGTTCCAGAAACCCACGGTGTTTGAGGCCCAAACCGTGCGCGAAAATCTTGCGATGGCGCTGAAAAACCCGCGCGGCCCGCTCTCGGTTCTGTTCTACCGCAAAAACGAGGGCAGCCGCGCCCGGCTGGAAGAGATCGCCGATGAGATCAATCTGACGGATCAGCTGGCCCGTCCGGCAGGGGAGCTCAGCCATGGGCAAAAGCAATGGCTGGAGATCGGGATGCTTCTGGCGCAAGACCCGCGTCTGCTGCTTGTCGATGAGCCAGCGGCGGGGATGACAGCCCATGAACGCGAACACACCACCGATATCCTCAGACGCGCGGCCGAAACCCGGGCGGTGATCGTGGTGGAACATGACATGGAATTCGTCCGGCGTCTGAATTGCCGGGTGACGGTGTTGCACGAAGGATCGGTGCTGGCCGAAGGCTCGCTTGATCATGTGACCAAGGATCCGACGGTGATCGACGTTTATCTGGGGCGCAGCCATGCTTGAGGTCTCACATCTCAATCTGAAATACGGGCAATCGCAGATTTTGCACGACATCTCACTCACCGCGCCTGTGGGGCAGGTGACGTGCATCACCGGGACGAACGGGGTCGGCAAGACCAGCCTTCTGAAGGCCATTGCCGGACGGCATCCGTTCTCGGACGGAGAGGTGCGGGTGGCGGGGACGGCAATCGCTTCGGGCAAACCGGTGCAGGCGGCGCAGGCTGGCGTCGGATACGTGCCGCAGGGGCGGGAGGTCTTTCCGCTCATGACTGTCGAGGAGAACCTTGAAACCGGGTTCGCCTGCTTGCCGAAGGGCGAGCGGCAGATCCCAGGCGATATCTATGAACTCTTCCCCGTCCTGGCCGACATGAAAGCGCGCCGCGGCGGGGACTTGTCCGGCGGGCAGCAACAGCAGCTGTCGATTGCGCGTGCGTTGATCGCGCGCCCCAAGGTTCTGCTTCTTGATGAACCAACCGAAGGCATCCAGCCCAACATCATCCAGATGATTGGCCGCACGATCCAGCTGCTACGGGATCGCGGCGATATCGCAATTGTGCTGGTCGAGCAGAATTTCGAATTCGCTTTTAAGAACGCCGATCACTTCCACATCATGCAGCGTGGCCGGGTGATCCGGCAGGTGCCCAAAGCCGAAACCAGCCGGGACGATTTGCTTGAGGCCTTGGCTTTGTGATTTGTCAAACAAGCCCCCACAGTTTCAAGCGAATTGTCCTTGGGGCGTCGCGGTCTTTGGCCTATGTTTTCCGTAAGGTCAATCAAGGCCGATCCTTGGGAGGAAACATATGAAACTCTTTACCACTGCCGCGCTTGCGGCATCCCTTGCGTTTTCTGCTGTGGCCCCGGCGGCTGCGCAGGACAGTGAAGACGTCACCTATATCCTTGCAACCGCATCGACGGGCGGCACCTATTACCCGGTGGGCGTGGCGCTTGCGACGCTTGTGAAGGTCCGGCTTGAGCCGAGCCTTGGCATGGGCATGGCGGCGATCAGCTCTGCCGGGTCGGGTGAAAACGTGCGCCTTCTGCGCGAAGGCGAAGCCCAATTCGGCATCATGCAGGGTTTGTTTGGCTACTACGCCGCGACCGGCACCGGCCCGCTTGAAGAGTCCGGTCCGCAGGAAAACCTCCGCTCGGTGACGATGCTGTGGCAGAACGTGGAACACTTCATCGTAGCTTCTGACATGGCCGGTGATGGCACAATGTCCGCAATGGAAGCCCTCAAGGGGGAGAGCATGGCGCTGGGCCGTCAGAACTCTGGCACCATCGGGTCAAACCGCACGATCCTGTCGGGTTTTGGCATCGATATTGAGAGCGATTATGAACTGGTTTTCGGCGGCTATGGCCCGTCCGCTGAAGCGCTGCAGAACGGTCAGGTGGCCGGCATCGGCACCCCAGCCGGTGTGCCCGTTGGGGCAGTGAGCCAGCTCATGGCTGCCGCCGGTGACAGCGTGACCATGCTGAACTTCACCGACGATCAGATGATGACCGCCGACGGTGGCCGCAACCTCTGGACGCCCTACACGATCCCTGCTGGCACCTATCCGGGGCAGGACGAGGACGTGCAGACCATCGCTCAGCCCAACTTCCTTGCCACCAGCGCCGATCTGCCGGATGAGCATGTCTACCAGCTGACCAAGGCGATCTACGAAAACCTTGAGTTCCTGCAAGCCATTCACCCGGCCACCAAAGCCATGGCGATTGAGCGCGCGATTGCAGGCCTGCCGCTGCCGCTGCACCCCGGTGCGCAGCGTTACTACGAAGAGGTCGGGATTGAGATTCCGGATGCTCTGATCGCTCAGTAACCTGAGCCGTCGCTATCGGACCCGCGCCCTAATTGGCGCGGGTCTTTTTGGGATCGGGAGGGGATATCATGGACAAGCCGGAAGAAGCTGCGGCCCAAGAGGTTTTGCGCGAATTCAGCGGGGCACCGAACCTTGTCCTCCAGATCATTTGCTTTCTCATTGCCATCGGCCACCTCTACGTGGCCTTTGATCCGGTCATCTCTGAGCTTCAGCGCAACGCCTATCACTTCGGCGGCTTCGCGGCCCTTGCTGCGATCCTCTACCCGATGTGGCGCGGGTCGGATGGGCGGGCCTCGCCGCTTTGGTTCGATTTTGGCCTCGGCATCGCCATTCTGGTCAGCGCTGTTTGGCTGGCGAACGCTGAGAACGCGATTTACGACCGGGGCACCAAGTTTAGCACGCCCGACTGGATTGCGTCGGCCATCTGTATCCTCGGCGCGGTTGAGCTGACGCGCAGGCTCACCGGCTTCATCATCCCGACGCTCATCGTGCTGTCGCTGACCTACGTGGCCTATTGGGGCCAGTTTGTGGGCGGCGTTTTTGCCTTTCCCGGGTTGTCGGTGGAGTCCGTCGCCTTCCGCTCAATCTACAATGACGAAGGCATGTTCGGCACGATCGCCCGGATTTCAGCCTCGACCGTGTTTCTGTTCATCATCTTCGGCGCGTTCCTGCTGCGCTCGGGGGCAGGGGAGTTCGTGATCAACCTCGCCCGCGCTGTCGCCGGTAAACTGGTTGGCGGACCGGGGATTGTGGCGATCATCGCCTCTGGACTGACAGGCACGATATCTGGATCTGCGGTGGCCAACACCGCCTCAACGGGCGTCATCACCATCCCGCTGATGAAACGCGCCGGGTTCAAACCGAAATTCGCAGGCGGGGTTGAGGCCGCGGCCTCCACCGGTGGGCAGCTCATGCCGCCGATCATGGGGGCCGGTGCCTTCGTGATGGCGAGCTTTACGCAAATCCCTTACGAGCACATTGTCGCCGTCGCGGCTTTGCCAGCGTTGCTTTATTTCCTGTCGGTCGCGTTCTTCGTCCGCATCGAAGCGCGGCGTCAGAACCTGCAGCCCATGCCCAATGACGGCCAGACACTGGGCCGCGCTTTCAAAGAGGGGGGCGCGTCTTTTGTGATCCCGATCACGCTGCTGATCGGGCTTCTGGTGGCAGGTTTCACGCCCAATTACGCTGCGGTCTTCGGCATTGCTGCGGTGATCGCGTCAAGCTGGCTGACGGTGAACCCGATGGGCCCCAAAGCGGTGTTCGAGGCGTTCGTCATGGGCACCCGCAACATGGTGCTGACGGCGGTGCTACTCTGCGCTGTGGGCCTGATCGTCAACGTTATCGCGACGGCGGGCATCGGAAACACATTCTCGCTGATGATCGCAAGCTGGTCGGGTGGGAACATCCTGATCGCAATCATTCTCATCGCGATTGCGAGCCTTGTGCTGGGTATGGGGTTGCCTGTGACGGCGGCCTATATCGTGTTGGCAACGCTGTCGGCCCCTGCGCTCGCTGGAATGATCTCAGACGGCTTCATCATCACGCAGCTGGCGTCCGGGACCTTGGCGGCGGATGCGCAAGCGGTGCTGATGTTCGGCGTTCCGGAACATGCGGCGATCCTCGGAACCGAAATGGGCACGGCCCAAGCGGCTGAGATTGTCCGTAACCTGCCACTGGAAATCGCAGGCCCACTGCGCGATCTGGCCGTCCCGCAAGAGGTCGCCGTGGCCGCGATCCTGTCGGCGCATATGATCATCTTCTGGCTCAGCCAGGACAGTAACGTCACACCCCCCGTGGCCCTTGCCGCCTTCACAGCCGCCGCCATCGCCAAAGCGCCTGCAATGGCCACCGGTGTGGCAAGCTGGAAGC
>JBCBCS010000153.1:0-8707 GCA_038530475.1 Pseudomonadota bacterium
GCGTAGAGGATCCTTCGATGCACTGGCTTCAGTCCGTCGCGGGCATCCGGCAGCGCGCGGTGCATGATTGTGCTCAATGCGTAGGTCAGATACCGCTCACCAATGGCGCGGCGCAACGGCTCGATCGGGTTCATCTTGGGGTCGAGGGTGTCATCACTCATGCATCTTGTGTAGCGGCGGGCCGTTTGGCCCACAACGCTCAAATCTGAAGCATCGGCTTAAATTTTCCCCGCAGAGTAAGGATTTTTGGAGTCTGGAAACCAAGTGCCGTCTGATACGTTGTCGGTGGGACTAGTGAAAAAGAATCTCTGGGGGTTCTGTTATGAAAAGCTACGTATGGCTGACCTTCGCCTTTATGGGCTGGGGCTATTACGAGATGTCGGGCGGCGCGGACTTTGCGCCGGAACAGCGGGTCATCGCGGAAGCAGAGGTCGTGCAGGAGGAACCTGATTTGGTCACGCGCGACCAGACGGTCACGCTCCTCTCGGTCTCGGCGTCCAATGTTGAGCCCTCCCCGCAAGCCGAGGTGAGTGAGGTTGTTGAGGTTGCAGCGCAACCTGCGCCGACACCAGAGTCTGAGCCAGCCGTCGTGGAAGTTGCCGCACCGGCCGCGCCAGAGCCGGTCCTTGAGCCTGCGATTGATCTTCGTGAGGTTGCGGGGTCGCGCGTCAACATGCGCATGGGCCCGGGCACCAATTACGACGTGATCACGACGTTGAATGGCGGCACCCAGATCGAAGTTCTTTCGGTCGACGCCACCGGATGGGCCAATATCCGCACCATGGACCTTGGCATTGAAGGCTGGATGGCTGAGCGGCTTCTGACCGACTAAGTGACGGATTGCACAGCCCGTCCTGGCGGTCCACAAGGTCGCCATGACCGATACGCGAAAATCGATACTGATCACCGGCTGCTCCTCTGGGATCGGCTATGATGCGGCCCATGGGATGCGCGACGCAGGGTGGCGTGTGTTCGCCTCCTGTCGCAAGCAAGCCGATTGCGACAGGTTGATCGCAGAGGGGTTCGAGAGCCCGCTGATCGATTATCAGGACGAAGACAGCATCCAGTCAGGTCTGGCCGAGGTTCTTGCCGCAACCGGTGACACCCTTGATGCGCTTTTCAACAATGGCGCGTTCGCGACGCCAGGTGCCGTCGAAGATTTACCGCGTGCCGCCTTGCGGGCCAATTTTGAGGCCAATTTCTTTGGGGTGCATGACCTGACGCGCGCGGTGATCCCTGTGATGCGCAAGCAAGGGCACGGCAGGATCATCCAGAACTCGTCGGTCCTTGGCCTTGTCACTTTGCCGTGGCGCGGCTCATATAATTCAACAAAGTTCGCGCTTGAGGGGCTGACGGACACGCTGCGGGTCGAGATGCGTCACCCCGACATCCACATCATTCTAATCGAACCAGGCCCCGTGACCTCCGACATTCGCAAGAATTCGATCCCGCATTTTGAGAAGTGGATTGATTGGGAAAATTCCGCCTTGCGGTCGCTTTATGAAAAAGGCCTGCGTCAGAGGCTTTATGAGGACAGTGGCCCCGACCGGTTTGAGCTTCCGGCCTCTGCCGTGACAAAGAAATTGCTGCACGCCTGTACTGCGCGGCGGCCAAAGCCACGTTATTACGTCACGACCCCGACTTACATCATGGGCACCCTGCGCCGTATCCTTCCGACGCGCGCGCTGGATTGGGTGCTTCGTCGCGGTTAGCCCTTCCCTTCACCCCGCTGCCGTCTATCTGAAGACCAAAGATCACAAGGAATGAAGCAATGGGAAGCCAAGTCCTCGTCACTGTCGCGCTCATCGCGTGTCTGATTGTCGGCGCCGTCTTGATCTGGGGTGTCACCCTATTTGGCACTGGGTCGGACCCCAAGAAATCCAATAAAGTCATGCAGTTGCGCATCATGGCGCAGTTCGCGGCGGTGATTGTCATCGTCCTCGTGGCCCTCGCACTGAACGGAGCAAGCTGATGGTAGTGCTGAGCAAGATTTACACCAAGACCGGCGATGCGGGCGAAACCGCGCTGGGCAATGGGAGCCGGGTTGCAAAACATTCGCTACGGGTGAACGCCTACGGCACGGTGGATGAGACCAATGCGACGGTCGGGCTGGCGCGACTGCAAGCTGACGGTGACCTCGACGCGAAACTGGCCATGATCCAGAATGACCTCTTTGATCTTGGCGCGGATATGTGCCGCCCGGACATGGAGAAGGACGCGGAGGCCGAATATCCGCCGCTGCGCATGACCGACGGCCAAGTCGAGCGACTTGAGGCTGAAATCGATGAGATGAACGGTAAGCTTGAGCCGCTCAGGTCCTTCATTTTGCCTGGCGGGTCCGCTTTGGCGGCCCAACTGCATCTGTGCCGCACGGTGTCACGGCGGGCGGAGCGTCTGTCGGTTGAGCTTGCGACGGTCGAATCGGTGAACCCGGCGGCGGTAAAGTACCTCAACCGGTTGTCGGATTGGTTCTTTGTGGCGTCCCGGATTGCCAATAACGACGGCAAAGATGATGTCCTTTGGGTTCCAGGAGCGAACCGCTAGAGCCGGTGCATTGTCTCTTGGGCGTTTCAGCGCCCGGGAGGGCTAACTGTTAGCGATCACAATGGCTTCGGGTCAAATGGACGCCTTGACGGTATGAAAAATTCCTCCATTTTTTCACGAACGCGACGTCGCACCGCGGCGTCGTGTCGATTCTGACCTGTTTTCCGGGCCCGCCCTACGCTATCCCGAACAGGATTTTTGAACGGCACCGCACCGGTGTCTGCACAGGGAGTAACCGCCGATGAAGGTCCTCGTACCGGTCAAACGCGTGATCGACTATAACGTGAAAGTTCGCGTCAAAGCGGACGGCAGCGGTGTCGACCTCGCCAACGTCAAAATGTCCATGAACCCGTTCGACGAAATCGCCGTCGAAGAGGCGATCCGCCTCAAGGAAGCTGGCAAGGCAGACGAAGTCGTCGCCGTGTCCATCGGCGTCAAGCAAAGCCAGGAAACGCTGCGCACCGCACTCGCCATGGGTGCAGACCGCGCGATCCTCGTGGTTGCTGCGGATGACGTGCACACCGACATCGAACCGCTGGCCGTCGCCAAAATCCTCAAGGGTGTGATCGACGAAGAGCAGCCGGGCCTCGTGCTGGCGGGCAAGCAGGCAATCGACAACGACATGAACGCCACCGGCCAGATGCTGGCCGCGCTGACCGGTTGGTCGCAGGCGACCTTCGCGTCAGAAGTGGACGTTGATGGCGACCACGCCACCGTGACCCGCGAAGTCGATGGCGGTTTGCAGACCATCAAGGTCAAGATGCCGACGATCGTCACTGTGGACCTGCGCCTCAATGAGCCGCGCTATGCGTCCCTGCCGAACATCATGAAGGCGAAGAAGAAGCCGCTCGATGAAAAGACGCCTGCCGATTACGGCGTCGACGTCGCTCCGCGGCTTGAAATCGTCGGCACGTCCGAGCCCGAGGCCCGGTCCGCTGGCATCATGGTCGGCTCTGTTGATGAGCTGGTTGAGAAACTCAAAGAAGCGGGGGCTGTATAATGGCTGTTCTTCTGATTGCTGAAGTCGCGAATGGCGAACTGAACGCGGACGCAACCGCAAAGGCGTTGACGGCTGCAAAGCAAATGGGCGACGTCACTGTCCTTTGTGCCGGGTCCGGCTGCCAGGGCGCTGCTGCCGAAGCTGCGAAGCTTGATGGCGTGGCGAAGGTGCTTTGCGCGTCTGATGATGCCTATGGTCATGATCTGGCGGAGCCTGTGGCCGATCTGATCGTGTCGCTGGCCGGTGATTATTCGCACATCGCAGCACCCTCTACCGCGGCGTCCAAGAACATCCTGCCCCGCGTTGCGGCCCTGTTGGATGTCATGGTGATCTCTGAAGTGACGGCTGTGGTCGACGCCGACACATTTGAGCGTCCGATCTATGCGGGCAACGCGATCCAGACGGTGAAATCCTCTGACGCGACCAAAGTGATGACGATCCGGACCTCGACGTTCGACGCTGCTGGTGAAGGTGGCTCTGCCTCGGTTGAAGAAATCGCAGCCGCCGCCAATCCGGGGCTCAGCGAATGGGTCGAAGATAAGGTCGCCGAAAGCGACCGTCCTGAACTCACGTCGGCTGGCGTGGTTGTCTCGGGGGGGCGCGGTGTCGGCTCTGAGGATGACTTCAAGCTGATCGAAGGCCTTGCGGACAAGTTGGGTGCGGCTGTCGGTGCTTCACGCGCGGCGGTCGATTCCGGCTATGCCCCGAACGACTGGCAGGTTGGTCAGACCGGTAAGGTCGTGGCCCCTGACCTTTACGTCGCCGTCGGTATTTCCGGCGCGATCCAGCACTTGGCTGGCATGAAGGACAGCAAGGTCATCGTCGCGATCAACAAGGACGAAGAAGCGCCAATTTTCCAGGTGGCTGA
Source organism: Pseudomonadota bacterium (assembly GCA_038530475.1). GTDB lineage: Bacteria > Pseudomonadota > Alphaproteobacteria > Rhodobacterales > Rhodobacteraceae > Octadecabacter. The sequence goes on from JBCBCS010000153.1 coordinate 4,413, forward strand.
CTTCGGCCTCGTCGCAGACCTCTTTGATGCGGTGCCAGAGCTGACCGAAAAGCTCGGCTAAGGCCCATCACGAACACATTGAAACGGCCCGCTTCGCGCGGGCCGTTTTTTTGTGCACACCACCGCCGCACGGGCGCATGCGCCGTTCATTCACCGCCGGTCGCTTGAGGCCGGTTCCTGCCCCGCATAAGGTGCCCCTAGAGCGACAAAGGGAACCGCATGAGCATTCAGACAATCGGGATCGTCGGCGCAGGTCAGATGGGCAATGGCATCGCGCATGTTTGCGCATTGGCTGGGTACGATGTGGTGATGTCCGACATCAGTGAGGACGCGCTGACCCGTGCGCTGTCTGTGATCAACAAGAACATGACGCGGCAGGTCTCAAAGGAGCAGATCAGCGAGGCCGACAAAGCCGACGCTCTGCAGCGGATCGGCACCACGCTAAAGCTTCCTGACCTTGGACCCAGCGACCTGATTATTGAGGCGGCCACAGAGCGCGAAACCGTCAAACAAGCGATCTTTGAAGATCTGCTGCCGCATCTGAAACCAGAGACGATTCTGACGTCCAATACCTCTTCAATCTCGATCACCCGGCTGGCCTCTCGCACAGACCGACCTGAGAAATTCATGGGGTTCCACTTCATGAACCCGGTGCCGATCATGCAATTGGTCGAACTGATCCGCGGCATTGCAACGGATGAGCCGACGTTCAAGGCCTGTCAGGAAGTGGTTGAGCGTCTTGGCAAAACCTCAGCCACGGCTGAGGATTTTCCGGCCTTCATCGTCAACCGCATCCTGATGCCGATGATCAACGAGGCGATTTACACGCTTTACGAAGGGGTCGGGTCCGTGTCCTCGATCGACACGTCGATGAAGCTGGGCGCGAACCACCCGATGGGGCCGTTGGAACTGGCCGATTTTATCGGGTTGGACACCTGCCTTGCGATCATGACGGTCCTGCATGATGGGCTATCCGACACGAAATACCGCCCCTGTCCGCTGCTGACGAAATACGTCGAAGCCGGATGGCTGGGCCGGAAGACCCAACGGGGCTTTTATGATTACCGGGGCGACACGCCGGTCCCGACGCGCTGATCTTTAGTCTTCAGACAGCGAAAGAGTGGTTTCCCGAAGCCAAGCCATGAACGCGCGTGGGTCCTTTGCCCGTTCCGCCCATTCCTCTGGCGGGATGGGGTGGCCGATCACTGGCTTTTGCGGCTTGTCGAAGGCATGCGCCACTTCGTGGATCAGAAGGCTCTGACGAAGCGTTGCGCTCACCTGATTGGCCAACTGATACCAGCGAGAGTTTGAGCCGGGAAAGAAACACGGCACGACGGTGGCGTTGGACCGCTTGATCATTTTGGCCGTGAAGACGTTCCATTCTTCCTCAACAGCTGGCCCAAACGCCGTGTGCGAGGCGGCGACAACGCCGGATGGGAACAGCGCGATGAGGCCATTATTGGCCAGATGCTCCATGGCTTTCGCCCGCATCTCGATCATTTTCTTCTGCGCATCGTCCTCATGCAGGAAAGGCACGGGGATCATGTAGCTCGACGCGCTTTCATCAATGCCCGTCAACAGAGACCGGGTCAGAATGCGATAATCGTTACGACGTCGACCAATCAGATCAGCAAGGATCATGCCATCGACCAAACCGTGCGGATGGTTGGCGACGAACACGACCGGACCGGTTTCGGGAATCCTGTCCAGTTCTTCTTGCGGGGTCTTAATCTCGATCCCCATGGCGACCATGGTGGCTGGCCAGAAGGCCTGACCCGTGGGTGTGCCCATCTTTTCAAACCGGCGCACGCGGCGGATGACCTTCAATTTCCCGGTCATCCATTCGATGGTCATGATGAACCACCGCTTGGCATTGCTTTCGAAGGTTTCGGAATAGGTCAGTGAGCGCCTGTCATAGACACGCGGTGCCGGTTCCTCTGTCGAAACAGCTGGCCGTGTTTGGGGCGTATCCGTCAAATGCCGTTCCTCGCCTGACGTTTCTGGGGCACTAGTCCCCTTCTCCGAACTTGTCAGCCACTAATGCTGCAAGCGCCTCCATCAGTTCCTCTGCCTGAGGACCTGTCGTCTCGACGTCAATACTTGTTCCCTTGGAAGCTGCCAACATCAAAAGCCCCATGATGCTGTCCCCGTCAGCGGACAATCCGTCTTTTGAGACATCGGCGCTTGCATCGAACTGCTCAACCGTCTCGGCGAACTTGGCGGACGCGCGGGCGTGCAGCCCCTTGATATTGACGATATCGAGCGAACGGGTCGGCATATGTGTCAGTGGTCTACGTCGACGACGTGGCTATCGATGTATTTGCGCCCCGCAGTCAGCGCCGCTGACACCGCATCGGGCACGGTCTTAAGGCGCGATTTGGCGAGCTTCACGAGCATTGGCAAATTTGCCCCATAGACGATCCGCCGATTATCCGGGCTACACGCCCTCAGCGACAGATTGGAGGGTGAGCCTCCGAACATGTCCGTAACAATCACCACGCCGTCACCGGTATCGACCGCATCTGCCGCGTCACAGATTTCGGTCTGTTTGGCTGCGCGATCATCGTCCGGTGCAATCTTGATTGCCTGAATCCCCGGTTGCTTGCCCACGACATGCTCAACAGCAGAGAGGTACTCTGCTGCCAGCCCGCCATGCGCAACGATCACGATCCCGATCAATCCGTTATCCCTACGGTGTTATGGGCCGGGACGCGCTGTGGTCTGCGCGCTCCTGTTCCCTGTGACGTTTAGACACCCGCCAACCCTGCTGTGCAAGGGCCATCGCCACTTGTTCAGTTACGTAAACCGACCTGTGTTGCCCGCCAGTGCACCCAAACCCGACGGACAGATGTGACTTGCCCTCTTCCTTAAAAGCGGGGAGCAGCATCTTGAGCATATCGGTCGTGGCTTCGATGAACGGTGTCGCCCGCGTGTCTTCTTCGATATGGGCGGCGACCTCCGGGTTCAGGCCAGTCAGACCGCGCAGGTCCGGGTTCCAATAGGGGTTGCGCAGAAAGCGGCAATCGAACGCCATGTCGATGCCCTTGGGCAGACCCCGCTTATACGAAAACGACTGAAGGCTGACCCCGAACAGACCGCCCCCTTCTTCTCCGAACCATTCGGTCAGGGCGGCCTTGAGGTCATGTGGAGACAGATCAGAGGTATCGAGAAGGATCTCGGCACTGTCCCGCAAGGGCCGCAGCAATTCAGCCTCTCGGCGGATGCCTTGAATCGCCGGCTCTTCTGGCGACAGGGGGTGGCGCCTCCGGGTCTCGGAATAGCGACGCACAAGCACGTCTTCAGACGCTTCAAGAAACAGGAACTGGGTTTCAAGGTCCGGGCGGCCGCGCCAACGATCCAGAACTTCGAGCACGGCATCGACGGAGAAATCGCGGTTCCGCACATCGATTCCGACGGCAAGCGGACGGGGCAAGGCACCGTCGGTCAATCGTGGCAGCAAGCTGAGCGGTACATTATCTATTGCCTCAAACCCAAGATCTTCGAGCACATTGATCGCCGTCGACCGACCGGCCCCGGACGGGCCGCTGACAACGATCAGGTTTGGCGACATTTGTGCAGAGTTCGACATCGATCTTGGCCTTTGGATCGACGGATCAATCTATCCGTCCGAACCGCATATAATGCATCATCATGGCAGCAACATGGTCAGTCGCGGGTCTGTGAAGCAATGGGACATCATGGCCCAGGATCGAGACTGAGCGCGGGGACGGAATGCGCTGGTCTTCCACCTGCGCCAGATCGAGGATCGCTCTGACGGGCGCCGGACCGGACGCATCGGCCCGCAGCACACCAAGCCCCCGCGCCTCAATCTTATTGAGGATCGTCGGAGGACAAGACGCCATCAAGGTCCCGTCTTCGTGGTCAACCCACGTGATGTCGTCTGCAATCAGGGACGCGCCCAAAGCCATCATGCCAATCGCAAGGCTCGATTTGCCGCAGCCCGAGGGCCCGGCAATCAAAACCGCCTTGCCGTCGACCGCAACGCTGCTTGCATGAAATTGTAGTCCGCCACCTGGCCGATCTTTCGGCGGATGGCTGAGCATGATCAGACCGGCAGACCCACGACGAAACGGGCACCCAGAGGATCAGCGCCCGGCTCCGCATCGACAGCACGGATATTCTCTGCCCAGATCACGCCGCCATGGGCTTCGACGATCTGCTTTGAGATCGCCAGGCCGAGACCGGAATTATCGCCGAACTGCTGTTCCGGCCGTTCGGAATAGAACCGCTGGAAAACTTTCGTCAGCGCGTTCTCAGGAATGCCCGGTCCGGTA
>JBCBCS010000154.1:0-8525 GCA_038530475.1 Pseudomonadota bacterium
CCGCGCGACGACTTTTCGATCGGGGTCGGAAACATCAGCGGGCCTCCTTTTCGTCCTGGTACATCGACCACAGGAAGTAGGTGATGAAGCCCAGCATGATGAAGAACAGAACGACGGCGATGGCCGCGCCGTAGCCCATGCGGAAGCCGAATTCGGACAGCGATTCCTCGAACATGTAGAAGCTGAGGACGCGGGTTGATCCGAACGGGCCGCCATTGGTCATCACGGCGATGAAGTCGAACGACCGCAGCGCGCCGATGATCGTCACCACGAAGGCGATGAACGTGGCAGGCTTCAGCTGCGGCAAGATCACGTGCCAGAGCATCCGGTGGCCTTTTGCGCCATCAAGCCGCGCGGCCTCCACCTGTTCAGGGTCCACGGCGTTGAGGCCGGTGAGGTACAGGATCATGCAATAGGCCGTCTGCGGCCATAGACCGGCGGCGATGATGCCATAAGTCGCCGTGTTCGGATTGCCGAGGATGTTGTACGGCCCAAGGCCCACGGTGCCCAACACGTTGTTCAGCAGCCCCTGATCACCCGGCAGGTAGAACCAGGAGAAGACGAGGCCGACAACGACCTGAGAAATCACGAAAGGGAAGAAGAACAGCGACTTATAAAGCCGGATACCGAACACCGTCTGGTTCAGGAAGAGCGAGATGAACAGCCCCATCGGGATGGCCAGCAAATACAGCACCAGCCATTTGATATTGTTCCAGAATGACACCTCAAACTTGCGGTCCCCGCCCAACAAGCGCTCATAGTTCGCAAGACCGACCCATTCCGCCTCTCCCAGACCATCCCATTCGTGGAACGAGATCCAGAAGGACTGAAAAATCGGGATGATGACGTAGACCGCAAAGAACAGGATGCCCGGGATCAGGAACAGCCACGGCGTGACCGCAATCTCGTTGCGCTTGTACCAGCTGCGGGTCTCGGGTTCGGCTGTCACGGTGGACATGTTGGGCCTCCTGAAGGGTCAACACATGTGAAAGGCGCGCGGGGCGGGGGCGACTTGCAGATGGGTTGGAAAGAGAAAAGGGGCGGACGCGTGGCCCGCCCCTTTCCGATCAGGTCTTACTGATAGATGCGCTGACGCGCGTCTTCGAGACGGGCCAGGATGTCATCGAGGTTGTCCGGGAACACCATGAACTCCTGCAGGCCTTCCATGCCGACGCTGGCCATTTCAGCCGGGAAGTCACGGTCGAAGAACTGCATGATGCCGCCGGATGCATTGTTGGACAGCATGTCGAAGCCTTCCTGGATGAACTTGTCATCAGAGACGGAGGCGTTTGCGTTCACAGGCAGCTGACCCAGAGCGTCGCCTGCGTTGATCGCGGACTGCACGTCAGCCGAGGTCACGAAGCGCAAGAACTCTTTCGCGGCTTCCACGTTCTGAGCGCCGGAGGCGATGTGGAACGTGTCGGTCGGCGCGTCTTCTGCCGGTGCGACGTCAGGGTTGATCGTCGGGAACTGGTAGAAGTCGAGCTGGTCGTCCGTCAGGCCACCGTCACGGAACGCCGCGACAGAGAAGTTACCCATCAGGTAAGCCGCAGCCTCACCGTCCACCATGAACGGCATGGCTTCCTGCCAGCTGTAGGACTGGTGGTCGTCGATGAACGCACCCATGTCGATCAGCATCCGCCAGTTGGCGAAGGTTTCACGCACGCGGTCGTCGGTCCACGGGATTTCGCCATTGGCGAGCTGGATGTGGAACTCGTAGCCGTTGGTGCGGGAGTTGATGTAGTCAAACCAGCCGCCAGCGGTCCACAGGAACTTGGAACCGATCGTGTAGCACTTGATGCCGTTGTCCAGAAGCGTCTGGCAGTTGGCGAGCTCTTCTTCCCAGGTGGTGGGCTCTTCGAGACCGAGGTCTTCGTAGATGTCTTTCCGGTAGTACACGCCCCACTGGTAGTAGGTGTAAGGCACGCCCCACTGGGCACCGTTCAGCGTCATCGCACCTTCGGTGGACGCGAGTGCTGCAAACTCAGGCTCATCCCACAGATCAGAGATGTCCATGAACAGACCGGCATCGACGTAAGGCGTCATACGGGTTGCGGCATACCAGTTCACCACGTCGGGCGGGTTGGCGCTGAGCGCGTTGCGGATCTGGGTCTTCCAGGCTTCGCGGTCAACGATTTCCAGCTCAACCGTGAGGTTGGGGTGCATCTCGTCGAAGTCAGCGGCCAGACCTTCCATCACAGCGCGCGGCGCCGGGTTGGACATGTCAGAGATGATGCGCAGCGTGCCTTCGAGTTCCGAATGACCGTCTGCATGAACGGATGTCGCTGCGACACCCAAAGCCAGCGCCGCGGCGGACGCTTTCAAAATGGAATGCATGGTTTCCTCCCTTAGCTTCCATCTCAACCAGTCTCATTATTTGAAACTTGGTTTTGAATATTGAAATCTAACTGCGACTCGGCCATGCTTGTCAACAGTCAAGGTGGAGGACCTTGGCCCACGGGAGGATGAAATGGCCGCATCAGGTGACGGAACCGTCGGCAAGGCGCTCGAGGTGTTGGACCAGGTCGCATCGTTTGGGCGACCGGTCCGGTTCTCGGAATTGTTGGACGGCTCGTCTTTTCCCAAGGCCACCTTGTTCCGGTTCGTTCAGACCCTGACCAGCCAGCGGATGCTTCACTATGATGCCGACCGGGGCACCTACGCGCCCGGTGTCCGGCTGGTGCGATTGGCCCATGCCGCCTGGAGCCAGGCGTCGCTCGCCCCCATCGCCCGCGCCTTCATCGACCGGCTCAGCAGCGATGTCGGTGAGACGGTCCACCTTGCCCAGCTCGATCATGCGCAGGTCATCTATGTCGACAAACGCAACGCCAAGACCCCGGTCGAAATGTTCAGCCAGGCCGGCAAGGTCGGCCCAGCCTATTGCACCGGCGTTGGCAAGGTCATGCTCGCCCAATTGCCAGAGGCTGAGCTGGCCGAGGTGATCGAACAGCAAAGCTTCCACCGCTTCACTGAGCAAACGCTGACATCCGCCAAAGCCTTGCGCCGCGAACTGGCCGAGATCCGCTCCAATGGCTACGGCTTTGACCGCGAAGAACATGAACCGGGCATCATCTGCGTGGCGTTGCCGATCCTCACAGAAGGGGGGCAGGTGCTTGGCGCGCTGTCGGTCACTTCGACCACGGCCCGCACGAACCTTGCCGGGCTCGAAAGCCTCGTGCCGCGCATCAAGAAAACCGCTGACCTGATCGCGACGGAAGCCGCCACCTGGCATTTTCCGGCGCTTGTCGGTGATACAACTGCAAAGACCCCTCAGGCCGCGAAATCCTGAGCGCCAACGGAAGGAATCCAAGACATGTCAGGCGTGACGCTCAACAAGGCGATCAAACGATACGGCGACGTCCAGGTGATCCACGGGATCGACCTTGAGATCGACGATGGCGAATTCTGCGTCTTTGTCGGCCCGTCGGGTTGCGGTAAATCCACGCTGCTGAGGATGGTGGCGGGTCTTGAGGAAACCTCTGACGGACAGATCCACATCGGCAGCCGCGACGTGACCCGGATGGACCCTGCACAGCGGGGCGTGGCGATGGTGTTCCAGACGTACGCGCTTTATCCGCACATGACCGTGCGCGAGAACATGGGCTTCGGGCTGAAGATGAACAACCACCCCAAGGCTGAAATCGCTGAGAAAGTGGCCGAGGCTTCACGCATCCTCAAGCTCGATGAATACCTTGATCGCAAGCCCGCCGCCCTGTCGGGTGGTCAGCGGCAGCGCGTGTCGATCGGCCGCGCGATTGTGCGCGGGCCGGAGGTGTTCCTGTTTGATGAACCGCTCTCAAACCTCGATGCGGAGTTGCGGGTCGAGATGCGGGTTGAGATCGCGCGCCTCCACAAGGAGATCGGCGCGACGATGATCTATGTGACCCACGATCAGGTTGAAGCCATGACTCTCGCCGACAAGATCGTGGTGCTGCGGCTTGGCCATATCGAACAGGTCGGCGCACCGATGGACCTTTACCGGGACCCCGACAACAAGTTCGTCGCGGGCTTCATCGGCTCCCCTGCGATGAACTTCATGGACGGCATGATTGGCGACAATGCGGTCGAGGTGCCCGCGCTGGGCCAGACGATCGCGTTGGATGTGGCACCTGCCTACAAGGGCAAGGCGGTGAGCGTGGGCCTGCGCCCCGAACATCTGACGATTGACCCTGCGGGCGACGCACTAACGGTTGACCTCACCGAAAGTCTGGGTGGTGTCAGCTACGCCTACCTGGTCTCGGATACCGGGGAACGGATTGTCGTGGAAGAACGCGGCGATGACCGTGTCAGCGAAGGCCAAAAAGTCGGCCTCAGTTTCGAGCCCCGCCGCGTCTACCTCTTTGACGCTGAAACCGAGCAGCGCATCCGCACTTAAGGCGCGCACCAAAATTTCGAAATTTTGGCCAAAGGCGGGTTGGCCCGCCTTCTCGCATTTCTAAGAAATGCGGCGCTCTCCGTTAGCGTTTGCCGTAGTAGAGCCCGACCACATGCTCGGCTTCCGCGAAGAACAGCCAACGGGCCGCCAAAACGCCCGCCAGATGGCAGAGCACGGCAAGCGCGGCGAGGACGTGACTGAAGGGCAGGACGACCAGCACCAGCAAGGGCAGGACGACCATCAACGTGATCGCGATCACCCGCAGTTTGACGGCATGTTTGCGGCCGATGACAAAGACGAATTCCCGAAGCAGGTAGTTGGTGCCGGTATGCGGTGGCTCAAACGCGCGGACGGCGCCACGCTCGCCCAGACCGGTTGCGCTGCCAATGTCAGTGCCGGACTTCGCCAGCGCCCCGTCGCCCACCAGCCAATGCGCGGCCTGCGCGATCCCGGCGAGAACCAGAAGCGGCACAGCGATGCTGATCTGCCCGGCGAGCAAGGCCCCACCGGCGAGGCAAATGCTCAGAAACATCGCCGGTGTCGTGACATTGTGCCAGCGCGGCACGGTCTTGATCTGGGTGTAGATCATCGCCGTGGTGAACACTGTGCCAAAGGACAGCGCAGCGCCAAGATACCCCAACGCCACGATCCTCGTGTCAAAGAACACGAGACCCGCGCCGTAGACGGCCATGACCAGCAAAGCCGCGACGGCTGCGATGCCTTCGCGGCTGAGCCAGCTCGACCGCCACTGCCGAAACGCTTTCCACGCTCGTTCCGGGTGTCCCAGATGGAATGTGGACGAGATCAGGCCACCCACCGCCAGCGCATAAGCGATGGCAAACCAGATAAACGCGGACAAACCCGTCGGTGCGGGCAGGCCAAGGCCGAGGAAGAACAGCAACCCAAAGCCAAGGCCGGACAGGGTTGAGAACAGGATCACGGATGGGGCGGGATGCATTACTTTGATCCTCCGTTGCTGCTGCCGGGCATCGCGTCGAGCGCTTTGTCGAGCCATCCAAGGAAGCCCTTCGGCTCCGCCGCGACGGGCTCGAGGTAGGGCGCCAGAATATCGATCTCTTCGCGCTGGCTTTGATCCTTGGGGCGCGGTGGCAGGTATTTGTTCACGGGCTTGGTGCCCATTTCCGGCATCAGGTCCATGCCGCCCCGTTCGGCGGTCAGTTTTGACACGTTGCTTTCAGGGTCTGCGAAGTCGCCAAAGTGCCGCGCGCCGGCCGGGCAGGTGCGCACGCAGGCAGGTTCACGGTCTTCCTCGGGCAGGTTTTCGTTATAGATCCGGTCCACGCAAAGGGTGCATTTTTTCATAACCTTTTCAACGACATCCATCTCACGCGCGCCATAGGGGCAGGCCCAGGCGCAGAGCCCGCATCCGATGCAATCCTGCTCATTCACCAGCACAATCCCGTCTTCGACCCGCTTGTAGCTTGCGCCCGTGGGGCAGACGGTGACGCAGGGCGCGTCTTCGCAATGAAGACAGGATTTGGGGAAGTGGATCAGCTGGGCGGGCGCGTTTTCTGGTTGAATTTCATAGGAATGGACGCGGTTGAGGAAGGTGCCCACGGGGTTTGCGCCGTAGGGGTCTTCGTCTGCCAGCGGCGCGCCGTAGTTTTCCGTGTTCCAGCCTTTGCAGGAGATCACGCAAGCATGGCAGCCCACGCAAGTGTCCAGATCGATGACGAGGCCGAGCTTGCGCTCGGTGGATTGGGGGAGTGTCGTCATGCGGCAAAATTCCCAAATTGGTCAGTTTCAAAACCCCGATCTTGCCAAATTGACCAGTCTTTTGAGGCTGAAAGGATGAACGGGATATTAAGGTTGGCGGGGGGCGCGACCGCGCCAATCGGCTCTTCGGCGTCGCGGTCCCATGTGGCGACGAACCAGATGAAGGAGCCGATCATCAGAGCGAGGGCCGCGAAGATAAGGGCGAGAGTGCGGGTCATTTTCCGACCTTCCACGCCAGCGTTTTTGGGCCGGTGGCGACAGGGGCCTTTTGCGCGGGATGGGCTGGCTGGGATTGCAGGCCAGCGGGTGCGCCCACCTTTTCGATCTTCACCCTCAGGTCGAACCATGCGGCCTGACCCGTGATCGGGTCGGAGTTGGACCAGCGCATCCCGTCGCCTTTTTCGGGCAGCAATTCGTGGATCAGGTGGTTGAGCAGGAAGCCCTTGGTGGTTTCCGGCGCGTCATTTTCCAAGGCCCAGGCCCCTTTGCGTTTGCCGATCGCGTTCCACGTCCAGATCGTGTTCTCGTTGAGCGCGGCCATGTGTGCCACGGGGACCGTGATCTCGCCCGCGGGCGACGACACCTTGGCCCAATCGCCGTCCGAGAACCCATGAGCCTCCCAGATCTTGGTGGGCACATAAAGCGGGTTCACCCCATGGATTTGCCGCAGCCACGCATTTTGCGTGCCCCAGGAGTGATACATCGCCATCGGGCGCTGGGTCAGCGCGTGGATCGGGTATTCGTCCGGGTCTGTCGCGGTGTCCGGCGCATACCAGAAGGGCAGCGGGTCCATCACCGTCTTCACCTGTTCGCGCAGGTGATCGGGCGGCTGAACCCGGCCGATGCCCTCGGCGGCCAAGCGCATCCGTTGCAGCGGTTCGGCATAGAGCGTGAAGATGTAGGGCTGGACGCTGTCATAGAACCCCATCTTCACCGCCCAATCCTGATAGGCGGTGTTGAAGGGTTTGTAATAGGCGGCCTCGTCCGGGACATGGGCCATCCAGAAGCCGCCGTTCTTGATATAGCTGTCGAGCTGTGCGTCGTTCGGGGCGCCGCGTCCGTCTTGCAGACCGTCCTCGCCCATGCGCCATCCCGCCAGCGGGCCGATGCCCGGACGGCGGATGTGGTTGGTGATGTAATCGGCGTAATCGGCATATTTCTGGCTGCCATCGTCATTGACGAAGCCGGGCAGACCCAGCCGCGCGCCCAGATCACAGAGCATGGATTGGAAGCCTTTGACGTCGCGGTCAGGCTCAACCACCGGCCAGCGGATCGCGTCGGCGACGGCATCCGCCTCACAGATCGGGCGGTCAAGCAGGCTGATACAATCGTGCCGTTCCAGATAGGTCGTGTCGGGGAGAACCAGATCAGCGAAGGCCACCATTTCAGAGCTATAGGCATCGGAATAGATGATGTTCGGGATCACGTAATTCCCGTCTTCGTCCGTATCCGTCAGCATCTCCATCGTGCCGGTCGTGTTCATCGACGAATTCCACGACATGTTCGCCATATACATGAACAGCGTGTCGATCTTGTAGGGATCACCGGCATGAGCGTTCGAGATCACCATGTGCATCAGCCCGTGCGCGCTGAGCGGGTTGTCCCAGGTGAACGCCTTGTCGATGCGGATGGCGGAGCCGTCGTCATGCACCATCAGATCATCGGGGCCGTGGACGAAACCAAGGTGCGGACCGTTCAGCGCCTGCCCCGGTGTGACTTTGCCGTGGGGCTTGGGATGGGCCGTCGCTGGCTTGGGGTAGGGCGGTTTGAAGCGCATGCCACCCGGCGTTTCGACAGCCCCCAGCAGGATTTGCAGGGTGTGCAGGGCGCGGCAGGTTTGGAAGCCGTTGGAGTGGGCCGAAATCCCGCGCATCGCGTGCATGGAGACGGGGCGACCGACCATTTTGTCATGGGTCTTGCCACGGAAATCGGTCCATTGGCGGTCGAGCACGACCTCTTCCTCAAACGCGACGCGGGCGATGTCGGCGGCGAGGCGTTTGATGCGCTCGGCTGAAATCCCGGTGCGCTCGGCCACAGCCTCGGGCGCATGGGCCGGGTCGAGGAAGCGATCGGCCATCAGGTGGAAGACGGGTCGGTGGGTGATGCCTGCGTGCCGGTGGGTGGCGCTGAGATCAGGCTCGACACCCTCGCCGTTCCACGGCGCAAGCTCGCCGGTGCGGCGGTCGATCACCTGTGGCTCCCCGTCGCTATCCCGCAGCAGCAGGCCACGTTCCGGCGATTTCGGGTCTTCGTTCACAAGACACGACGCGTTGGTGAACCGCGCAAGGTAGTCGAGGTCAACCTTGCCGGCCTTCATCAACTCATGGATCAGCGCCATGATCAGAAGGCCATCGGTGCCCGGCGTGATGCCGAACCAATCGTCGGCGACGGCATTATAGCCCGACCGGATCGG
>JBCBCS010000155.1:0-8523 GCA_038530475.1 Pseudomonadota bacterium
GAATCATGGCAGCCTCCTGTGTTTAGCGTAAACTGGAGGTGCGAAGACGGGATTTGTTGCTGTTTTTCGCGGAAGTGGCGTCCGATTTCGAAGAATGTCGCGGATATGAGGTAAAATACGCACGATCCTCCCGCTATGCTGCAGCTGCAAATTCGCGCTTGCAGCATGATGCGCAATAATCTACGCCGAAGGCAGCCCAAAACGAAATATCATTACCAAGGGAACGCCACATGTCCTTCCGCCTGCAACCCAGCCCCGTCGCCCGCCCGAACCGTTGCCAGCTTTTCGGACCAGGGTCGAACACCAAGCTGTTCGCGAAGATGGCGGCCAGCGCGGCGGACGTGATCAACCTTGATCTTGAAGACAGCGTCTCCCCCTCCGACAAGGATGCGGCCCGCGCCAATGTGATTGAGGCGATCAACACCGTCGATTGGGGTACCAAGACGCTCAGCGTGCGGATCAACGGGCTCGACACGCCTTATTGGTACCGCGACGTGGTCGATCTGATGGAACAAGCGGGCGACCGGCTGGACCAGATCATGATCCCGAAAGTGGGCTGTGCTGCGGATGTCTACGCCGTCGACGCGCTGGTCACGGCGATTGAGGCCGCCAAGGGCCGCAGCAAGCCCGTTACGTTCGAAGTGATCATCGAAAGCGCCGCCGGGATCGCGCATGTCGAAGAGATCGCAGCCTCCTCGCCCCGCATGGCGGCGATGAGCCTTGGGGCCGCGGATTTCGCCGCATCTATGGGGATGCAAACGACCGGCATCGGCGGCACGCAGGACAATTATTACATGCTACACGGCGACACCCGCCATTACAGCGATCCGTGGCACTGGGCGCAGACCGCCATTGTTGCCGCCTGCCGCACCCATGGGGTTCTGCCCGTCGACGGCCCGTTCGGCGATTTCAGCGACGACGAAGGCTACCGCGCGCAGGCCCGACGCTCGGCCACGCTGGGCATGGTGGGCAAGTGGGCGATCCACCCCAAGCAAATCGGCCTCGCCAATGAGGTGTTCACCCCGTCGGATGAGGCTGTCGCCGAAGCCCGCGAAATCCTTGCCGCCATGGAAGACGCCAAGGCCCGGGGCGAAGGGGCCACGGTCTACAAGGGCCGTCTGGTCGACATCGCGTCGATCAAACAAGCCGAAGTCATCGTCAAACAGGCTGAAATGATCGCCGGGTCATAACCCGGCGATCTGCCCTACCCTGCCAGCGGCATGTAGATATCGGTCAGCAAATCCTCAGGCGCGGTGTCGGCGGGGTCGTTGAGATAAATCTCAAACGACGGCGCATCGCGTAGGTCGGCGCCATGCTCGGCAAGCCACGGGCCGTAGAGATATTGATAGGCCGCAGCCAGGCCTGAATAGGGTCCTTTGAAGTGCAACACGGCGTAGGGGCCACCGTCGAGCGTGACCTCCTCCATTCCGTCAGGCACAGAGTCGCCGGCCCAAACGGCGCCGGCATGGCTGCGCAGGTCGGCCTCTGGCGTGCTTGCGGGATCGTCGTAGTAGACGCCGGCCATGCCGCGCGTCTGGGGCCAGCCACCCGCCGCACTTATCATCGGGCCAAGCTTCTGAAACGCCTGACTGATATTCGAATAATCGCCCTGATGAGACAGAGCAGCGAGGCGGATCGGCTCCGCGGTCTTGAGGGAAACGTCAAACATTTCAGTGTCTCCTGTGATGAATTTGGGGGCGTTCTTTTCATGGCCCTGTTTGCGAAAGGCCTGAGGTGCGAGGCCGTAGGCGTCTTTGAAGGTGCGGGCAAAACTGCGGTCATTGGGGTAGCCGACACGTTTGCCCACCTCAGGGATCGGCAGATCCGTGCGAACCAGAAGCATAGTTGCCTTGTGCATTCGCACGGACCGGATCACATGTGCCGGCGACGCACCCATGATCGCGCTGAACACACGATGCCAGTGAAAGCGCGACATCGCAGCAACGTCGGCCAATTGATCCAATGACAGGTCTTCATCCGCGTGGGCGTGGATGCAATCGATCACGCGCAGGATGCGGTCCATGTGGGGGTGTGTCTTGGCAGGGCTCTGGGTCATGCAATCACCCTAGCAGGACCGCGCCGCACAAATCTTGCTGAGTTGCAATTGCGCCCCGCCCCCCCTTATATCGCTGGAACAAGACGAAAGGGCGGGCATGACCAATTACCTCGACTTTGAAAAGCCGTTGGCCGAAATCGAAGGCAAGGCGGCAGAGCTGCGGGCTGTGGCCCGTGCGAACGAGGAAATGGATATCGAGGACGAGGCGAAAGCGCTCGACAAGAAGGCAGCCGACCTTCTGGAGAGCCTCTATCGCGACCTCACGCCTTGGCGGAAATGTCAGGTGGCGCGGCATGCCGACCGCCCCCATTGCCGCGATTACATCGACGCCTTGTTCACCGAATACACGCCGCTGGCAGGCGACCGGAACTTTGCCGATGACCACGCGGTCATGGGCGGTCTGGCGCGGCTCGGCGACCGGCCCGTGATGGTGATCGGTCACGAGAAAGGCAGCGACACCAAGAGCCGGATTGAACGGAATTTCGGCATGGCCCGCCCCGAAGGCTACCGAAAGGCAATCCGTCTGATGGATATGGCCGACCGGTTCGGCCTGCCCGTGGTGACGCTGGTCGACACGCCCGGCGCTTATCCCGGCAAGGGCGCCGAGGAACGGGGCCAGTCCGAGGCGATTGCCCGGTCCACACAGAAATGTCTGCAGATTGGCGTGCCGATGGTGTCCGTGATCATCGGCGAAGGTGGCTCAGGTGGCGCGGTGGCCTTCGCCACGGCCGATCAGGTCGCGATGCTGGAACATTCGGTTTATTCCGTGATCTCGCCCGAGGGCTGCGCGTCGATCCTGTGGAAGGACGCCGAAAAGATGCGCGAAGCGGCAGAGGCATTGCGTTTGACAGCGCAGGACCTGCATCAGTTGGGCGTCTGCGACCGGATCATCGAGGAACCCATGGGCGGCGCGCACCGTCACAAAACCGAGGTGATCGGATCCGTGGGTCGCGCAATCTCCGCCATGATCGACACGCTGGACGGGAAATCGCGGGATGAGCTGCGCAGCGCCCGGCGGCAGAAATACCTCGACCTGGGTCAGAAAGGGCTGGCGGCGTAATGGTCCGCATCGGGCTCATCGCTGCTGTCGCGCTCAGCGCGAGCACGGCGGGCGCCGGTGGACTGATGGACCGCACGGTGACGTTTGGCGCGCTTGCTTATGACGATCGGGAGGCCCCGATTTACGTCGGTGAGCGCCACCCAGCACAGGTCAGCAACGGGGTCGAGTATGGGCTGGGACCTGAAGGGTCGCAAAACGGCTGGGACATTGTGCCGGCCATCATCGATATCCGTGACCAACAGATCGTGCTGACCTACCCGCCAGATGTGGGCGGCATCTTCCCTGAGCCTGAGTTCAATGGCTATGTCCTCGATTTTCTGACGGAATGCGTTTTGTTCGAAGGCGCGGCGCAGGATCTGGAGCTGTCGACGGTGGAACTGGAGGACGGGTCGATCTTTGTCGAAGGCTCAAAGCTCTATGTCGATCTGGGCGGTGTAACGTTTGGGCCGGAGACCTTTGTAGTGGTCAATGTCGATGTGGCTGATTGCCCGCTGAGTTGAGCCATTGGGGGCGCTGCCCCCGCGCGTCCCGCGCTCCCCCGAGGTATTTTGAGCAAAAGGAAGCCAGAGCGCGTTAACCTTAATTCGATGTTAAGTGGTCAATGGGGTTGGCTCGAGGGCTGTCGCTCCCGGTGCCAGGTCACAAAAGTGCGGGTCGGGCCCGGCAGGTCCGAGGCCAGCGCCCAAAGCGGGCGGTCGTCGTCGTCAACCTCTAGCGTGGCTTTGCTCCACCCCAGGGCGGCCGCGCGGCGCAGACACGCCGAGAGGGTTTGATCCAGCAGATCAGGCCGACCACCGATCCAGCCGAGTTCTTCGCCCTCACGCAGGCTCGCAAAGCTCAAGACACGGCCTTGCGGCCCATCCCGGAGGGCAAAAGCCGCAATCAGGTCAGCACCAGCGAAAAGCGGGGCCAGACCCTGCGCAGGCTGTTGCGGGGGGTTGCTTTGATGAAGGGTGTCGTAGTGACGCCAATGGGCGTCCAACCACTGCTCCCACGGGCCGCGTTCTTCGGGGCCGAACCAATGCGGGGCGATGTGTGCCTCCAGCGCATGGGGCAGATCAAGATTGAGCGGCAGATCAATCAGCCGCGTGAGGCGCGTCACGGAAAAGCCTGCAGCCTTGAGCACCTCAGTCTGCTGACCGTCACGTCCTACCGCCCGAAAGCGATGGATGATATCGGGTGGCGCCATCGCAGCGAGGTCGTCGGTCAGAACCCGCTGAAAATCCGGATGCTCCAATGCGTCCTCATCGAGGGACAGGGCATGAGGGTGCAAGTCGGACATGTGCCATGGCAGATGCATGGGCGTTCAATTCAGATCCGCACCGACGAGCACACCGGACACGAGGCCGGGGCTGACCGTCATCACCACACGCAGACCTTCATTTGGGGCGCGATCCATCCCGAACCATCCCATGACCGTCGGACCACTTTCGATCACATCGCGATCCGGGGCGAGGTCATCGAATGTGGAGAACAACCGCGTCATGCGAGACACGAAGCCGTCTTCTGTCACGTCGAAGGCGGCGATCGTATTGTCCGCATAGCTGGGGTCGACAAAACACAGGCGGACGGTATTGCCGTTTCCTGTCTGAATGCCCCATTGGGCGATGAAACGGTTGCCATGAAGGATCTTGGTGCCACCGTCCTCAAGTCCGTCACGGGGCTGGACTTCGTCGTAG
Organism: Pseudomonadota bacterium; assembly: GCA_038530475.1. GTDB lineage: Bacteria > Pseudomonadota > Alphaproteobacteria > Rhodobacterales > Rhodobacteraceae > Octadecabacter. Next base: position 4,796 of record JBCBCS010000155.1, read on the forward strand.
ACGCCGGGCGTGCGCCCCATTTCAGTGAATGGTTCGACGCCAGTGGTCACATAAGGCAGGCAGTGATCCTCCAGAACCTCAGCGAGGCGGTCATCGTCCGTCACTGTCGTGAGCGCGTAGAACGCCCAGACTCCGACACCAGCAATTGCCGCCCCGGTGAGGAACCCGATCCGTTTGACGTTCACCACATCCGTTCCTTGGCATATTCCGCATAGCCGTCATCATAGGCCTTCGCGTCCTCAATCGCTTTTTGCTCTTTCAGGAAGTCCCCGGCAGACGGCACCTCGGCGTCCAACACCCCGCGCCACAGATCGGACCGCATGAGCGCCTTGGCACACTGAAAATACATCTCGCCAATGGTGATTTCGATCACCGAACGGGGATGTCTGCCGTTCTGGTCGAATTGATCTGTGACATCCGGATCAGCGGTCAGGATCGCAGTGCCGTTGATGCGCACCACCGTGTTGGTGCCCGGCACCATGAACATCAGGCTCACCCGGCCATCGCGAACGATGTTGCGCAAGGAATCCATCCGGTTGTTGCCGCGCCAATCTGGCAGCAGCAAAGTGCGGTCGTCCTTGATGCGCACCACCGGGCCATCGTCCCCGCGGGGGCTGCCATCGGTGCCTTCGGGGCCAACGGTCGTCAGCACGCAGAACCGCGCGGTTTCGACCCATTTGCGGTAATGTGGCGTCAGGCGATCCACCACTTTCTGCAGGGATTTCGGATTCACGACATCATAAAGCGCTTCAAGTTCAGCCGTTGTTTCGATCCGGGTCATTCCTCGATCTCCTTGAAGCCCGCCTCTCGCATCAGGCGGTTTGAGGCTGTTTCGATATCATTTTCGAGCCGGGCCATGAACGCCGCCTCATCAAGACCGGGGGCGATGGGGGGCAGAAATTCTATGATGGCCTTGCCGGGGCGGCGGATGATGCCCTTCTTGGGCCAGAAGAGCCCGACATTGGCGGCCACCGGATAGCAGGGTTGTCCGCTCTCCTTGTAAAGGATGTAGGTGCCGATCTTGTAGGGCGCTTTGACACCCGGCGCGATGCGGGTGCCTTGCGGGTAGATGATGAGCTGACCGGGATCGGCATGCCCCGACGCCACGTCCTCCAGCATCTTGCGCACGGCCTCAGCCCGCTTGCCGCGATCAACGGGGATGCAGTTGAGCCGCTTGGCGTACCAGCCAAGGATCGGGGCCTTCATCAGACTTTTCTTCATGATGAATTTGCCGCGTGGCAGGGAATGGAAAATGAGGATGATGTCGAGGAAGCTTTGATGCTTGCCCGCAACGAGGGACTCCTCGGTCGGAGGTGTGCCACGCACCTCAAACGTCAGGCCGACCATCCAAGGGGCAAGCCAGCGGACAAAGGCACACCAGGCTTTGCAACCCGCAAGTGCGCCGTCGCGGCTTCGGAGAGCCGCAGGGGCGAACCACAGCCCAATGGGGATCATTCCAAGGTAGATGATCACGACGAAAAAGAACGAGCGGAGCCACTGGATCATGATTGTTCCCTCAATGTGCGCAGGGCGGCTTGGCGTGTGGCAATAAAGGCGACAGCCGCCGCGAGAATGGGGATGGTGAGCGGCCAGAGCCAGTGCCAGCCTTGGAAGCCCAAGCCGGTCAGGAATCCGCCCGCCGCGTCGGCGCTCGGCAAAAGCAGAACGGCGATTCCGCCCAGCATCATCCCGATCGCGGCCCCCGTCAGAGCGCGCAAGGTGAAACGGCGGACGAAGGCGCGGGCGATATAGATATCCTTGGCCCCGACAAGGCGCATGACCCGGATCACTTGGGCGTTGGCAGCCAGCGCCGCATTGGCGGCCAATGTGATCATCGCGCCGGTGGCGGCAGCGATCAGGACCATTGAGACGAAGCCCAACAGACGCAAGCGCGATGCGGCTTCAACCAGCGGTTCGCGCCAGCGAGTGTGATCGTCAAGCACGGCACCCGGCGCTTCGGCCTGAAGCCGGGCACGCAGTCCGGTGGCGTCATAACCCGGACGGTCTTCGATGATCTCAATGAGTTGGGGGATCGGAAGGCTTTCGACCGGCAGGTCGGGGCCGAACCACGGGGCCAACAGCGCGCGTTGTTCATCCGCGCTGAGCGCACGGGCTTCGGCCACACCGGGGGTGGTTTGCAACACGTTAAGGGCCGCTTGGGTTTGCGCGGCCAACTGGTCCTGCGGAGCGGAGATACGCAGAGTTGACGTCTGGGCAAGCTCCGCCGACCACCGCTCAGCGAGGCGCCCCGTGGCCAGCGACAAGGCCAGCGCGAAGACAGCCAGAAACGCCATCGCGGCGGAGGTCAAAAGGGTCAGTCGCGCGGTGAAGCCCGTGGGCGGCACGGCGCGGTCGGCTTGTGGATCGCCTGCCATCAGTTCAAGTCCGCGCCGCAGGATGCCAAGCACACGGTCCATCACAAATCCGCCCCGGCTAGTTGCAGCCGACGATCCTTGAGCCGCAATACACGGGTCTGGACCTGCGATTTCGCCGCCCGGATCAGGCTGAGGTCGTGGGTGGCGATAAGCACAGTCTTGCCCATCTTATTGAGCTCAACCAGCAAGGACAGCAGGCGCTGCGACATTTCCCAATCAACGTTGCCAGTGGGTTCATCTGCGAGGATCACATCGGGCGACATGATCACGGCCCTCGCGAGGGCCGCACGCTGGCGCTCACCGCCTGACAACTCAGGCGGAAGCTGGGCTGCCTGTTGGGTCAATCCGACCCAGCCCAGAAGATCGCGCAGATCGTCCGGCGTGGTCGCGCGATCGGACACGGTCAAAGGCAGCGCGATATTTTCGGCCACGGGCAAATGATCAAGGAACTGGCAATCCTGATGCACGACCCCGATCCGCCGCCGGGTCTGTGCCACGGCATCCCGGGTCAGGCCTCGTGCGTCGTCACCAAAAAGTCGCACCTGACCCGCCGTCGCGACCAATTCGCCGTAGCACAGCTTCAGAAGTGTGGTTTTTCCGGCGCCGGACGGTCCAGTCAGGAAATGGAATGATCCGGGGGCGAGTGACAGGTTCAGGCTCGAAAACAGCTCCGCCCCGCCATAGCTATAGGCCACATTGTCCAGCTCGATCACGGTGCGCCCCCGTCAGTTGTCCTCGTTTTGGCGCAAAGCGGTGTGACATGCAATCTGCGCTGCGGTTGCAAACAGGTCACAAGTGGGACCCCGCTCTTTACGGCGGAGGCGTTAAGGCGTTAACCATTCTATAAACAATGAAAGATCAATTGGTCTGATCGAGGCAGAGGGACGACACATGCGATTGGTTTGTCCAAATTGTGGTGCGCAATATGAAGTCGCCGAGGATGTGATCCCGGCGGATGGTCGCGATGTGCAATGTTCGAATTGTGGCCATACGTGGTTTGAGCAGCCGGGCGCATCTGCCGCTGCCGAGGCGGCCCCCGTGGCCCCGCCAGCAGAGCCCGCGCCAGAACCGGAGCCAGAGCCTGAGCCAGCACCGGAGCCGGAGCCAGAGCTGACGCCGGAGCCAGAACCAGCGCCGGAACCAGAGCCTACGCCTGAACCATCGCCAGAGCCAGCACCGGAACCTGAACCGGAACCTGAACCGGAACCTGAACCTGAGCCTGAGCCTGAGCCTGAGCCTGAGCCTGAGCCTGAGCCTGAGCCTGAGCCTGAGCCTGAAACATCTTCAGAACCAGAGGAACCGCAACCCGCCCAACGCACCATTGACCCATCTGTGGCGGACATCCTGCGCGAG